>JAFXHA010000015.1 GCA_017536635.1 Clostridia bacterium
ATCGCGCTTCAGAATATCCCGGAGGGAATGGTAATAATCGCACCGATGATAGCGGCAGGTATGAGCCGAGGAAAAACTCTGTTTATCGCGCTTCTGACGGGTGCCGTTGAGGTGCTCGGTACCTTTATCGGATATTTTGCCGTCAACCTTTCTACCGCTATATTGCCATTTGCGCTTGCCTTTGCGGGCGGAACGATGCTTTACGTCGTCAGCGACGAGATGATACCCGAAACGCATTCCCACGGACACGAGAGGGGAGCTACATACGCTCTGCTTTTCGGCTTTGCGTTTATGCTTGTATTTGACTTTTTACTTGGATAAAATATAAAAAAATATAAAAATAATTATAAAATAAAGGAGAATAAAAAATGTCAGTAACAGTAATTAACAAGAACAATTTTGATGCTGAGGTGATCGCAAGTGATCGCCCCGTGCTGCTCGATTTTTACGCTACCTGGTGCGGACCCTGCCGTATGCTCTCGCCTATCGTTGATAAGATAGCGGAGGAGCACCCCGAGATCAAGGTCTGCAAGGTAAACGTCGACGAGGAGGAGGCTCTCGCAATGAGATTTGAGGTAATGAGCATACCTACACTCGTCGTTATTAAAAACGGTGAAGTGGTCAACAAATCTGTCGGAGCGCTTCCTGAGGCAAGAATCCTCGCTATGTTTAAATAAAAAATAAAATGATGGAAAAAATCTATGACACTATAATAATAGGCGGTGGTCCGGCGGGATATACCGCAGCACTTTACGCCGCAAGGGCAGGACTTGATACGTTGATCATAGAAAAATTTTCTGCGGGCGGTCAGATGACGCAAACCCAGCTCATAGAGAATTATCCCGGCTTTTCAGAGGGTATCGACGGCTTTACGCTTGGCGATAATATGAAAAAGAGTGCCGAGACCTTTGGTGCTGTAACCGAGACCGCAGAGGTGCTGTCTGTCGATCTTCTTTCAACGCCTAAGCGTATAACCGCGGATAACGGAGACTATTTTGCCAAGACTGTTATTATCGCGACGGGTGCCGAGCATAAGCATCTCGGTATTGAGCACGAGGACGAGCTGATAGGTCGCGGCGTTGGCTACTGTGCCGCCTGCGACGGAATGATGTACCGAAAAAAGACGGTCGCCGTGGTCGGCGGCGGAAACTCCGCGGTATCCGACGCGCTCCTGCTTTCGCGTATATGCGAAAAGGTCTACGTAATACACCGCCGAGATAGCTTCAGAGCATCAAAGGTATATCACGAGCCGATGATGAAGGCAGAGAACGTGGAGATACTCTGGAACAGTAAGGTAGATGAGCTTTTGTTTGACCGAAAGCTAACGGGTATAAAAATTGCCGACACTCAAAACGGAGATACACGCGAGATAGCACTCGACGGACTTTTTATCAGTATCGGACGTACTCCCGAGTCGGGGCTTTTCGAAGGGCAGATCGAGCTTGATGCAAACAAATATATAGTCGCCGAGGAGACGACGAGAACGAATATCGGCGGCGTATTTGCCGCAGGAGACGTCAGAACGAAAGCCCTGCGACAGATAGTAACGGCCGCTGCCGACGGTGCTGTTGCCGCATATTTTGCCGAGGAATATATTACTGAAAACAAATAAAATAATACGAAAGGAACCGATATGTAGTATCGGTTCCTTTATTCTTATTGTTCAATTTTCTTTGGGGATAACTTCATATGCGTCTTCAAAAACGTTCATATTTTTATCCCAGTGTATGCGGAATATTTTTTCATCGGCAGTTTGGAAATCCGTGGTCGATATTCCTGATGTTCCACTTCTAAAAGGAATGCCTACAAGCTCTACGACTTGATATACAGTCATGCCCGGTTCGATTTTTTCAAAGTCTTCGCTTGTAACCTCATCAATATGATAGGTTTGAGATTTTATCGGCTCAAAATGATCCCAACAGCGCTCAATGACAATACAACTGTCGTTTTCATCATAATAAAATCCAAAACGTTCGTACATAAAGGCGTTTTCGGGAAATTCTATATCAAGATGCTCTCCAGAGCACTGAGCATGAGTTTCAATTTCAAATTGCAAAATAGGATAACTGGGTTCTTTCACAGTACGCCCGATAAAAAAGAGAGATATGGAGAGGAGAAAAATCAAAAAAATCAATAATAATTTTTTCATCTGTTATCCCTTTCAAACTAGATTTAGATTTTTAGTCATCAAGTTTTTTGAAATTATTATATAGTTTAATTATAACATATTACATAAGCATTGTCAATGACTTTGGAATTGTTTTCCATATGAATGCATTGCAAAAAACGGAATAAAAACGCCAAAAAATATTCAAAAAATCAAGAATATTTTCCGAAAAACGCAAAAAATGTTGAAAAATATATACCATTGTACTGAAAAACGGACAGAGAGTGTGCTATAATGAAGACACAGAGGAGAAAACACTCCAAAAGAAAGGTTGGTAAAAATCATGAACGCAAATCTTGAATATAACCTCATCGCAAGAAATAACAGAATCGAGTATAAAAAGGAAAATACATTTATGGAAAGCAGAAAAGAGAACAAGGCTATAGATAACTGTGAATGCTCAGCATTTTCTATGGCAGCAGTTGCAGGTAGCGTGCTTATGGGAATAGGCATCGTCCTTTACGGCATTATTACCGCTATTATTTAATTTATAAAAAACTTTAAAACTGTTGAATATTGGCTCGGAATATGATAAAATATTTACAGTTAATATTTGACGGAGGACGCTGATGTCGAGAAGGCCGAATCAGAAGCTGAAGCTTCTTTACCTTATGAGAATATTCATTGAGTGCACCGACGAAAAGCACGCTATGACAGTAGCCGAGCTTTCCGATGCACTTGCCGCTTATGAGATAAGCGCGGAGCGAAAAAGTCTCTATGACGATATGGAGCTGCTTCGCGTTTTCGGCTTGGACATCCGTACGGTGCGAGACAGAAGCGTAAGATATTATCTTGGAAGCCGTATGTTTGAGACCGCCGAGCTTAAGCTGCTCGTTGATGCGGTTCGCTCGTCGCGTTTCATCACTCAGAAGCAAAGTGATGATCTGATACGCAAGCTTGAGCGAATGCTCAGTAAATACGAAGCATCTGCTCTTCGCCGACAGCTCGTCGTGGCGAACCGACTTAAAACCGAGAACGATGGCGTTTTCGGCAACGTGGATATGATCCACCGCGCCATATCAGAGAATAGAAGGATCAGATTCCGATATTATTCCTGGAGCGCTGATAAGCGCAGGGTTTTCCGACGCAACGGAAGCTTTTACCTGATCAGCCCCTTCGCTTTGGTGTGGGATAGTGAAAATTACTTCCTTGTGGGGTATGATGCTACCGCGGATATGATAAAGCATTTCAGAGTCGATAAGATGCTTGAGATATCGATAGATAAAGAGAAAAGGGAAGGCGAGAGCGCATTCGAAAAATTCGACCTCGCAAGCCATTCAAAGCAGCTTTTCGGAATGTACGCGGGAGATCTGTGTGCCGTCGGCTTTGAGTGCGATAAGAGCCTCGCAGATGCTGTCATAGACCGTTTTGGAACCGATGTTATGATGAGTAACCGCGGTGATAGCTTTACGTTTACCGCAAGGGTTATGGTCAGTCCGAGCTTCTATTCCTGGGTGCTTGGTTTTGGAAGTAAAATGAAAATAGTATATCCCGAATACGTCGCCGAGCATATAGCCGAGATGGCTCGGGATATTGTGAAAAAATATGAATAAAGATTCGCCGCTTCCGATACGGAAGCGGCGATAATTATTTCCAAAAAGATGAACGCCATTGGATAACCAATGGCGTTCTTTATTATTTAATTGTTAGTGCCGGTAGTTTCAGCGGTATCCTCATCCTTATCGGAATCGTTATCGTTCGATCCGCCGAGATTGAGATCCCAATCAAAGTCAGACATACCGTCTATCTCAACACAGCTGTTGTCAACCATCTTGAACTTCGAGCCGTTAGAGGTATAGAAGAGCTTCCAGTCTCCGCTGTCGGTGTCCTCGAATGCAACGTAGGTCTTGTCGGATCCGGCGTTGCTGAATACGGGAATACCGGTAACAGAGGTGCTGTCAAACTTAACGGTTTCTGCGGAAGATCCTTCCTTAGAGGAGAATACGTTTACGTTCTCGGTCTCGGTGAAGTAAAGAACGTTTCCGCAATCGTACATTACGATCTCTTCAGCATCGTCGGAGATACGTGTCGTCTTGTCGGAGGAGAGCTTGTAGAAGCGGAGTCTGTTTCCATCGGAGAGGTGGTAAACGTTACCCTTCTGAGTTACCTCGAAGTCAACGATATCTTCAGCGATCTTTTCGGTGTTGTAGTTGTCGTCGGAAAGATCAAGCTGCATAAGAGCGCCGCCCTCGGAAATGTAGTAGAGGTAATCTCCGTCGGGAGAGAACTTACCGGTAGCGCTTGCAACCTTCTTTATCGAGAAATTCTTGTCGATGTAGTAGGTGGAGCTTGTGATTCCGGAGGTAAGGCTAACGTCGGATACACCCTCAAGATAGCAGTCAGCAAAGGTGCCGAAAATAGCGATCTCGGGATCTACCGAAACAGGAGCATAGATGCCTCTGGTGATGCTCGAGGGAGCAGCCTCGTCGATCTTCTTCTCGTTGAATGCGTATATGTAAGAGGTAATACCCTTAGTCTCGTTGGTATAGTAGATGATCTCGTTTCCTTCAGCATTCATAGCAGTGATACCGCCGAAATTATCGTCAACGAATACCTTTCTGCCATCCTCGTCGCTGTTTATAACGTAGAGAACTCTGGAAGTGATGTCGTTAGAGGTGTAGCCATAGCCGTAGATGAGCGATCCGTCAGCCGAAACTGCAACGGGGGTAAGGTTCTTGGTCTGCTTGTACTCGGAGTTGTCCTTGTAAACACAGAGGTAGAACTCAACTGCGTTGCTCTCGATAGGAGCGGTGTAAACCACGGTAGAAGCATCAGCGGAGATGAGCCAGTTTGAATAGCCGCTGTCTCTGGTGATGCGACCCTCGTCGCCGTTCTTGGAGGTGTAGAGATATACACCGTCCTCGTCCTCGTAAATAACGCCGGGCTTGAGGGAAGCGGTAGCAAGCACGTCAGTAACGGGAGAAGAAGTAACTGCAACGATATCCTTGTTTGTAGCAATATGAATTCTTACACCGTCAATCTCGTCCTCGATAACGTATGCGAAGGAGCGGTCATCCGCAACGATAAGCTCTATCTCGTTTCCAAAGGTCTGAAGGACCTTGCCGTTTGCAACTACGGAATAGTTGCCGTCCTCGTCGGAATAAGTAACGAAGGAGTTATCCTTGAACTTGATATCCTTGTTCATCGAGGAAACGATAACAACACCGATAGCGATGATCGCGATGAGAACCGCGATAGCAGCTACTGCGATGATGATAGATTTCGTCGAGTTGTTGTTCTTGCGAGAAGCCTGTGCGCCGGAGGCCTTCTGCTGAGGTCTCTGCTGGGGACGCTTCTGCGCATTTGAGCTGTTGTAATTGGGCGTTGAATCGAAAGCGTTGAACTCTTCGTTGTCTGCGCTGAACATTACGGATTCAGAGCGAGCAGACCTTTCGCTTCTCGAAAAAGACGCGTTTGCCGTAGCGTAAGCCGGCTGAAAATTGTTTTTGAAAAACATTACAAACCTCCATAGATGTATTGTTTTTGAAGTTAATTTAATTCACTAAGTAATTTTATCATAGATATATAGATTTTTCAAGTGCTTGTCCAAAAAAAAATGTTAACATAATGTTAATATTGGAAGATTTTCTCCCAATATCTTGTGTCGAAAGGGGGTGGCAAACGCCGTATTTTGAAAAAAATCGATAAAAAATCTCACAAAAAGCCGATAGCCTTCTCAAAAGGTCGAAAAAAATAAAAAAAGATAAAAATTTACAATTTTAAAAAAGCTTATTTACAGTCATAAGGCAATAACATAGCTCATATCATTTTTACAGAAGGACTAAAACGAGGAACAACAAGAATCGAAAAGGAAGGAAAGAAAAATGCCAACCGTAATACAAAATCGGCAGACAAGCCGAGATAATGAGTTGCCGAGCAAGATTTGCGAGCTCCTGCCGCCACGTCTTATTCTTGAAATTGAAGCTCATATCCGCAGAATAGGTAGGATAGAGGAGATACGGCTTCGCCGCGACCGATGTGCTTCGCTTACCGTCGGCTCAAAAAATATTATGCTGGAGAGCTTGGTGCGCGGCGACGAGATAGATCGGATACTTGCAGGAGTGAGCGGGAATTCGCTTTACGCACACAGTGAGACATTGAAAAACGGCTATATCACGCTTGACGGCGGGATACGCGTGGGCATCGTCGGCAGAGCCGTGCTTGAGGGTGAGAGCGTTATCGGAATTTACGACATAACGTCGATAAGCTTCAGATTACCTCACCGTGCGCTCAGCGTCGGAGCGCCGATATGCCGACTCTTGACAGCGGCAAAAAACTGTGAGGGCGTGTTGATATATTCACCGCCGGGGGTTGGAAAGACCACGCTTCTGCGAGGAGTCGCACGGAGAATGTCATCGGGAGAGTGTGCAGTTCGCGTGTGCGTGATAGATACGCGCGGCGAGCTGGGATTCTCCCTTGAGGGCGAGTCGTTTTGCCTTGACGTTATGACGGGGTATCCGCGCGCGCTCGGTATCGATATAGCCGCGCGAACGATGAACGCCCAGCTTATGATATGCGACGAGATAGGAGAGAGCGCCGAGGCTGACGCGATAATATCTGCTCAGAATTGCGGCGTGCCGTTCGTTGCAAGCGCTCACGCCGACACTCTTGAGGCACTTTTGCGACGAACCGCGATAAAAAGACTTCATCGCGCCCGCGTTTTCGGCTGGTACGTGGGTATAAGCAGAAGCGGAAATAATGATTTCAACTACAAGATCACGAGCTACGAGGAGGCTGATGAATATTATCAATACCGTTAAAATTACAGGTGCTGTGCTTGTAGTGCTCGGCGGAGCGATCTTAGCATATATGCTAAATTCAAAAGCTAAATGCACATTGACTCGCACCGAGGGATTTATAAGCCTTTTGCGATATATAAAAACGCAGGTGGATTGCTATTCTATGCCGCTCTCAAGGATACTTGGAAATTGTAACGATTCGATTTATTCGGATTGCGGATACGTCGGCGAAAAAAAGCCAAATGATCTTTCGGAGCTTATCTCAGGCTGTCCGTCGCTCGACGGCAGAGCCTTGAAGATAATGAGTGAGTTCTCCGAGGAATTCGGCAAGAGCTACCGCGGTGAGCAGGTAAAGCTGTGCGACAGATGTATCGATGAGCTCGCTATATTGCGCGCAGAAGTCAGCGAAGGATTGCCACTGCGCCGAAAGCTCAATTCAACGCTTTGTATGTCGGGCGCTATGGCGATAGTAATACTTTTGATCTGAAAACGGAAGACTTAAAACGAAAGGACAAGGAATAAGGAAATGGATATAAATATCATTCTGAAAATTGCAGGCGTAGGGGTGCTCGTCTCGGTAGCGTCTGCAATTTTAAACAAATCGGGCAGGGACGAGCAGGCGATGATGGTAACAGTAGCGGGAATACTTGTAGTAATGCTTATGCTCGTTGACGAAATGGGAACGCTTTTTGATACCGTTCAGTCTGTTTTCGGATTCTGATATGAATGAGGATATGCTTAAAATATGCGCGTTGGCATTTTTATGCATCAGCGTATGCGTGATAATTCGTGTCGTGTCGGGAGCTGTCGCAACAGCGGTCAGAATGGCGGGAATCATTCTCGTGCTCGGCGGTGTTGTTATTATGATATCCGGCGTTGTTGCGGATGCGCGGTCAATAGTTGAGAGCTTCTCGGGCAATTCACAGATCACTCGGTATTGGTCGGTAATGCTTCGTGCCCTCGGCATTGCGGTTTTATGCCGTATATGCACCGACGTCTGCCGCGATTGCGGAGAGAGCGCGATCGCGGGTGGGGTTGAAACGGCAGGGAAGATAAGCATTCTTGCGCTCAGCTTACCGATGATAGAGGAGATAATAGAATATGCGCGAGATCTGCTCTCGAGGGTATAATGGAGAGCAAAAATGAAAAACGCAGTAAAAATATTTATATTTTTTATAGCTTTTATGCTTTTGTCAGGCTTTTGTGTCGGCGCTGAAAGCGCAGCCTCGATGCCGGACGAGTTCGGCGAGATAGCAGGTAGCCTGCCCGACGGCGTAAGGGATTCGCTTCCCGACGAAATGCTTGATCCGGAGCATGTTCACGAAGGGCTCAGCGAGGTGCTGAGCGTCGAATATATTTTCGAGTATCTTGGTGATCGGCTTCAAGACGGATTATCCTCTGCGCTCCGACTTGCGTGTATACTTATAGGACTCGTTATCATATCCGCGCTTGCCCGAGCACTTGTCTTGTCGGTCGAATCTCCGGCGCTGGGGAGCTCGTTTCGAATGTGCTCGTCCCTTGCGCTCTTTTCAGCGGTCATCGGTATCGAGATATCGCAGCTGGAGCGTATTGCCGAGCTTTTGGATTCCCTTAACGAGCTTATGGGCAGTATGATACCCGTAACGGGTGTGATATGGGCGATGGGCGGTAACGTCAGCACGGCAAGCACGGGAAGTGCCACGCTTTACGTATTTCTGTCAATATGTGA
Source organism: Clostridia bacterium (assembly GCA_017536635.1). Lineage (GTDB taxonomy): Bacteria > Bacillota > Clostridia > Oscillospirales > CAG-272 > HGM12713. The sequence goes on from JAFXHA010000015.1 coordinate 8,615, forward strand.
GAGCCTTTGCGCAAAGACAGTGTTGCCGGTATGTCTGATACTTACCGTCGTAGCGCTGAGCACGGCGATATCCCCTGATCTGAGACTGGGCGGAGTATCCGGAGCGGTCAAAAAGACCTACAATTTCGTGCTGGGGCTCGTTATGACTCTGCTAGTATCGGTCCTGGGCTTGCAGACGACCCTGACAAGCTCGGCGGACGGTATCGGTGCAAAGACCGCAAAGCTTGTAAGCTCCACGGTTATCCCCATTGTGGGCGGCTCGGTCGGAGATACGCTTCGAAGCGTGGCGGGCAGCGCCCAATATATAAAAAGCGTATTTGGCATAAGCGCCATTGTTTTTATCCTTTTTCTCGTTTTGCCGACACTGATAAGCATTCTGCTCTCCCGCGCAGTATTTGTTCTTACGGGCGGTGTTGCGGATATGCTCGGATGCGATCAGGAGAGTCGTTTGCTCGGAGAGATCGGAAACATTTACGGCTGTATGCTTGGCGTTGTATCGATGAGCGCGGTGATGTTCATTCTCGGATTTGCGATATTCGTTAAAAGTGCGGTCGCTATCGCGTAAATAAAATAATAAAGGTAAAAAACAAAATGAAGGAATATATTTTTTTGCTGCTTGGCGTTATCGTGATATCGGGTGTAATAGGTATGATAGCGCCCGAAACACCTATCAAGCGATACGTTTCGTTACTCATTGCACTTTGTATTCTGTCTGCTGCCGTAAAACCGATAGGCGAGCTTATCGGAATGGCAGAGGGTGCGGAGCTTGGAATATTCTCCGGAGAGGGATCGGAGATGGATTATGAAAGCGTTTATCGGGAGACGTTGATATCGGGCAACGAGGAGAGCTTTTGCAGACTGCTGAAATCTAAAATGTCGCGCGAGCTCGGCATTGATCCGGAGCATTTTGACGTTTATGCTGATATGTATATTTCGGACAGTGAATATAAGCTTGAGAGGGTTTCGGTGGTGCTTTACGGTATGGGGATAACGCAGGATCCCGAAAAATTAAGGTCTTATACGGGAGATCTGCTCGGAGTCGAGTGCGAGATAATATACGGATAGGAGAATAGTATGGAAGTGAGTAATAAAAACGGTAAAAAGAATTCGGGAATAATTCTCGCCATGATAGGAGTGATAGTCGGAATACTGCTTTTGCTTGTCGGAAGCTTTGGAAAGAGCGACAGAGACAGCAACGCAAGCTCAGCCGATGAGGCAAAGGGCGCGGAGCTTGACGCAAAGGCATACGAGGAGGAGCTTGAGAGCAGAATAAGAGAGCTTTGCTACGGCATCAAGGGCGTTGGCAACGTAAGTGTTATGGTAAGCCTCAAGGGCGGATATAAAACCGTCTACGCAATGGATGCGCAGGCATCGTCGGGTGGGTATCGGAGCGAGATAGTCAAGGTGGGGAGCGGCAGTAATCAGGAGGGAATAATAACGGGCTACGAGAATCCCGAGATAATCGGCGTGGGTATCGTGTGCGAGGGCGGAGAGGACGCAAGGATAAAGGGCGAGATCGTCTCTCTTGTCTCTGCAGCTCTTGATATCAGCACCAATAAGATATTCGTCGCGGCAGGCGGATAAAAATTCGCGCATTTGCACAAAAGTTGCATAAAGCAGAATGCGCTTAAATATAAATGTACTGTAAAAATTAAAATTCGGAGGAGATCATTATGAAAAACGATAATTTTAAAGAATCGGTAAAGAATTTTTGCCGAAAGGTAGGAAAACGCAATTTTATCATATTTGGCGCGGTGCTTCTGATAGCCGTTGCGGTTGGCGTAAACCTTATTTTCTTTGCTAACGATAAAGACGACGGCTTCGATTACGATCAGAGCGCGGGCGCTGATGCGGGTAGCCAGAACACGACCGATACGAGCAAGGATACCACGGTAAGCGACGATGACGACGCATACTTTTCCAGCGTGCAGATCAGCCGTCAGCAGAGCAGAGACGAGGCAATAGAGGTGCTTCAGTCGGTAGTAGATAACGCTTCCTCGACCGAGGCGGCAAAGGCAGAGGCTCTTGCCGAGATAAACAAAATGGCGGGAATCATGGAGGCTGAGGCAAACATAGAGTCGCTCGTTATCGCCAAGGGCTTTGAAGAGTGTGTAGCGGTAGTAAGCGGAACGGGTGCTAATATCGTTGTTAAGAGCGAGGGACTCAACGCATCTCAGATATCCCAGATAAACGAGATAGTTTACGAGCAGGCAGGTATTTTGCCCGTTAATATAAAGATAATCGAAAGATAAATTCGGAGAGTGGATTCGACGGTATGACAAAGCAGAGCGATATGATACCGCAGGACAGATATTTTGCGGCGGCAAATAGCGGCAGAGGGTTTAAAAGCTACTTTGAAGAGCTTTTCTTTAGCGAAGAAATAAAAAGAAGATACATAATAAAGGGCGGTCCCGGAACGGGGAAAAGCACTCTTATGAGGCGGCTCGGAGAGCGCGCTGAGCGAGAGGGAAGAAAAGTGTCGTATTACTATTGCTCGTCGGATACCGATTCTCTCGATGGCGTGATCATAGATGCGCGCATAGCAATTTTTGACGGCACTGCGCCGCATAGCTACGATACCGTGCTTCCGGGCGCGGTGGATGAAATTATCGATCTCGGCAGATTCTGGGACGCAGATGCTCTTTCTGCATACGCGGATAGGATCAGAAGGATAGCCGGATCCAAAAAGGCTTGTTACTCACGAGCTTACCGATATCTTTCTTCAGCGCTTGAAACATCACACGCGCTTGATCTTGTTGCGGAGCCGTATCGCGACAGAGAAAAGATGAGAGCCGCGGTGGCACGCATTTGTGAAAGAATACCTAACGGAAGCTGCGCGCGTATACTGCCGTCGATCGTTTCAGCTATCGGTACGCGCGGAAAAGTGAGATTTGACAGTCTTGAGAGGCGCGCGAGCAAGCTTTACGCACTTTGCGATAGCTTTGGTACCGCAAAGATATATCTTGCTGAGCTTGTTGAAAAGCTCTTGAAAAAGGGCTGTCGAGTGCGAGTTGCGTACGATCCGATAGATACCGATTCGATAGAGACGGTGTTGATCGAGGAGAGCGGAGAATGCTTCTTTATCTGCTCCGATGCGGGATCCTTGCCTGATGACGCTCAGAAAATAAATATGAAAAGATTTGTTTTTGCCGACGGAGTGTCAGCGATAAGAAGGGAATACAGATGCGCGCAAAAGCTTTACGATGCAGCTGTGGAGCTTGCCGGGACAGCGCTTGCCGAGTCAGGTAAAAAGCATTTTGAGCTTGAAAAGATATACACGGCAAATATGGATTTTGAGGCTCTTGGCGCTTTCGTGGACATACTTTTTGAAAAAATAAAATAATGCTTTTATCCCCGCCATATCGGCGGGGATGCTTCTTGTGTGAATGATTTTTCGCTTTAAAGGGCTAAAAAGTAGATAAAAAACACAGAAATTGTAAAAAATGCACAAAAATCAAAGATGAATTTCTATGACCGCAGTTTGAAAATCACAAACAAAGCTCTTGAAAATAATTTTATGATATTGTATAATAAATTGTATGCTTAAATAATTTCAGTGCCTGAAATGCATCAAGCAAAAAAATTCGCATAGGCACCAAGGAGGAACAAATGGCAGTAATTGAAACCAAAAGAATAAGAAACGTTGCGTTGCTCGGACACGGAGGAAGCGGAAAGACTTCTCTTGCTGAGGCAATGCTGTATATAACGGGCACGGCTGACCGTCTCGGAAAGGTAAGCGACGGAAATACTGTATCTGACTATGATTCCGAAGAGATCAAGCGCGGATTTTCGCTTTCTACGTCTATTATGAATATGGTATGGAAGGATTGTAAGATCAACCTTCTCGATACTCCCGGATATCTCGACTTTGTAGGCGAGGTAAATCAGGCTCTCAGAGTTGCCGACAGCGCAGTTATTCTTGTTGACGGTAAGGCAGGTATCGAGGTCGGAACCGAGCTCGCTTGGAGCTACGCAACCGATGCGGGACTTCCCAAGGCATTCTTTATCAATAAGTTCGACGATAACGACGCACGCTTTGCACGTGTTCTCGACGATCTTCACCTCACCTTCGGTAAAAACGTATGTCCCCTTACCATACCTATGGTCAAGGACGGTGTAGTAACGGGCTGTATCGATCTTATTGACGAGTCAGCTCACGTATTTGACGCTAACGGACGCCACAGTGTAGAGATCATTCCCGAGGAGTCCAAGGAAGCGGTTGCAAAGTACCGTGATATGCTTATGGAAGCAGTTGCAAGCACCGATGAGGAGCTTATGATGAAATACTTTGACGGCGAGGAGATCACTCATATGGAGGCTATCAATGCCGTTCACGAGGGTATCATCGCAGGCGATATCGTTCCCGTATTCTGCGGAGCGGCTACAAAGCTCTGGGGCGTATGGACGCTTCTTGATAAGATAACCGAGTCCTTCCCGCGTCATACCGCTAAGAAGGTAGAGCTTCTCGCTGACGGCGAGGAGTCCGAGATCACTCCCGACGGAGAGCCCTCGCTCTTCGTATTCAAGACCGTCGCAGACCCGTTCGTAGGAAAGATGTCCTTCTTTAAGGTTATGGACGGAACCGTTAAGCGCGATCTTCTTATGAAGAACAATACTACGGGCGATAGCGAAAAGCTGGCTCACATTTATATTGTAAACGGTAAGAAGCAGACCGAGGTAGAGGAGCTTGCTTGCGGCGATATCGGAATGGTAGCAAAGCTTAGCAACACCAACACCAACGACACTCTTACCTGGAATAAGGAAAAGAAGTTTGCTCCCATTTCTTATCCCACCGCTTATTATACCAAGGCTCTTATCCCCGCTACCGCAAAGGACGAGGGCAAGATCTCCCAGAGTATCGCAAAGATGATCGAGGAAGATCTCTCTCTCAAGTACGAGAATAACGCGGAGACCAAGCAGATGCTCATCGCAGGTCTTGGCGATATGCACCTTGCAGTTCTTGCTGCAAAGCTCAAGAACCGCTTCGGAGTAAGCGTAAATTATGACGAGCCCAAGATCGCATACAGAGAAAAGATCACCAAGCGCGCTGACGTTGAAGGAAAGCACAAGAAGCAGAACGGCGGTTCGGGACAGTACGGACACGTTAAGATCCGCTTTGCTCCCAGCGAGAGCGAGGGACTTGAGTTTACCGTATCGGTTGTCGGCGGAAGCGTTCCCAAGAACTTCTATCCCGCAGTTGAAAAGGGACTTCAGGACGCTATGACCAAGGGCGTTGCAGGCTTCCCGATGGTAGGACTTGCAGCTGATCTTTACGACGGCTCTTATCACGACGTTGACTCTGACGAAATCTCCTTCAAGACGGCAGCAAGCCTTGCTTATAAGGAGTGCCTCAAGCTCGCAGCTCCCGTGCTTCTTGAGCCGGTAGGCGATCTTGCTATCTGCGTTCCCGATTCTCTCGTTGGAGACGTAATGGGCGACCTCAACAAGCGCCGCGGCGCAGTTATGGGTATGGACCACGCAGGCAAGAAGGGTTATACCGTAGTTAATGCTATCGCTCCTAAGGCAGAGATCGCAGACTATCCCACCGCTCTCCGCGCAATGACGCAGGGCAGAGGAAGCTTCGACTTCACCGTTACGGGTTACGACGTAGTTCCCGCTAACATTTCGACCAAGATAGTTGAAAACTATAAGAAGGAAAACGCGTAATTAAATAAAAGCAGTCCGCAGATTCATTGAATCTGCGGACTTTTTGTTTTGATATTAAATAGTTCCGGTAATGACGTACTCCACGATTCCGGGAGATACGGTTACCTCGCCGGTCTCGGTGTTTCTCGTGAAGGTTGCCGCGGGAACGGTGTCGGCGTCAGACGTTAGTGCCGGAACGGTAAGTACACCGTCAGTATACGTGTAATCCGTTGCGGGCACAGCCACGCCGTTGCGTGTTACCGTAATATCGGTGGGCGCAGGCGAGAAGGTGTCGGTGAGCCTGACGTCCTCGGCGGGAATGTTGCCGTAGTTATAAAGCGTTATCGTGTAGGTTACGGTGTCTCCGCAGACAACGGGATTGGGAGACATCTGCTTTACTACCGTAAGCGCCGCCGCATCAAGCGTCTGTACGGTCGCCGACGCTTCTGCATCAGCACAGCCCGCGTCTGCGGCAAGAGTGGCGGTGTTGGTTATGCTTGCATTAGCACCAAGCGGCGCAAACTCGTTGGGAACAGATTTGTAGATTATGTTGGCTACGGCTCCTGCCGCAAGAGTTGGAATAGTGAACACAAGCGTGCCTGCCGTAGAGCTGTCGACGGTAAGCGACGCGGTGGAATCAATGCCGTTTATCAGCAATATAGCAGGTCCCGTGTAGGTAAGCGGTGTCAGCTCAAGCGTGCCGAAAAGGAAGGTTCCGAGATCGTCAGTTACCGTTATGTTAGTAATGGGCGAGGAAGACGTGTTTCTGACCGACAGTATATAGGTTATGTCGGAATCCGACGTGTAGGTGTCGCCGAGCGTCTCCTTGGTAAGTGCTACCGAGGAGGTGAGCTCGATCTCAGCCGTGTTTGACGTCGCGGTCGTAGCTACACCGCCCGAGGTGTAGCTGACTGTCGCAAAATTTTCTATTGTTGCCATAATTACTCCTATTGATATCAGATTATTGAGAGCGCTCTCTCGATATCATAATATGTAGGTAACGGCAAAAATGTCAAAGATTGTCGGATATATCAGTCGGGCAGATCGGCTCGATGTCAAATATCTTCGCCGCGTGAGTTGAGTATATTCCTATTCTGTCGATAGGTCGTGCGAACATTCGGCTGAGAGCCTCGCGATAATAGTATAGCTGAGACGAATGTCTTGCCGTGAGCGTTGCAATGGCTGCTTTGTCGTCGCTAAGCTCTTCGCGTGTGAGTCGGTCGGTCTTGTAGTCGAACAGGCAAAGCTTGCCGTCGGCATCCTCGATAACGATGTCGATAACACCCTGTACCGCAAGCTCCTCGCCTGCGATCTCGGCACGCAAAGAGCTGTCCGTGGTAAATGCCCCGGCAGGCATCAGAACGTTGAATCTTTGCTCGCGCCAGATGTTCTTTGCCGAAAGAATCAGGCTCATCAGCTCGCTGTAAGGCAATTTCTCAAGCTCAGATACGTAAATAAGCTCGTCTGCACGGGCAGGGAGAAATTTCTTTTCGATGAGATACGCGATCTCCTCGGCTACGGCGTTCTCACCGCGAGAGGCAAGGCGCGAAAAATCACAGAACTGTAAAAACGCGTGCGTCGCCGTGCCGCGCTCTGCCGAGGTCGCCTTGTGGACATCACTGCCGTACAGGAAATAATCGGGTGTGAAGCTATCGCGCTCCTCAATTTCATTAAATCTGAGAGAGAGCTCGGATTCGGCGCGGCTTTCATCAAGCACGTCGGGGGAGAGTCTTGATACAGAGATCTTTGCGGGCAGATGCGAGAGCGCACCGTGCGTATATCTGAAGGAATAATCGGCGCGCAGCTTTTTAAGCAGCTCCTCGTCGGGAAGCTCCGCACGGCGCTCCTGCTCGAATATCATTTCCTTGCTCTCACGGATAATATCCTGCGTGTTAAGAAGATGCAGTCTGTAAGGCTCATCGTCGGGAACGTCGATCCCGATCGCGTCAAAGATCCATTCAAGATAGGAGCTTGCCGCATATACCGTGCTGTCGCCGCCGAATATCCTGCGTTGCTTTGCCGAGCCGAGAATAGTCTCGCGCGATCGCGTAGCATAGAATTGACCTACGACGTAGAGCCGCTCTCTCGCGCGGGTCAGCGCAACGTAGAGTATACGCATCTCGTCCTCAACGTTTTCCTGCGTTATCTTCATCGCGATCGCCTCGCGCATAGGTGTGTTGAGCTTTGCAAATCCGCCCTCGTCGGCAAGCTTCATAGCAATGCCAAAGGGGTGCTTGAAGCAGAGATCCTTTGTGGCGTCCTTTGAGCTGAACAAAGCGCCGCAGCCGCAAATAAAGCAAACGGGGAACTCAAGTCCCTTGGAGTCGTGTATGGTAGTAACCTTAACGCTGTCCGAGCGCTTGTCCTTGGCCGAAAGCGGCATCTTCTGATCGCTTTCAATGATCGAATCTATGTAGCTTATAAAATTGTAAAGTCCCTTGAACGAGCCGTTTTCGAATTTTCGCGCATATTCGTAGAGCTGCATAAGATTTGCCTTCGCGCCGTTTTCCACGCGATCGGATACAAGTCCCGAAGCAATAAATTCGTCGGTGGAATACAGATATTTCAAAAATTTGTCTACCGATACCGACTGCGCGTAAAATCTCCACGAGTCAAGCTTTTGTGAGAATTCGGCACATTTTTTGCCAAGCGATGAATCCTGCTCGGCACAGACGAGCAGAGCATCGTAGAGAGAATCAGCCGCTTCGCCGCATTCTCTTATGAGCAAAAGCTCTTCCATAGAAAAATCAAATATCGGCGAGCGCATCGCACCCGCAAGATATACGTCGCGGCGCGGATTGTCCACGGCGTTGAGGATCGAAAGGATCATGAGCACGTCGGGGCTCTTGAAATATTTGTCCGAGTCGTTCGAGGATACGTTGATGCCGCGGGATTTAAGCTCGGTCGCCACCGTGCTTCCAAAATGGCCGCCGCGGTAGAGTACCGCGATGTCGGACGGACGTATCTTCTGACCGTTCTCAAGCGTTCCGTCGGCAAGCAGCTCGCATATTCTATCGGCGATATATACCGCCTCGGCGTTAGCGAACTCGGAGAGCTGCTGCTCGGTGTAAATACCTGACTTTCTTTCGCTTTGCGACGGATAGAATATCGCTGTGATCTCCGCTTTTGCGGAAGGCTCCTTTGGGGGCTTTTTCGTAAATACGAGATCGTCATCGGCAGTGTATCCGATATCCCCGCGAGAGCCGTAAAACAAGCGTGCGCATACCTTGTTAGAGGTGTCGATTATCGGCTTACTGCAACGGAAGTTGTTCGACATCAGTATGGTCTCTCCGAGAGATCCGTCCGCTTCAGGTGTCTCGTGGAGAGGGAAGTTAGCTCTATAGCTTGAGAAAAGCTGTGGCTTTGCTCCGCGGAAGGTGTAAATGCTCTGCTTGACGTCGCCGACCATAAATCTGTTGGTGGGTGTGGAGATTGCTCGGAAGATAAGATCCTGCACACCGTCGACGTCCTGATATTCGTCAATGTATACGTCAGTGAACTGCTCGGCATAGCTTTTCGCAAGAGGCGTGGGCTCGCCGTGCTCGTCGACGAGTAGCTTCAGCGTAAAGCGCTTGATGTCCGAAAAGGTAACCAGATTTCTTCTTCGCTTTTCTTCGGAAAAGTTCTTTTCGAATTCACAAAGAGTCCTGTAAAGCAGCTCGACGTTATTCGCAGTTGCTCTCATACATTTTGAAAGATTTTCGGGTGATAGAGTAAAAAAGTCCTTTTTGAAATCGTCTATCTTTTTCTTGAATGCAGAGCGAACGAACTTGTAATAATCCGTGTCTATATTCTGTGCGATCTTTTTGGAAAAACGAAGATCGGGATAAGCTATGGAATTCAGCTCGTCCCGCAGGACATAATATGAATTTTCCGACGGTTCAGTGAGGATAGCCTTGATACGCTCGCAGAGCGCAAGGTCGTGATAAAATGCCTTCAGATGAGACGCCGCATCGGGATCGTCCTCAAAGAGCTCGCACTCGTGCTTGTAAAAATTATGATAATCCTCAAGCTCCCAAAGTATACCTTCGGCGATCATTTTGCCGTATGAAGAATCTAAAAAATTCTTGTCGGCATACTCAAAAAGCTCGGATGCGTGATTGCTGAGAAATTCTATGCCCTCGGGAATATCGAGCGTGTGCGAGTAAAGGTCGAGAAACACGTCTGTCTGCGACTCGGAATCCTTGAGACTTGAAAAACATTCGCAAAAGAGCGGATACTGTGGCTCAATGCTGTAAAAATGGTCTACTGTCTCCTGCATAAGTCGCTTGGAGATAATGTCTATTTCGGTCGCGTCGGCGATCCTGAATGATGACGAAAGCCCGACCTCAGAAAAATTACGGCGCAGAATATCAAGATAAAAGGAGTCTATGGTGCATATCTTCGCATTGCCGAGCTTTATAAGCTGACTTTGAAGATGCGCGTTGTCGGGATGCTCGGCTATCGCGTCTCCGAGCGCAGATGAGATCTTTGCTTTAAGATCGGATGCCGCTGAGCGCGTGAAGGTAACTATAAGCATTTTCGCTATATCGCGCGGCTCCTCTGTGCCGGATATATCACGGATTATTCTTTCGGTAAGGGTAGAGGTCTTTCCCGAGCCCGCCGCAGCGCTTACCAGAAGCGTTTTACCGTGCGTGCTTATAGCCGCACTTTGTGCTGTTGTCCAAGTATTAGCCACACTCTTACCTCCTTAAAAGTTCATTTTTCTACATACGGGTAGCATATCGCAGTACTTGCAAGGATCGTTTGCCCCATTCTGAACGGGCAGGGCAGATGCTCTGCCTGCGAATATCTCCTCGCCTATTGCCTTGATTGTGTCCTCGATTTCGGTGCAAAGCACGTCAAGCTCTTCCTTGCCTATAAGAGATGCGCCCGAGAGTTCCTCACCCTTTTTGGCGCTTGCCCCGAGAAGCAGGGATTTGTCGTGTGAGCGGCTGACCGCGTCTATGACCTCGGGCTCGTTGAGTATAACGCCCTCACGCAATATTTGCTTTTCGGCAAGCGCTGATATGGTCTCCTCGTCGGAGTAATCGGCAAGCGATACCGCTGAAATTCCCGACGAAAGATATACCACGCTTGCGGGAATGAGCGTCTCGCCGTCAGAGATGCCCGCCGAGCGTATAAATTTTGCGCCCGGAGCGCGACAAAGAGCGAACAGATATATCAGCATCTGTATGTTAAAGCCCTGACGCACCGAGTCAAGCGAAAAATGCTGCGCTTTGTTCTTGTAGTCGACTACGCGCACGTAAACGTGTCCGTTGTGCTTCCATACGTCCACTCTGTCGACTATGCCGCTTATAACTATTCGGTCGCCGTCGTCGGTCTTGAGAATGATAGGCTGAGGATTTTCATCCTTGCCGTTTATGTTCAGCTCGAAGAACGTGGGACGGAAATCCGAATCCGAAAACTCGTTTACGAGATTGCGTATCATAAGCAGGGAAAGTCGGTGCAGCTTTTCGTAAAGATGCGCCATTCTGCCCGTGCGTTGATATCCCGGAGGACATATCGTTTCAATATATTCGCGTACCGTACGCTCGGTGAGCCGTATTATCTCGTCATTCGAGAGCATCGGCGCCGATGGATCGCTTGGGATAGCAACGGCTATCATGTTCTCGAGAATATCGTGTATAAATGTACCTATGTCGCTTGCGCGGAAGCTGCCGCTCTTTTTCTCGCGCAGACCAAGCACGTATTTTGTGTAATATTTAAAGGGGCAGGACAGATAGGTATTGAGCTTGCTCGGCGAGAGATAGAGCGTGTTGCCAAGCCTATTCTTAACGATTTTTCGGTCTATATCACACTCGGTAGAGGATACCTTTCCGATCGAGAGCTTGTCAATAAGCGGTATCTGCTCCGCAAGCGCGATCTTGAGCGCCTCGCCGTCAGAGCTGCCCGAAAGAGAGCGCAAATGCGCCGCCGCAGCTTTTGGAGATGCGGAAAGATAGTGCAGATCGTCTGCCTGATATCTATGAGGCGTTATTCCAAACATCTTTTTAACTCTCGTAAATGGGAGAGAGGGGGTGAGATCCTTGCCCTCAAAGTTTACGAGTGAGGTAAAAAGAAACAGCTTTTCCGAGGGCATTGAAAATACCCTCTTGATATACATAAGCTCGTCGGACGAGCGCATATCGCAGTTTGACGATATCTCCACTCCGAGATCCATCAGAGCGTTTTTGTCGGCATCGCTGAAAACCCCGCCGTCAATAACGGGCGCGGGGAATGAGCCCTCGGTAAGTCCGAGCACAAAAACGAATTTTGGTTCAGCCGCGCGCATCATTGACGCAGAGCCTACCGTAACCTCGTCGACAGAGGTTGGGATAGAACCTATCTCAGTCTTTGAAAATACGGTTTTGAGGATAGCGAAAAATTCCTCGACGGAGGCTTCCTCGCCCTCGGATACCTGTGCTATGTCCGCAAGTGTCTGAGGAATTATTTTTATCAGCGAAAGGTATTCCTCGGCTCTCTTTTTGTTGCCGAACGCAAGCTCCTTTTGAGCAAGCGCGGATATTCTTTTGCCAAGACCTATTTCCTTGGTGTATTCAAAGGTTATGCGACACATATCGGATACGTCCTGTGCCGCCTCAAGCTTGTCAAACAGCGAAAAAAGCGGATCGAGAACGGCAGATCTTGCCGCGTTGGCTCTTGCGAGTATGTCCTTTGCACGATCGGACATCGTCGCCGAAAAGCCGTCGGGATTCATAGTCCACTCGCGCTCCTTGAAGCCGTTGCCCGAAATGCTCCAGGTGCCTACGTACTCCTCGAACAGATCGGCATCTCTGAGCGAGACGTCGCAGAGTCCCGTCTTTACGTGAGATATAACGTCCTCGCCGCGATAGCCGTAAATGCGTATCTGCAAGGCGGAGAGCAAAAATTTTACAGGAGGGAGCGAGAGGATATCGGTCTTTTCCGAGAAGAAAAAGGGAATATCCGCCTTTTCCAACGCAGGCTCTATTATTCCTCGGTAGAAATCGGCATCTCGCATTACTACGGCGATATCGCGGCATCTTGCGCCGTCGCGAAGAAGCTTGCATATCCACGCCGCAACGGCTTCTGCCTCGGCGTACGCGTTGTCGCATATCTCCATAACTATCGCGCCGTCTGCCTCAGGCGCCGTGTCCTTAATACCCGAGAGAGAGGAGCTCCATATGTTATCCGATAAAAACGCAAGCGCATCGGAACAAAATCTGTAAGAGGCGTCAAGCACCGTTACGGTAGGCCTCTTGCCGCACTCGTCGGCAGATCGCATAAGCCTGCGCAGAGAATCCTCAACGCTCATCGTGCTCATATCCGAATGATCGGGAGAGGGCAGAGGTACGCTTATGACGACCTTGTCGGCATCTGCAAAAAGATGCTTAATTACCTTGTGCTCGATTGCCGTAAATGAGCTGAAGGAATCGATATATACGCTGTATCCCTTGAAAAACGAGTTTTTTGAGAGAACGTCGCAGAGCTTTGAAAGATCGTCGGAGCTGTCGTTGTAGCTTTCGCTTATCTTGTTCTGATAAGCGGCGTATATAAGCGAGAGATCCGAGAGCCTGTCCGAGAACGGAGTGCCTTTTTCGGAGCGCTCAAATGCGCGCTCAAGCTGTGCGGGAGAGATGCCGGATGCCTTGAGCTCCCCTATTGCCGAGAGCATAATGTCAGAGAGCGCCGCGTCGCTTTGAGCGGTCCTGCCGTAGATCTTGAGCAGGGGAGCGAGCTCGCGCAGATTCTGCCACATTATGAGATTCTTTATGGGAGTTGTGGCGTAGTTGTATGAGAGACCGCCAAGCTCTCTGAAAACTCTGTTGCTAAGTCGCGAGAAATTAAGCACCTCAAGACGTAGCTGTGCCGACGGCGAAAGGCGCTCCAGAGATTTGCGCTCCGCTTGGACCGCTTCCTGCTCGGGAACTATTAAAAATACCGATCTTTGCGCAGCAATATCCTCGGATATCATATCGAATATCCGGGACGTCTTTCCACTACCTGCTTTACCGAAAATAAAATTTATCATCGTGCTCTCCCAAAATCAAAATTTTATACACAGTAATTATATCATAAATACTGAGCAAAAACAAGAATACTAAGATAAATTTATATATTTAAATATATTTATTGCAAAAAATCCCCATATTACAAGATTATTCAATAACTATTACAAATTTCTTCATAAAATTATCACAAAAAAGTTTTATACTATATAATGTAAAGCTTTAAATTATATCCCTACAAGGAGGAATTTATGGACGATATCAGTAAAAATAATGATCTTGAAAAAGATACTGAAATAAATAATGACATTGAAAATGAAGGAGGGCAAACTAATGCCGAAGCTGACAGTAAAGCAAGTGAGATCGATAGCATCGAAAGCAAAAAAGAAGACCTCGAAGCAGGTCCGTTACAACAAGAGATTCATTCTCAAGCAGGGAAGATCGGTAATGAAGAAAATAGCGCTTCTGAAGCGACAGCTTCGTTCGATAGTAAAGTAAGTGACGAGGCTCCGAAATATTCAACAAGCTATACGCCGCCCTATTACGTTCCGAATTTTACCGTAGCACAGCCGAACGCTTCAGCGGACAGCCGTACTGCGCAGAGCGCGCCAAAGCCCAAGAAAAAGCGTACTTGGCTCATTCCGGTAATTGCTATCGTAGTAGTCGTTGCGCTTATCCTTGTCGGTTGTCTTGGAATCGGAATAGGATATATAATCCACAACATTTTTAACTATGATTACGATTACGTGGTAGAAGCAGATACTTCAGATGCTTCGGTAAACGATATCGGCGACGAAACGGTAACCATCATAAAAAACGACGGTTCAATTGAGGTAGACGAGCAGCTTGGTTCAACGGGATACTCGGGACTCAGCGTTTCCGAGATAACCGCGCTCGTTGCCGATAGCGTGGTCGAGATAAATACCTCGCTTACCGTTAATTCCGCGTTTTACGGACAGTATATTACGAGCGGCGCGGGAAGCGGAGTGATAATCGGTGAGGTGAAGGGCTCTCACGCTTATTATATCATCACCAACCACCACGTTATAGACGGTGCCGATTCGATAACCGTAAGACTTCGCAACGGAACCTCTTATTCCGCAACGGTAGTCGGAAGCAGCGAGCTTGACGATATCGCGCTTTTAAGGATCGTAGAGCCGGACGGTAAAAAGCTGACCACCGCAACCCTCGGTAAGAGTGCAAATCTCAAGGTGGGAGACGGAGTTGTGGCAATAGGAAATCCGCTTGGAACTCTCGGCGGAACGGTAACCGATGGAATTATCAGCGCACTTGACAGAGAAATAATGGTCGAGAATAACGTAATGGTGCTGCTTCAGACAAATGCGGCTATAAATCCCGGTAACTCGGGCGGAGGACTTTTTAATTCCGCAGGAGAACTTATAGGAGTAGTAAACGCAAAGCAGTCGGATACGGGCATTGAGGGACTTGGATTCGCTATACCGATAGACAGAGCGTCGGAGTGCGTTGAGGATATCCTGGAATACGGATACGTAACGGGACATCCATCGCTCGGCGTCAAGGTCCAGAACGTTTCTGTAACTTCAGGATTTTCTTCGTCCACTCACGTTCAGGTAACGAAGGCCGTGGCAAATGCCGATCTTGCGGTAGGCGACGTTATATGCGCGGTCAACGGCACCGCGGTTACTTCGATAGCGACCTTTAACGCCGCCGTTTATCAGCTGAATATCGGCGATGAGGTAACGGTGCAGGTAATATATAAAAACTCCCTTGGGCAGACCGTAACGGGAAATAAAACGGTAAGAGTAATAGAATATAATCCCAATAGCTTTTCGTAAGCAGGATTTACCGTGAGAGCCGTCGCGATATTGACGACGGCTCTTTTAAAAGAAAAAAGGAGAAAAAATGTATAACATTCTTGTTGTTGATGATGAGGCGAGAATTCGCTCAATAATAAAGAAATACGCGGAGTTTGAAGGCTATCGGGTATATGAAGCAGCCGACGGAATGGAAGCGGTGCATCTTTGCCGTTCAAACGAGTTCGATATCGTTATTATGGATATCATGATGCCCGAGCTTGACGGATTTTCGGCATGCCGTGAGATAAGAAAGAATTCGCAGATACCGATAATAATGCTTTCCGCAAGAGGAGAGGAATACGATAAGATAAACGGCTTTGAGCTGGGTATCGACGATTACGTTACCAAGCCCTTTTCTCCTAAGGAGCTTATGCTCAGGATAGAAGCGGTAATGAAACGAGTCAAATCTACCGCGGCACAGAATAAAAAGAAGGAAAACGTCGTTGTCAGCTTTGATAACGGCGGACTTAAAGCTGACATAACCGCGCGAATAGTCTACATAGACGACGAGCGCGTAGATATGTCTCCTAAGGAGTACGATCTGCTTTTCTATATGATAGAGAACAGAAATATAGCGCTCTCTCGCGAAAAGCTTATAAGCGACGTCTGGGGATACGATTTCTTCGGCGATATAAGAACGCTCGATACTCACGTAAAGCTTTTGCGCAAGAGCCTTGGCAGATATGCGAGAATGATAGTTACCCTGCGCGGAGTAGGATACAGATTCGAGGGCTGATGTCCTGACTGAATTTTTGGAAAGGAGGTAAATATATGCGTGAGAAATATAAATACGAAAAATTCGAGATCCGCAAGGATAAGATCGGAATAAAGTGGAAGATGTACGCGATAATCGTGCTTTTTATAGCCGCCGCGCTTATATTTATCTGGTTTTTCCAAATAAGGATGCTTAATTATTTTTATCAGAACATACGTTTCAGAGATCTTGAGCATTCGGAAGAAAGAATTACGGAAGCACTCGGCGATAATGCCTTTACCTCTTTTATGGTCGCTAAATGTGCCGACGAGCATTCGGTTTCAGTATGGGTGCTCGGTATAGACGAAGCGAACGGCACAAAGAAGGCATCGTTTATCGCGATGTCCGAGGATGTGCGCGAGGAGAGAATACCGTTTCTTTCCGAAAAGATAGAGGCTCTTTATTCAGAGGCTTTGGAGCGAGACGGAGAATGCGTCGCGCTTATGAGTCAGGAGCAGTTTGAATCCAACAGCTTTGAGCTTGCTCCTATTGACGAGGGTAACGGAAGAAGATATCCCGTGGTAATGCAGGGAGATATCGGCAAGCTCTGCGCCATCAGCACGAATATCGTCGAGCTCGATGGCAGGGAATATATCATCGTTCAGCTCGCAAGCATGACACCTCTCGAATCGGTGGCAGATACGCTGAGATACCAGTTTACCTGTATCGGTATCGTTATGGGAATTATGGCTATCGCGCTCTCGACTCTGCTTTCCAAATTCATAACCAAGCCCTTTGTGAAAATGAACGAGGCGGCAAAGCATCTTGCCGAGGGTAAATACGATATCGACTTTTCGGGCAAGGGATACCGAGAGATAAACGAGCTCGGAGATACACTCAATTTCGCTTCTACCGAGCTTGCTAAGACCGATAAGTTCCAAAAGGAGCTTATTTCAAACGTGTCGCACGATCTCAAAACTCCTCTGACTATGATAAAGGGATACAGCGAGATGATGCGTGATATTCCGGGCGAGAATACACCCGAAAACGTTCAGGTTATCATAGACGAAACTACACGTCTGTCCGAGCTTGTTAACGATATGCTCGACCTTTCCAAAATAAAATCGGGAACGAGAAAGCCCGAGATCAGCGAGTTCAGCCTGACTCAGACGGTAAACGATACGCTTACCCGTTATGAAAAGCTCGTGATGCAGGACGGATACAAAATAGAATTTGAGTTCGACGGCAATGCCGAAATACGCGCTGACCGAGGAATGATACTTCAGGTAGTATATAATCTTGTAAACAACGCCGTAAACTATGTCGGCGAGGATAAGACGGTCATCGTAAAGCAGACTATGACCGATAGTACGGTAAGAATAAGTGTTACCGATAACGGAGAGGGGATCGCTCCCGACGAGCTTCCTCTCGTGTGGGACAGATACTATAAGGTCGATAAGGTGCATAAGCGCGCTACGGTCGGCACGGGAATCGGACTTTCGATAGTAAAGGAGATACTTGGCGTTCATAACGCTTCGTACGGCGTTGAATCTGCAGTGGGTCGCGGTTCTACGTTCTGGTTTGAGGTAGAGCTTGCCAATAAGCCGATAGATACGTCGGCACCGATAATCGATGCGGAATACGATAATGATGACAGCGAGGAAATATGAAATTTTCATTGGACAGTAATATTATAGGAGCGTTGAGATGCCCGCATTGTAAGGGGAATCTTTCGCTCACGGAAAACGGCTGCGCATCTTTGGTGTGCGACGGCGCAAAGAGACATTGCTTTGATATCTCGTCAAGCGGATACGTCAATTTTGCTTCTCCCGCTCAGAGTAAGGGCGGAGATTCTCCCGAGGCGGTAAAGGCGCGCGAGGAGTTTTTGAGCCTCGGATTTTACGAGCCGATAAGAGAAGCGGTATATCAGACTGCGTCTGAATATGCCGAGGGCGGCTTGCTTGTCGACGCAGGCTGCGGCGAGGGGTATTATTCACAGAGGATGAGCGAGCGCTTTTACGTCTTTGGCGCGGACATATCGAAAAGTGCTGTCAATACCGCAGCCAAGCGCGCAAAGCGCGAGGGCGCGGACAAGGTGTTTTATTCGGTAGCGAGCGTTTTTGAGCTTCCGGTAAAGGACGGCGCCGCAAGCGTTGTTACAAACATTTTCGCACCCTGCGTTGAGGCGGAGTATAAAAGAATACTTTCCGATAACGGAGTGCTCATTGCCGTGTACGCGGGCGAGGAGCATCTTATGGGGCTCAAGGAAGCTCTGTACGACAGCGTTCGCAAGAATCAGGAGCGCGCGGATATGCCTGCCGATATGGAGCGTATAGCCGAAAAGCGTGTATGCTTTGATATAAAGCTCGACGGAGCTGACAATATAAAAAGGCTGTTTGCTATGACGCCGTATTATTGGCGTACGTCAAGTGCTGACGCGCAAAGGCTTTATGACCTTGATAGCCTTAGCACCAAGGTCGATGTCATTATCGCAGTCTATAAAAGACGTGATGGAAAGGAAATGCTATGAAGATCTCACTTGTAATACCCATGTATAATGAAAGCAGTATAATCGAGGCGACCGCGAGGGAGCTCTCGGATTATATGAGCAAAAATTTTGATTCCTATGAGATACTTTTCTCTAACGACGGCTCAAAGGACGACTGTGCCGAGAAGTGCGCGGCACTCGGACTTCCCAACGTTCGTGTCGTCGGATACGAGAATAATCGCGGAAAAGGTTGCGCCGTCCGAGAGGGAATAATGCAGGCGCAGGGAGATATAATAATGTTCACAGACGCCGACCTCGCGTACGGAACCGACGTTATCAAAAGATATTACGATAAGTTTGCCGAGCTTCCCGAGACCGATATGCTTATCGGCTCACGCAACATTTCTGCAGACGGCTACGAGGGATATACGCTTTTGCGTAAGATAATGTCCAAGGTATACATAAAGGTGCTCTGCATCGTAGGCGGATTCAAGCTTTCGGATTCTCAGTGCGGCTGTAAGGCGTTCCGCCACGATACCGCCAAGGAGATATTTTCAAAATGCACGGTCGACGGCTTTGCCTTTGATTTTGAGGTCATACTGTTTGCCACAAAGCTTGGTAAAAAGATAGACGAGATACCCGTAAAGATAATCAATCACAGATAATCCAAGGTCAACGCCCTGCGCGATACCTTCAGAATGCTCCGCGACCTTATAAAAATAAAAAAGCGCGTTAAAAACGCAAAATAATAAAAAACGCCGTTAGCTCAAACGAGCTAACGGCGTTGATTTTTATTTATGCCTTTTTGTCGGCCTTCTTGGTTATCATCTTAATTACGAACAAGGTCGCAACGGTGAGGACGATTCCGAGAGGGAGACAAATGAATGCGTTCTTTACGAATCCTGAAACGATGAACATTACAAAGGAGATAGCCGCAACCGTGATAGCGTAGGGCATCTGAGTCGTAACGTGGTTGAGGTGGTTGCACTGACCGCCCGCGGAGGACATGATGGTCGTGTCCGAGATGGGAGAGCAGTGGTCGCCGCAAACTGCACCTGCAAGACAAGCCGACATACCGATGACCATAAGCGGATCGGTAGGCGCGAATATTGCGGTAACGATCGGGATAAGAATTCCGAACGTACCCCAAGACGTTCCGGTCGCAAATGCGAGTACGCAAGCAACAACGAATATGATAGCGGGCAAGAATGCGCCAAGCGCCTCAGCCTGTCCCTGCATAAGATCACCGACGAAGTATTTAGCTCCGAGGGCAGAGGTCATATTCTTAAGTGCGGTAGCAAAGGTAAGGATAAGGATCGCGGGTACCATTGCGACAAAGCCCTGAGGTACGCATTCCATAGATTCCTTGAAATCAATGACCTTGCGGCAAAGCATATAGATAACGATAAGAACAAGAGATACAAGACCGCCCCAAGGAAGCGCAACCGTTGCATCGGTTTTGGCAAATGCGTCCATAATGCTTGCGCCGTCCATGATTCCGCCAACGTAAACGAGAGCGAAAATGCAGCTTACGATAAGAACTACGATGGGGAGAATAAGGTCGATGATTCTGCCCTTGGACGAGGGCGTTACCTCAACGGATTCATTCTTTTCACCGCTTGTGTAAAGGTCGCCGTTCTCAATAGCGTTCTGCTCGTGGATTCTCATAGAGCCGTAGTCAAACTTCATAAGCACGATTGCTACGATAAATACGAGAGTGAGTATCGAATAGAAGTTGTAGGGAATAGCCTTGATAAAGAGCGCGAAGCCTTCGCCTTCCTCAGCATAGCTTGCAACCGCAGCCGCCCAGCTCGATACGGGAGCGATCATACAAATCGGCGCAGCCGTAGCGTCGATAAGGTAAGAGAGCTTTGCACGCGATATCTTCTTGCTGTCGGTAACGGGGCGCATAACAGAGCCGACCGTAAGACAGTTGAAATAGTCGTCAACGAATATAAGTACGCCGAGAACGAATGTAGCAAGCTGCGCGCCTACTCTGGATTTGATGTGTGTCTGTGCCCATTTACCGAAAGCGGCGGATCCGCCTGCCTTGTTAATGATAGCAACGATGATTCCGAGCTCAACAAGGAATATAAAGATTCCCGCGCTTCCCGAAACTGCCGAGATAAGACCGTCGTTGATGATCGCGTCGAGTGTTCCGGTAAAGGAAAAATCGGAATAGAGGATCGCACCTGAAAGGATACCGATAAAGAGCGAGCTGTAAACCTCCTTGGTTATCAGCGCGAGTCCTATCGCGATAACGGGGGGAAGAAGCGCCCAAAGGGAACCGATAACTTGTCCTTCGGAACAGGTCTCGCAAGCTTCACCGTCAATAAGTCCGGTTGCGGCGCAATCGGGACAGTCAAGAGTATTGGAAGCGCCTCCCGATATGAAAGCGAATACGAGGAGTCCGATGATCACCACGGCGGCGATCGCAAGAGTTATTTTCTTGGATTTAGTCATAAAAACCTCCTAAAATATTTAAAAGCTGGGGAAATACCCCTTTCCAAGAATTTTCGCTTTTATTAAATATAAAGTCATTATATCATACCGATTTTTATTTTTCAATACTTTTGTAATACTTTTATAAAAAAATAACGCCGATTCGGTCGATTTTTGACCGAATCGGCATAATATATATTTATTTTCTCGCTCCAACACGTTTTTTACTGCCTTTTTTTGAAGAAAAAGACAGATTTGCGGCGATGATTGAGCCCAAAATCGCTAAAAGAATGTAGAGAACGCAGAGAATAGCCTTTATCGGAGCTCCAAATGTTGCGTCAGCTCCAAGCTTTAAAACGAAAGATGCAAATTTAAGTAAAAGCATAAGAGTTACAGAGCTGACAACACCGCATACAAGCGGAGCCCGATGAGATAATTTGTAGGATACGATCCCGCTTAAAATATATGATACGGCAGGAATAGCGATCCCGAATACCGATATCAGCATGTCGGGATCCTCCCGTGATAGAGCCACAAGTGAGCATATTGCCGTCAGTATCAGAGCAACCGCCGTGCTGACGGCTCCGCTGATAATAGAGCAGGCGAGCGCTCTTACAAGTGTAGCGTCTGATGCAACCTCGCTTGATCCGACCTTTCGGCGCGCTCCTTTTTGATGTCTTTCCATTGCGAATTTTCCTCCAATTTTTTTGAAATTTCTCTTTTTGCTAAACTATATGTCCAATTTTACATAAAAAGAATAATTTTCAGAAAAAAAGGTTATCTTAACAAAAAGTTAACAAAGTAAAGCTTCAACAGAGTTGAAAAAAGGAAATGAAAGTGGTATAATATGATATAATCGGGAGAATGTGGATTTTTACCGATTTTGATAATTTATTAGTCAATTATTCTCGAAAAAATATACGGGAGGTAACAAACAAATGATGCAAAATGACGAAAAAGCATACGGTGCGTCTGTAAGCAAAATGCTGTCTGTTTTTGACGCAGGCACCTTCGTCGAGCTCGGCGCGTATACCAAGCGTTACGGCACGGCAGAGGATTACGAGGGCGTTGTGTGCGGCTACGGAGCTGTGAACGGAGCGCTTACCTTTGCGTTCGTTCAGGATAGTGAAAGAACCAAGGGCGCGTTTGGCGACAGACAGGCAAAAAAGATAGCCGATATGTATGCGCTCGCAGTAAAAAACGGAGCGCCTGTAATAGGCGTATTCGACAGCGCGGGAGCGGTTATATTTGACGGAGCCTCGGCGCTCGCGGCGTACGGAAAGCTGATGAAGACGGTTTCCGACGCATCGGGTATCATTCCTCAGATCGCGATCGTCGACGGTATCTGCGGAGGAAGCTCGGCAGTAGTAGCTTCTATGTTCGATTTCGTCGTTACTATAAACGATAAGTCCAAGCTTTTCGTAAATTCACCCTTTATCGTAGGTGCAGAGAAGGGCAAGTCCGAATACGCGGCGGCAGCGGGAATTTCCGCATACTCCGCAGAGAGCGAGGACGACGCGCTCGCTTACCTTAAGGATCTTCTGATGCTTCTTCCCGCTAACAATACGGAAAAGACTTATCTTGAAACTCCCGACGATCTTAACCGTACGCTTGGTACGACCGACGGTGGAATCGAGCTTGTCAAAGCGATAGCCGACAGCGGATGCTTCGTAAGAGTTTATGAAAAATATACGGAAAATATGATATTCGGATTCGCGTCTCTCGGCGGTATCGCAACGGGAATCATCGCTTCTAACCCCGAAAAGAAGGGAATTCTTGATATACGCTCCGCAAGAGCGGCGGCAAAGCTTATCGCGTTCTGCGATGCTTTTGGAATTCCCACGCTTACACTCGTTGACTGCGAGGGACTTGAGGTGAGCGGCGAGGCTGAGGACAACGCATACGCAAGCGAGCTTGCAAAGCTTGCATGCGCTTATTCGACCTCGGATAACGCTAAGGTTACCGTAGTGCTCGGCAAGGCGTATGGCGCAGGCTTTACGCTTCTTGGCTCAAAGGCGCTCGGCGCTGATATGGTATACGCGCTCCCCGAGGCGTGCATCAGCGTGCTTTCGCCCGAGGCATCGGTAGCGTTCGTCTGGAACTCCAAGATCGGTGTCGACGGTAAGTCGCGCGCAGAGCTTGAGACCGAGTGGAAAGAAAAATGCGCATCGGCTGCCGAGGCTGCAGATGCAGGTGAGATAGACGATATTATCGAAATGTCCGAGCTTCGTAAGAGGATCTGCTCGGCACTTCAGATGCTCTCGGCAAAAGCGTGTGGCACACCTTCGCGCCGCCACGCTAATATGCCTCTTTGAGCTGGGAGGACGGAAAAATGGCTAATATAGAGGCTTTTCTTGCCGAACACGGACTTTGGACGTTGGTCGGATTGGCAATAATTTTTATGGTCCTCGCTATAATTCGCCTGTTGATCTCGATCTCCAAGAGCTTTTCGGGAGATAAGAGCACGGCACAGGTGAAAGCGACGGACACGGTAGCAGCTCCCGCAGCAACGACAGAGGTTGCATCTACCGCCGCAAGCGACGATACTGTAATCGCGGCGATCATTACGGCGGCAATAGCGGCGTATATGGTAGAGCAGGGCGTATCTCAGAACGGATTCAGAGTAGTCTCCTTCAGACGCGTACCCAACGGACGCGCTTGGAACAACAAATAATCGATAATGATCTCTATGAAAGGATAAGGATAAAAATTATGAAAACATTCAGCATCACTATAAACGGAGTAAATTACATCGCACAGGTAGAGGAGATCGCAAACGGCGCGGCTCCCACCGTAGTAGCAGCACCCGCAGCAGCACCTGCTCCTGCAGCAGCACCCGCACCCGCAGCAGCACCCGCACCCGCGGCAGCACCCGCACCCGCGGCAGCACCCGCTCCCGCAGTAGGCGGAACGGCAGGCGCAGTAAGCGTCAGAGCTCCTATGCCCGGTAACATTCTCAAGGTAAACTGCAAGGTCGGTGCAACCATTTCAAAGGGCGACGTTCTCGTAGTCCTTGAGGCAATGAAGATGGAGAATGATATCTGCGCACCCCAGGACGGCGTTGTTGCAAGCGTAGAGGTATCGCAGGGAATGAGCGTTGAGACCGACGCGGTTCTCGTTACCTTGAACTGAAGGAGATAAATATGTCTAAGGTAAAAATAACAGAAACAGTTCTTCGAGATTCGCATCAGTCGCTTATCGCGACCAGAATGACGACCGAAGAGATGCTTCCCATACTTGAGAAGCTGGATAAAGTCGGCTACCATTCACTCGAGGCGTGGGGCGGAGCAACCTTTGACTCCTGCCTGCGTTTTCTCAACGAGGATCCCTGGGAGAGACTTCGCAAGATCAGAGCACAGGTAAAGAATACCAAGCTCCAGATGCTTTTCCGCGGACAGAATATTCTTGGATACCGTCATTATTCGGATGACGTAGTTGAGTATTTCGTGCAGAAATCTATCGCTAACGGTATAGATATTCTCAGAATCTTCGACGCGCTCAACGATCCCCGAAATCTTGAGACCGCGATAAAGGCTACCAAAAAGGAAAACGGACACGTTCAGGCGGCTATAAGCTATACCACGGGCCCCGTTTATACTACCGATTATTATACTAATTATGCAAAAACACTTGAAAGCATGGGTGCGGACTCCATCTGTATCAAGGATATGGCAGGACTTCTGAGACCTTACGATGCATACGATCTCGTAAAAGCGCTCAAGGAGACGGTCAATGTTCCGATCCAGGTGCATACTCACTATACCTCGGGACTTGCTTCGATGACGCTTCTCAAGTCGATAGAAGCAGGTGCAGACGTCGTAGATACGGCTATATCGCCTATGGCTATGGGTACTTCTCAGCCGCCTACCGAGGCACTTGTGGCAACCCTTGCGGGAACCGAATACGATACGGGTATCGATCTCGCACAGCTTGACGAGATCACCAAGTATTTCGCTCCTATGCGAGAGAAATATCTCGCAAGCGGTCAGCTTGATCCCAAGATGCTCAAGGTCGACGTAAACGCGCTGATCTATCAGGTTCCAGGCGGAATGCTTTCCAACCTTGTTTCTCAGCTCAAGCAGGCAGGTAAGTCCGATAAGCTTACCGAGGTGCTTGAAGAGGTTCCGAGAGTAAGAGCAGACGCAGGATATCCGCCTCTCGTTACTCCGTCCTCTCAGATCGTCGGAACGCAGGCAGTGTTCAACGTTATCGGCGGTGAGAGATATAAGATGGTAACCAAGGAGTTCAAGGGACTTGTTGAGGGACAGTACGGTAAAACTCCCGTTGCGATAGATGAGGATTTTGCAAAGAAGATAATCGGCGACGCCGAGAGAATAACCTGCCGTCCCGCAGATAAGCTCGCTCCCGAGCTTGATACGCTCCGCGAGCAGATAAAGCCCTATATAGAGCAGGACGAGGACGTTCTGTCCTATGCGCTTTTCGAGCAGGTAGCACTCAAGTTCTTCGAGTACAGAAAGGCTAAAAGTACGGCATCGACGCAGATAACGCCGACGCAGCACTTGGAATTCATAACGCGTAAAATAAAAAGCAAAGAGCCGAAAGGCTCTTTGCTTTTTTATTGTTTATAGTAATACGATTCACTAACGTAGGGGCGAACTGTGTTCGCCCATTCAAAACGCATGTTGAATTTAAAAAACGGGCGAACACAGTTCGCCCCTACGTTAGATAATATAATCTCGACAATATCTTGGCAGGGGGTGGCGCCC
>JAFXHA010000016.1 GCA_017536635.1 Clostridia bacterium
CATCAGCTTCTTTTCGCCGGTTGCGGGGTCACGGGTAAATGCAACACCGGTACCGCAATCCTCACCCATGTTACCGAATGCCATTGCCTGAACGTTAACGGCAGTACCCCAAGAATAGGGAATGTCGTTGTCGCGGCGGTATACGTTTGCTCTGGGGTTGTCCCAGCTGCGGAATACTGCCTTAACAGCGCCGATGAGCTGCTCCTTGGGATCGGTGGGGAAGTCCTGACCGATCTTGGACTTGTACTCAGCCTTGAACTGATTTGCGAGTTCCTTGAGGTCCTCAGCGGTGAGTTCAACGTCGAGCTTAACGCCCTTTTCTTCCTTCATCTTGTCGATGAGCTCTTCGAAGTACTTCTTTCCAACTTCCATAACGACGTCGGAGTACATCTGAATAAATCTTCTGTAGCAGTCATATGCCCAACGGGGGTTGCCGGACTTCTTAGCCATAACCTCAACGACCTCTTCGTTAAGACCGAGGTTAAGGATGGTGTCCATCATACCGGGCATAGATGCGCGTGCGCCGGAACGAACCGAAACGAGAAGGGGATTCTCAAGGTCACCGAACTTCTTGCCGGTAACACCTTCCATCTTTACGATGTATTCCATGATCTCAGCCATGATCTCATCGTTGATCTGACGTCCGTCCTCGTAGTACTGAGTACAAGCCTCAGTGGAGATGGTGAAGCCCTGGGGAACGGGGAGACCGATGTTGGTCATTTCAGCAAGGTTTGCGCCCTTACCGCCGAGGATCTCACGCATGGATGCGTTACCTTCAGTAAACAGGTAACAATACTTTTTTGCCATAGGATTATACCTCCAAAAATAAATTTTTGCGATTTTAAATCGTGATGTCGCTCGTCTTTTGGACAAGCGCTTGACATAACAACCAATATTATACCATAATAACTTAAATTTGACAACAATAATTTCCATTTTGTCGCACGTGCTAAAGGTAAATTTTTTGTGAACAAATGTAAATAAAGTCGCTGACGGTTGATTTTTTGACAAGAGTATAATATAATATTAAATTGCAGTAATAGTTAAATAATGTTTAAGGTGATAGAAATGGCAAATATATTTGATCTTTTCAAGCAGATATCCTCATCGGAGCCCAAGAGCACGCGCCCGATAACCTACATCGTGGCAGGTCTTGGCAATCCCGAGAGAAAATATGATAAAACAAGACATAACGCAGGCTTTATGGCACTCGACTACATAGCCGAGAAAAAGGGTGCTGTTGTCAACCGCGCTAAATTCAAGTCGCTCGTCGGCGAGTGCGAGATCAGCGGACAGGGTGTTTTGCTTATGAAGCCGCAGACCTATATGAACAATTCGGGCGAGGCGGTAGCCGAGGCGGCGAGATTTTATAAGATCGCGCCCGAGAATATAATCGTTATATCCGACGATATCACGCTTGATGTCGGAAGGATCCGCGTGCGCCGAAAGGGAAGTCACGGCGGACATAACGGGCTTAAGGATATAATCCGTATGCTTTCGACCGAAAACTATCCCCGCATAAAGCTCGGCGTAGGTCAGAAGCCGCATCCCGATTACGACGTTATCGATTGGGTGCTCGGTCAGCTTCCCGAAAATGACCTCGCGACCGTGAAGGCGACCTTCCCGACCGTGCTTGAGGGGCTTGAAAAAATGGTGGCGGGCGATATTGATGCCGCTATGCAGATATGTAACAAGAAATAATCAAGGAAAAAACGTATGAATATACTTACCGATTGCATAAGGCTTGATGCCGAATATGCGCAGGTGCTTCGTGCGATAATAGCGTCAAAGGAGCGAAACCGCCCTCTGCCGCTTCTCATTACGGGGCTGTGCGACGGCGCGACCGATGCTATTTACGCGGCTCTTATTGAGGACATAAAAAAGCAGGACAAACGTCCTACGCTTATTATTTGTCCCGAGGAAAAGGAATGTATCAGAGTCAAGAATTTTCTCGGACAGTTTGGTATCCGAACCGCGTTCTTTATCGGGCGCGATCTGACCTTTTATAATATTACCGCCTCTCATGAGTACGAGCATGAGAGGCTACGCGTGCTTTCCGGACTCCTTGATAACTCCTACGGCGCGATAGTTACCACGCCCGACGCGGCGCTCAGCTACACTATGCCGCCCGATACGCTCATAGGCTCGCTTACCTACGTCGATTTTAATAAGCCCTTCCTTGAACCCGCAAAATTCGCCGAGCGCCTTGTTTCGCTCGGATACTCGCGTACCGAATCGGTCAGCGGCGCGGGACAGTTCGCTATGCGTGGCGGTATCATTGACGTATTTCCGTCAAGCGCGAGATATTACGATACCGAGGGCAAGGTTAACGTAGGCTCTTATCCTTTCCGAATAGAGCTTTTCGGCGACGAGATAGACCGTATGGAGACGTTTGACGTCGAGACTCAGAGAATGATGACGCCTATTGACCGCGTCGAGTTTGCACCTGCGCGCGAGCTTCTTATTACCGATGAAAAGAGAGCGATGCTCCGTTCTGCTATTGAAAACAGAATAAAGAACAGCAAGGATACACGCGCGACAGACGAGATGAAGAGTGAGCTCTCGGCGATAGATCGCGGAGCTGATATCAGCTTTGCCGATAAATATATCACGCTTATTTATCCCGAGCGTATGACGCTGCTCAACTATTTTTCAAGACAGAGTACCGTGTTTATAAAGGGATATTCTGCTTGCCTTGACAGGATCAAGGCGTCCGAGTGGCATCTTCAGCAGGTCATCGAGGAGCTGCTTGAGGGCGGAACGATACATTCTAAATATACCGATTATTCAAGAGATAAAAGCTACTTCGAGGCATTTCTTGCCGGTAGCGTAACCGTGCATTTTGAGTCGCTCGGTCAGGGACTTTCCGACCGTAAGCTTGCGGGGCTTTTTAGCTTCCGTTCAAAGCATATGGTCTCTTACAGTGAAAATCTTGAGCTGCTCTGCGACGATATCGAGAGCTATCGCCGCGCGGGCTACCGAATGATAATAAATGCCGAGAACGAGGCGGCGGCAAAAAACCTTTGCGAGCTGCTCTCCGACAGAGGACTCAGAGCGCTTGCATATACCGAGCAGGGCGAATTTGCTCCAAAGGATATGCCCGCAAATATTATTCTTGTCTGCTGGAAGGAATATATCAGAGGATATGAGCTTACCACTCCGCGCGTCGCGGTGATGTCGGCTTGTCCCGATGGCAGAGAAGGACTCAGCGCCGCGGCATCAAAGCTTAAGCGCCGCCGCAAAAAGAGAAGCGGCACCGAGGCGATCATGTCTTATAACGACCTTGAGGTCGGGGATTTCGTAGTTCACGAGGTTCACGGAATCGGTCAGTATATGGGTATACAAAATCTTACCGTTGACGGTGTCAGCAAGGATTATATAGACATTCGTTATGCGGGAAGCGACAGACTTTTCCTACCGACCGATAAGCTCGATATGGTATCGAAATATATCGGCGCGCACTCGGACGATGGTCTCGTTAAGCTATCCAAGTTTGGTACTAACGATTGGAACAGGGCTAAATCCCGTGCGAGAGCTGCGGCAAAGGATATTGCCAAGGATCTTATTCAGCTTTACGCCGAGCGTCAGCGCAGAGAGGGATTTGCTTTCCCCGAGGACGACGCTATGCAGGCGGATTTTGACGCGGCGTTCGAGTACGAGGAGAC
>JAFXHA010000017.1 GCA_017536635.1 Clostridia bacterium
TGCGCTCGATGTAGCTGCGGGCCAGCCGCAGAAAGTCCCCGTTCGAGAGCGCGCCCGCGTCCCGCCGGGTCGCGGCGTCGGTCAGCTCGCCGTCGTAGGTGGCGTCCCGGGCCAGGGCCATGAGATTGCCCTCCTGGATAAGATCAAGGAAGAACATTCCCTTACCGACGTATCTCTTTGCGATACTTACGACAAGCCTGAGGTTTGCCTCAACCAACTCGCTCTTTGCCTTCTGCTTTGTAGCTTCGTCAAATTCACCGCTCATTATCTCGGCAAGCTCTCTTTCTCTGTCCGAGGTAAGCAACGGTACCTTACCGATCTCCTTAAGATACATACGAACCGGGTCGTCAATGAGAAGGCCCTCCTGCTCGAGTATCTTTTCCATATTCTCGCTGTTGCCAAATGCCTCGACCTCGTTCTCTATCTCGTTCATCTCGGTACTGGAGATATCCTCGGGCAAGGGTCCGCCGTCCTCGATAGCATCGTAAAGCTTGTCTATGCTATCAAGATCAAAATCCATTTCCTCCTCGACTATTTCAAGATCGGAATCCGAAAGCTTTCCCTGCTTTCCCTTTTCAATTATCTCATCGATATCTATCGTCGATTCCTTGCCGTTTTTGATTTCGTTTTCTGACATTTTAAAATTCCTTTCGATTATGTAAAAATGTAAAATTGTTAAATTAATTGTTAAATTAAATATTTTATTTTTGCTCTTTATTTTTCAAAAAAAGCTCTCTTATATATTTGAGCTGCTCGTCGCCGTCATCCTTTACCGACTGCTTTTCTTCCTTCATCTTTGCAATACACGCCGCAAAGACCTCGTTGTCGTTCTTGGAAAGCTGCCTGCGCTCAAGCTCTATCTTTTCAAGCCTTGACACCTCGTCAACGTTAAAGTAAAGTCCCAGCATAGACCTTGAATATCCGCCATCTGAGCTCTCAAGCTCGCAAATGACCTCAAAGACACGCCGACCGAATGCGGTCGAGAAATCGTCTGCGGACAATCCGTGCGCACCGCGTACCGCCGCCTGCCTGTATTCATCGTATATCATCATAAGCGCCAGCAGGATCTCCTCGGATTTGCTCGCCGTAATATGCTTTGCCGCATCAGTATTTACGCGATCACCAATGTTCTTGATAGAAAGCTTCGCATCTCGGGATTCCTTATTCTTAAAATCACGGAGCTTGCGATTGCGTATGCGGGCAATATCGGACTTCAGCGAATCGAACGACAGCCCAAGCGCGCTCGCAGCCTTTTGCGCGCATATGTCGCGCTCAACGCTTGATGGAATATCTGATATCATCTGGCATATCTTTTCCGCCGCCTTTATTTTTTCATCGGCAAGCGTGATATTATACTCGCCGAGTATTTTTTCAAGACGGTAATCAAATCCGCTTCGGCTCTCGCCGAGCACTCTGCGGAAGCTATCCGCGCCGAATTTTTTGACATACTCGTCAGGGTCCTTTGCGCCGCTGATCTTGATTATCCTGCAATCAACACCCGCATCGGCAAGATATCTCATCGCCTTTGAGGTTGCCATCTGCCCCGCTCTGTCAGCGTCGTAGCAGACGATCACCTTTTTTGTATATTTCGCAAATATACGCGCCTGGTCGGGCGTTATTGCCGTTCCGAGCGTTGCTACTGCGTTTTCAAAGCCTGCCTCATGCAAAGCTATTACATCCATATATCCCTCGCAGAGTATCATCTCCTGCTCGGCAAATTTCCGCGCATAATTAAGCGCAAAAAGATGTCGGCTCTTTTTAAAAGCAGGGGTATCCGAGGTGTTTAGATATTTAGGCTCAGAGCCGTCCATAACTCGCCCGCCGAACGCAACTATGTTGCCCACTGTATCAATGATTGGAAATATTACTCGGTTCCGGTACAGGTCAAAAAGCTTGCCGCTCTTCTGGCTTCGCTTAGCAAGAAATGCCGCTATAAGCTCCTCATCGGTAAATCCGAGCGAACGCATTTTGCGAGTCAATGCAGTAAAATCATTTGGTGAATATCCCAAGCCGAAATGCTTGATAGTCGCCATATTAAGCTGACGCTTACCCGCAAGATATTCCATTGCCTCACCGCCTATATTCTTATCGAAAAGGCACTCGCGAAAAAACTTTGCCGCCGCAAGATTAAGCTCGAGTATGCGCTTTTTGGATACCGTCTCGCGCTCCTGCGAGCTGTTATCCTCGGGAATATCTATCCCTGCACGCTCGGCAAGAAGGTGAACCGCCTCAATGTAGGTAAGATTTTCCGCACGCATAATAAACGAAATAACGTCTCCGCCTGCTCCGCATCCGAAGCAATGGAAGCTCTTGGTTGCCGCAAAAACCGTAAACGATGGAGTTTTCTCGCTGTGAAAAGGACACAAGCCCTGATAATTCGAGCCGGCGCGCCGAAGATTGACATATGATCCTATTACTTGCTCAATGTCATTCCGAAACACTATCTCATCGATTATTTCTCTTGGTATCATTCCTCGGCTCCTTTCTAAAAATCTCGAAAAATCAAATTTCATTTATAATGTACGCAAAAAAGAGAAAATATACTTTTTTTTGACAGAAAAATTTTAAAAATATTTTTTGAGATAAAAATAATCGTTTGAATAATATTTCCAAGTCATAACCACAGATATATGATGATTATTTTTTCTAAATATTACAATTAAACCCCGTCGGTACGTAGTGTCCGACTTACTTTTCTTGAAAGAAAAGTAAGCAAAAGAACTTCCGACTATAAAACATATTAAAAATAAAACCCGTCGGAGAGTAGCGTCCGACTTACTTTTCTTGAAAGAAAAGTAAGCAAAAGAACTTCCAACTATAAAACATATTAAAAATAAAACCCGTCGGAGAGTAGCGTCCGACGGGTTTTTACCGCTTTTTCGCAAAAAACTACTTCGCTTCGCTACGTGGCACGAACAAGTTCGTGCTCGCTTGGCAAAAAGCTTCCTGCTATTATATTCTTTCCCTCGATAGATATCTTTATTTCGGGTGATATGTCCACAAGCCCTATCTTGTGGGAAGTTTTCTTTTGGTTACTTTTCTTTTTCAAAAGAAAAGTAACGCGCGGCCTTCACGTCGTTAATCAAAGTTGATTCTTTCTTCTTCGATAACGAGCGGGCGGTTCATAATACGTGCATTCATGCTCATTATGTACTCGCCGATAAAGCCTGTAACGAACATCTGCATACCTGCGACAAAGAATATCGCGCATATTATAGGCAGTGTGCCCGAGGTTATGATCTCAGGATCAATGAGCTCGATAATAAGGCAAGCGAGAGCGCCGAGTGCGGAAAGTCCACTCATTAAGATTCCCGCAAAGGACGCGATACGAACGCCGACCTTAGTATAAGACGTAACCGAAAGCATAGCCGCATCGTAAAGGCTGAAGAAATTGTTGCTCGTCTTGCCTGCACGGCGCTTCTCCTGCTGATACTCGATCTTCTTTATCTTAGGACCGAGCTCTGCAACGATTCCGCGGATAAATGGGGTGGGATCCTTAAGGTTTCTGAGCACCTCAACAAAGGACTTATCGTAAAGGCCGAAACCGGTAAAGTGTTCGATTTGCTCTACCTTTGACATCTTCTTGATAAGCTTGTAGTACACGCTGCGCAAGAAATACATTATCTTGCTTTCCTTGCTCGTGGTCTTGATTCCGCAAACTATCTTGTAGCCGTTTTCCCACTCCGCGAGGAATTTCGGGATCATATCAATAGGATCCTGGAAATCGCAGCAAACGGTTATGGTGCAGTCGCCCGTCGTCTGACAAATTGCGTGATAGGGCGAGTTGAACTGACCGAAGTTCTTGGAGTTGAATATTGCTCTTATCTTTTTGTTACCTGCGCAAATGCCGCGAAGGAGCTCACGGGTGGAATCCTGCGAGCAGTTATCTATAAAGAGTATCTCGTAGTCGTACTTGTCCGAGAGCTGTTCCATTTGCGCTACCAGCGCCTCACTCATTGGAACAACGTTTTCTTCCTCGTTATAGCAAGGAACCATTATGCTTACTTTTTTCATAGTTAATTCTCCTCTTTATTTTTGTACCATTCTATCGTCTTTTTAATACCGTCTTCAAATACAGTCTGCGGCGTGTATCCGGTATCGGCCACGAGATCGTCGATATCCGCGCACAAATACATTACCTGCTTATCGGGATAAGGTCGATCGCCAAGTCCAAGCTCAGCCTCGGGATTTGCCGTATCGCGAAGCACCTCAAGATACTCGCGAAGCAAGCGCTTTTTTCCGCTTCCGAGGCAATAAACTCCGCCGTCGCGTCCGCGCTCCGCAAGCGCCACCATTGCCTTTGCTGCGTCTCCGCTGTAAAGGTAATCCCAGACCTGCTCACCCGCAGTAAACGAGGCTCTCTCGCCCGCGAGCGTCTTACCTATCGCAAAGCTGATAAGAGAATTTTCTCCGTCGTACTCTCCGTAAACGCTGAGTATTCGTGTCCAGATATGGCGTATTCCAAGCCGTGCGCACATCACGCGGCTCATCTGCCCCGCGCAGAGCTTTGCCATTCCGTATCCGTTTTCGGGGAATGCGGGAGTCTCGGCATTGAGGTTACCCTCTACCCTGCCGTACTCTGCCTGCGAGCCGGCTCCAATAAATACGCTGCAGCCAAGCCTTGCGGCAAGATCAACCGCATCGAGCGTATGCTTTACGTTGCGATTCTGTAAGAACATATCGTTACGCGCATCGCCCGTCGTGCCTTCCCAAGCAAAATGGAAAAACGCGTCGTACTTTTCGTCGAGCTCAAGCTCGCTCATTTTATCAAGAGGACAGTCTATCTTTTTTATATTTGCCGCGTCGGGAATCCTGCGACTTCTCGCCGAGGATGCACGGCAAAGCACCAGGATCTCGTCGCCGCGCTCGGAAAGCTCCTTTATCAATGCCATTCCGATGGCGCCCGTAGCACCCGTAATTACCGCTTTCATAGATACTCCTTATAATTAAAATATATTCCGAAAACTCAAAAATAGCCTTACATACAGAATCAGCGACTGAAGGCCGCTGATCCATATGATAATTTAATTTAAGCCTCTATCCAAGCGCTCTCGTCAAAGAAACGTCGGATCTGCGAATCCATACAAGCGCGGAGATCTCCGCCGTCCTTGTAGCAACGCGACCACTCGACAGTCATTTCAATGGCTCTGTCAAGGTTCCAAACAGGCTTCCAATCAAACGTGGTCTTGAGCTTGGAGCAATCAAGCTTGAGGAAATTAGCCTCGTGAGGTCCACCGTCGTAACGGTTGATCCACTTCATTCCATCGCCCCATTTTTTGCAGAACAGATCAACGAGCGCACCCGTCTTGAAGCAATCGCAATCATCGGGGCCAACGTTGTAATATCCTGCGTACTTACCGTCCTCATACTGCGCCTGAGCGATCATAAGATAAGCGCAAACAGGCTCGAGAACGTGCTGATAAGGACGTGTGGAGTGAGGGTTTCTAACAATTATATCTCTGCCCTCAAACGCCGCTCTTACACTGTCGGGAACGATTCTGTCGTTAGCAAAATCTCCGCCGCCGATAACGTTACCCGCGCGCGCGGTCGAGATAGCGACGCGTCCGTCAGCAAAGAAGGAATCCTTATAGCTGTGAGTTACAAGCTCAGAGCAGGATTTACTATTGGAATACGGATCAAAGCCGTCAAGCGGCTCGTTCTCGCGATATCCCCATTCCCACTCGTTATTTTTGTACACCTTGTCGGTAGTAACGTTCAAAAACGACTTAACGGAGCTTGAAAGTCGAACGCACTCAAGAATATTTACGGTACCCATTACGTTGGTCTCGTAAGTATAATGAGGATCCTTGTAGCTGTCTCGAACTATCGGCTGTGCCGCAAGGTGAAGAACTATCTCCGGCTGAGTCTCGTCAAAGCACTTTTTGAGAGAAGCGAGGTCTCTTACGTCGCCTATTACCGACTTCATTCCCCTTGCAATATCTGCCGCCTCAAAGAGAGAGGGCTCGGTTGGGGGAGTCAGCGAATATCCCGTAACGTCTGCACCAAGATTGACAAGTATCTTACAAAGCCAAGATCCCTTGAATCCCGTGTGTCCCGTAACGAGAACCTTTTTACCTTTATAAAAATCAAGCTTCAGCATCAGTCTTCCCATCTCTTCCACGGTGCTTCACCGCTGTTCCACAATTTTTCAAGAAATTCCTTGTCTCTGAGAGTATCCATGCACTGCCAGAAGCCGTCGTGCTTGAACGCCATAAGCTCGCCATCCTTGGAAAGATTCTCAAGGGGAGCCTTCTCGAACACGGTGGAGTCATCGTCGATATAGTCAATGACCTTGGGATCAAGGATCATAAATCCACCGTTGATCGGATGTCCGTCAATGTCCTTCTTCTCTCTGAAGGAGGATACCTGATTTTCCTTGCCCATTTTAATAATACCAAAGCGCTGACCTGCGTGAACTACCGTCATAGTAGCAAGCTTGCCGTGCGATTTGTGGAAATCAACGAGTGCGTCGATATCAACGTCGGAAACGCCATCGCCGTAAGTAAGAAGGAATGGCTCGTCTCCGAGATACTTCTTTACTCTCTTGATTCTGCCGCCGGTCATGGTGTTAAGACCCGTATCGGCAACAGTTATCTTCCATTTTTCAGTATAAGTTCTGTGAACCTTTAATTTATCGGTAGAATTAGTAAAATCAAAGGTAACGTCAGAGGAGTGTAAAAAATAATCGTTGAAAAAGTCTTTGATCACGTGCTGCTTATATCCCGCACAAATTACGAACTCGTTAAAGCCGTAGGAAGAATAATACTTCATTATGTGCCAAAGAATAGGCATGCCGCCGATCTCTATCATAGGCTTCGGTTTAAGATGCGATTCCTCGGAAATTCTCGTTCCGAATCCGCCCGCAAGAATTACGACCTTCATAAAAAATTACCTTTCTTAAATATTATAATGTAATAAATGTAATGATCATAAGCCAACATAATGATATCACATTTATTTTGTTTTGTCAATGCAAAAAAACAATTTGAGAGTTTTTTTCCGAAAATATGACAAGAAAACAGAATTTATGACCTTTTAAGCATCGTATTTCCCGCCACTCACAGTTGCGACGTCTGTCCTTGTTGCCTCTGCGCCCTCAAGGATCAGCGATTTGAAGCCGTCGGGAAAATACATTCTCTTTCCAAAAACTCTGTCGCCCTGCTCGTACACTAAAATGTCCTTGCCGCGCCGTTGCATCACCCTTTTGCAGCTCGGATAAAACAACATTATCGGCACAGTTTCCCTATTGCCGCGAAGCTTCAAAGCAAGCTGTGTATCGGGAACCTTTTTCCTTTTATCGCGCAGATTGTATTCTCCTCTGCCCTTCTGCTCGAACGGCTCACCCACGCCGCGAGCGACGTAGTAAGAATTATCGGGGCAAACGACGAGAGTTGAATCCGAATGCAGCGCCGACCAGAGCTTGACCGCATACACCCGCTGCTTTCCCACAAAAACGAGGTCGTATTTATTACCCCTGTTTCGCGCGAAGAAAACAAGCTTGTGAAGCGACTTGACCTTAAATCCGCACCGCAGAGCAAGAGCCTTTATTTCCTTTAACATTATCTGCCGACGCACGAGCAATATCGCATACGGCGCAAGCAGAATAATAACGAGAATCAATATCAAAAAGAGCGGAATCATATCTCTTTCCCTTCATGTTTTGCATTTACAAATTTATTGTATCATATTTCGGTCAAAATGTAAATGACCAAATTTTGAATATGGAGGGAAATCACGATTTTTTGTGAAAATTTTTCTGAAAATTTTATGCAAGAGCAAAACAGCACCCATTGCGTGGGTGCTGTTTTCAACATTCAAAATAAATCATTGATTTCTGTCGCATTTTTCAACAACCGCTATCTTCAATCCGCACAGCGTTGCATCGTCCTTTGCGAAGGACATCTCGACAGAACGGGTTACCGTTGCTTCCTTTCCGTTCTGATAGGTTATCGGGTAGTTTTCCTCGTAGGTTAGTTGATAGCTATACTTTGATTCGGAAGCTCCGTCCGTCAACAAGCAATTTTTCAATTTCAGAGACGAGCTTTCATCACCGTATATAATCACCGTCGCGTCTTCGGCATCGACAAAAGCATTCTCAAGATCTACGTTGAGATTAAAGCTCATCAAAACCGTGGAAAGCGTATATCCAAATTTTATATCATTCGGAAGCTTAAGCCCGTCAAGCTGAACACTTGTATTCAGCAAGTTCTCGTAAATCGAATATTTCTCGTCATCCGTAACAGTATAGTCGTTGACAAATCCAAATTTAAACTCGTCATTCCACGCTGAATATCCACCTCCGTAAAAGCCGTCGTACCACATGCCTTCCGTAATATCCGAAAGCTTTTTACCGTTATACGTGTACGTGTCCATTAATTTTTTAAAGTCGGATTGAGAAATTCTGGGAACAAAATTGATATCGTCGAGATACTGATTGAAATCCACGTCGCGAATAATAATCTCGGGCGTTGCCTCGGTATCGGCAGAGGTATCGGCGCTTTCTGTGTTTTCCGTAGCCGCCGTAGTCTCTGTAAACTCTGTTCTTTCCGTGTTGTTTTCTGTTGATTCGGATCGGGTGGCTACTTGAGTGCTTGTTTCTTCGGTTTTGTCGGAACTCTGCTCTTTGCTTTGCGGGCTTTCCTTTGCATTATCACAGCTTGTAAGTAAAGATACCGCACATATCATCGCAATAACGAAAAATAAAATTTTTTTCATAATATACCTCCTATTCAAATCAAATTTTGTGAGTCATACACCTCACCGATATAATTATACCATAAAATTCCTAAACTGTCAACAGCAAAGTTCCTTTACAAAGTGAACCGCCCTTTTGGATTAAAGTAGGGGCGAACTGCGTTCGCCCGCGGGAGACCGCAGGTCTCCCCTACGAAAGCAAAAAGCTCTGCCGAAGCAGAGCTTTTTATATCGTTGCGCCAAATTTGCACCAACTCTCAACGCCTATTCAGCTCGACAATTTGTCAGTATTACAACTGCTTTATATCATTTGCAATCATAGCCACAGCTTTTGCGTTTGTATCAATTTTAATGGTGTCCAATGCTTGATACATCGGTATTCTTGCTATGCTTCTCTCAATTACATCTTCAGAGCGAATACCTCTTTCTACATCCATTGCCAATCTTTCACACAGAGTCTTTTCATCCGCTACAAGCGAGACGCATTTCACCTCACAGTTCTGTGTATCCAGCTTCTCAAGTATGGAATCGATAATTCTCTGCTCGTGCATCACCCAACAAAAAATAATATTCTCGTATGCAGAACATTTCAGAAAATTATTGAGTAAGTAACAAATATTATTCGTCACCA
>JAFXHA010000002.1 GCA_017536635.1 Clostridia bacterium
AGCTCTCTGAGCAGATATCCCGTAGCTCACCCGAATGTGAGCTGCTACGCAAGCAGATATCAACAGAGATATCCGACACGGCGCTAATCCTTGACTGCCACATCGTCTGCGTGCAAAATATCGCCGTTGAAAAGGAAATAGAGATAAATATATTAAAATAAACGAAAAGGAGGACGCTATGGAAAAGATAACAAAAACCGTAAAGATCGAAAGCCCCGAGATAACCGCGAGGCTTTTCGGCAGCTTTGACATCAACGTTCGTATCCTCGAAAAAACGTTTGGCGTAAACATTCACAACCGCGCCGACGAAAGCTCGGACGCAGTCTGCATCAGCGGAGAATCAGAGGACGGCGTCCGAATGACCGCATCCGCAATAAAATACCTCAAGGATATGGCAAAATACAATGAGGAGATCACCGAGCAGCAGGTAGCCTACGTCATAGATATGATAAGAGACGGCAAGGAGGGCGAGCTTGCTACCTTTGATCAGAACTGCATCTGCATCACTACCAAGGGTAAGCCGATAAAGGCAAAGACCGTCGGTCAGAAGCACTACGTTGACCGAATCGATAAAAACACGGTTGTGTTCGGTATCGGTCCTGCGGGAACAGGAAAGACCTTTCTCGCTGTCGCGATGGCAGTAAAGGCTCTGCGCGAAAAGCAGGTCAGTCGCATAATCCTCACCCGCCCCGCTATCGAGGCAGGCGAGAAGCTCGGATTTCTTCCCGGAGATCTTCAGAGCAAGATAGATCCCTATCTTCGTCCGCTGTACGACGCGATGTTCGAGATGATGGGCGCTGAAAACTATCAGCGACATCTTGAAAAAGGAACTATCGAGATAGCGCCTCTCGCTTATATGCGAGGCAGAACGCTTGACGACAGTTTTATAATTCTTGACGAAGCACAGAACGCGACGCCCGAGCAGATGAAGATGTTCCTGACACGTCTGGGATTCAACTCCAAGGCGGTCATCACGGGCGACCTAACACAGACCGACCTGCCAAGCGGACAAAAGAGCGGTCTTGCGATCGCGGTCAAGATCCTCGCCGAGGTAGAGGATATCGCGATACACACCTTCACCGATAAGGACGTGGTACGACATAAGCTCGTACAGCAGATAATCCGCGCTTACGAAAAATTCGAAAAGGATGCGGCAGAGCGCGCGGCTCAGCGACGTGCCGCCGGAGACAAGAAAAAACAAGCAAAAAACGATAAAAGCTAAAGGACGGAAAAAAATGATGTCAGCAAAAACAATGATATATTTTCTCAATGATCAGACAAAGACCGAGATCACCTATAAGGCAAAAATGCTTATTCGCCGCGCGATATGCGAAACTCTCGCTCACGAGGGCTTTGATAACTCAGCTCAGGTGTCGGTAACCTTTACCGACAACGAGGGCATCAGAGCGCTCAACAAGGAATTCCGCGAGATAGACAAGGCGACCGACGTGCTCTCC
The DNA here is from genome assembly GCA_017536635.1 of Clostridia bacterium. Lineage (GTDB taxonomy): Bacteria > Bacillota > Clostridia > Oscillospirales > CAG-272 > HGM12713. The sequence continues at coordinate 1,458 of JAFXHA010000002.1, forward strand.
TTCCCTCTCATGAGCTTTGACGGCAGCGATGAGCCCCCCGTCGACGAATGTGAGAATATGCTCGGCGACATAGTGCTCTCGCTCGAAAAGGCGGGCGAGCAGGCGGAAGAATTCGGCCACTCGCTTGATCGAGAGATAGCCTTTCTCTGCATTCACTCAACGCTCCATCTGCTCGGCTACGATCATATGACCGAGGACGAGGAGACCGAGATGCGCACGGCACAGAGAGAGATTCTCTCGGCTATGGGACTTGAAATAAAGGACAAATAATAAAACGAAAGAGGATAAAATGACTAAAACAGACTTTATTGCGATCGTGGGACGCCCGAACGTTGGCAAATCCACGCTTCTCAACTCAATACTCGGTGAAAAGGTGGCTATCGTTTCAAGTAAGCCGCAGACTACGAGAAACAAGATAACGGGAATCTATACAAAAGGCGAAAATCAGTTCGTTTTCCTTGATACCCCCGGAATCCACACTCCCAAGAACAGCCTTGGAGAATATATGGTAACTACCGCCGAGGGCACTTATAAGGATGCCGATGCGGTAATTCTGGTCGTCGACATCGGCAAGGAAATATCGCGAGTTGAGGAAAACGTTATCGCATATCTCAAAAAAAGCGGAACACCTGCAATACTTGCACTCAACAAGCTCGATCTCTACCAGAGAGAGCAGCTTGCCAAGGCTATCGAAAAATACGCGGCACTCCACAGCTTCGAGGCTTTCGTTCCGATATGCGCAAAGAATCACAAGAACGTGGACGAGCTTCTCGACGAGTGCGTTCCCTTCCTTGAAGAATCGCCCTGGTTCTTCCCCGAGGATATGATCACCGACCAGCCCGAGCGACAAATAGCCGCCGAAATCATCCGCGAAAAGATACTTCGCACGCTCAATAAGGAAGTACCTCACGGAACCGCCGTCGTCATTGAGGAATTCAAGGACGAGAATACGCTCATACGTATTCGCGCCGAGATATTCTGCGAAAAGACATCACACAAGGGCATTATCGTCGGCAAGGGCGGTGAATCATTAAAGCTCATAGGCACTTACGCGCGCGAGGAGCTTGAAAAGCTATTCGGCACGAAGGTATATCTCAACCTTTGGGTAAAGGTCAAGGAAAATTGGCGCGAAAGCGCAAGAACGGTAGAAAACTTCGGCTACCGCAAGGATAACGAGTAAATTTCAAAGGAGAAAGCACGTGAAAAAGGTCATCGACGGTCTTGTAATAAAAGAAATACCTTACGGCGAAAACGACAGACTGTTGACCGTTATCACCGCGGATGAGGGTAAAATACTCTTTTGCGCCAAGGGTGCTCGCTCACCCAAGAGCAAGCTGCTTCCTCTTTGCCGTATATTTACTTACGCAAATTTCGAATATTACGAGCGCTCGGGCAGAAAATGGCTTTCCGGCGGCTCGGTAAACGACAGCTTCTTTGCGCTTAATTCCGATATATCGGGCTTTGCTCTCGCTTCCTACGTGCTTCAGCTCGCGGATGAGATAACGGGTGAGGGCGTTCCCTGCCCTAAGGTCCTTCAAATGACGCTGAACACGCTCTACGCGATCGAAAATAAGCTCAAGCCTCTGCCGCTGATCAAGGCGGCGTATGAGATATTCGCCATAAACGATTCGGGATTCGCGCCCGATGTTACCGAGTGCTGCGAATGTAACGTGCAAAGCTCAGAAAAAGGATATTTCCTCGACGTAATGAATGGACATATCATATGTCAGGCGTGTATGGACAAGCGCTCGGCAAACGCCGTGGCTTTGCCCGTAGACCGCTTCCAGACGTCCAATATTTTAGTCCCTATCGACGAGATGTCGCGACGTGCGTGGCAATACGTGCTCTGTGCCGAGCCCAAGCGGATATTCGCCTTCGGATTTCCCGACAAGGATACACTCTTTGCTTTTGCGCGCTCGACCGAAACATATCTTATAAACCATCTTGAAAGGGATTTTGAGACCCTTAAATTCTATCACACAGTAAAGGAGGAATAGCTATGAGTATAAGCGAAAAGCACCTTATAACTCTTGAATTTGACAAGATACGCTTGCTTTTAGCAGATTCCTGTCCCATAAAATGCGCGCAGGGCCGCGCGCTCTCGCTCTCTCCCGAGACCGAGCCCGACCTCGTTCGCAAAAGGCTTCGCCGCACCACCGATGCTCTCCGCCTGTATGACGCAAAGGGTATGCCCGCATTCGGAAACGTGTGCGACGTGCGCGATATATGCGAAAAAGCGGTCAAGGGCGCCTCTCTTACTCCAAGAGAGCTGCTTGAGGTCGCGGGAATTCTCCGCTCCTCGCGTATGCTTCTCGATTATATAAGAGCCAACAAGCTCTTTGATACCTGCATCGACGAGATATTCGAGCGCCTTATCCCCAACCGTCCTATCGAGGATAAAATAAGCCGATCGATAATTTCCGAAGAGCTCATAGCCGACGATGCAAGCGCGGCACTCTCCGACATTCGCCGAAAGATACGCGGTGCAAACTCCAAGCTAAAGGAAACGCTGCTTAAATACACCAGCGGCGCTTATTCTAAATATCTTCAGGAAAATCTCGTAACTCAGCGCTCGGGAAGATACGTTATTCCCGTAAAGGCAGAGCACAGAGGCGACGTTCCCGGTCTTATTCACGACACCTCGTCCTCGGGTGCGACGATATTCGTCGAGCCTATGGCAGTGGTCGATGCCAACAACGAGCTGATGATGCTTCAATCCAAGGAGCAGCACGAGATAGAACGCATACTTTACGAGCTCTCCGAGCAGGTCGCGTCTATCGCGCCCTCGCTGTTTCTTAACTTCGAAAACATCTGCGAGCTTGGATTTATCTTTGCCTGCGCCGCTCTCTCCGATAGAATGGACGCGCGCGAGCCGATAATAACCGACGACAAAAAGCAGATAAAGCTCATAAACGCAAGACATCCGCTTATAAGCAAAAGCACCGTCGTTCCGATAACCGTTTCGATCGGCGACGGCTATGACACGCTCATTATTACCGGTCCAAATACCGGCGGTAAGACGGTAACACTCAAAACTCTCGGTCTGCTTGCCGCTATGGCACAGTCGGGCTTGCATATTCCCTGCGACGAGGGTAGCTCCGTATTCGTTTTTGATCGAATACTCGCAAACATCGGCGACGAGCAGAGCATTGAGCAGTCGCTCTCGACCTTCTCCTCGCATATGGTCGCGATAGCCGATATGATACGAACCAAGACCTCTCGCTCACTCGTGCTCTTTGACGAGCTTGGCGCGGGAACCGACCCCGTCGAGGGAGCGGCGCTGGCTATTGCCATAATTGAGGACGTGAGAGCCGCAGGCGCGCTTTGCGCTTCGACCACTCACTACCCCGAGCTTAAATTCTATGCGCTCGACACCGAGGGCGTATGCAACGCATCAAGCGAGTTTGACGTAAAAACTCTACGCCCCACCTACCGACTCATCATCGGCACGCCCGGTAAATCGAGTGCCTTTGAGATATCGGCAAAGCTTGGCATCCCCGAGAATATAATCTCCCGCGCCGGTGAGCTTATCAGCGAGGACAACAAGCGAATGGAATCCGTCATCGGCGAGCTTGAGGCGGCGCGTCAGGAAGCCGAGCAAAACCGTCGCGAGACCGAGGCGCTCAAGTCGGAATACGAAAGATTCAAGCTTGACACCGAAAAGGAAATAGAGAAAAAACGCAAGGATGCCGAACGCGAGCTTGAGCGCGCAAGGCAAAAGGCTTTGAATCTCGTTCAAAGCGCTACGGCATCGAGCGACTTTATTATGGGTCAGCTTGACAAGCTTCAGAAGCAGAGAGATTCAGAACGTCTTGGCGACGAGCTTGAGCGCGCACGCAAGGAGATACGCGAGCACCTGCGTGTAAATCAGGACAAATTCGATCCCGTCGAGGTGCCCGTTATCAAGAACTACGTTCTTCCCCGCAAGCTGCGCCGCGGCGACGAGGTATATATCGTAAGCCTCGGTAAGCGCGCCGTGGTCATTGAGGATCCCGATAGATCGGACAAGGTCTCGGTTCAGGCAGGCATAATCAAGACCAAGGTAAAAATAAGCGATCTCCAGCTTCTTGAGGAATCCCAAAAGCAGTCCTCAAAGGAGCAAAATTCGTCCGCCCGAGGAATAAAAGCCGCGGTAAGCCGCGATTTCAGAGACGAGATAGACCTGCGCGGAATGACGACCGACGAGGCGTGGAGCAAGGTAGACAAGTATTTTGACGAGGCGATGATCACGGGCTTCCATACCGTGCGCCTCATTCACGGCAAGGGCACGGGCGCACTCAAAAACGGTCTTTGGAAGATACTTCGTACTGACTCGCGTGTACGGACCTTCCGCATAGGACAGTTCGGCGAGGGAGACGGCGGCGTTACCGTGGTGGAGCTCAAGTAAAGCCGAAATATTCAAAATCGACAATTTGAGCGCATTTTTTACAGCGCAAGTTATGCAAAACACCATTTTTCGCAATTTTTTGCAAATTTCTTGTTTATAAGACAAATTTATGTTATAATAATTACGTGTTAAATTTACTTTTAATAAGGAGACGGACATGAAGGAATATGCAGAATTAAGTGTTATAGGTATGAGAGGCTGCGAGGAATTTGCCGCGCAGGTAGATCACTACCTCAGAGATTGGAGACGCCACGGCGGTGAGGCTACGTATCTTGTAGATTTCGACTGCCCCAGATTTGGTTCGGGCGAAGGAAAGGGACTTCTTCACGAGTCGCTTCGCGGACACGACGTTTATATCATCTGCGACCCTTTCAACTACGGCGTTACCTATAAGATGTACGGCAGAGAGGTTCCTATGAGCCCCGACGATCACTATGCCGACCTCAAGCGTATAATCGCCGCAGCAGCAGGTAAGGCAAGACGCATCACCGTTATTATGCCTATGCTCTACGAGGGCAGACAGCACAAGAGAAGCGGCAGAGAGTCGCTCGACTGCGCTATTATGCTTCAGGAGCTCGTATCGATCGGTGTTACCAACATCATCACCTTTGACGCTCACGACCCCAGAGTTCAGAACGCTATTCCGCTTTCGGGCTTCGACGACGTAAAGCCCACCTACCAGATGATCAAGGCTCTGGTAAAGAGCGTCCCCGACGTAGTTATAGATAAGGACGAGCTCGTTATCATCTCCCCCGACGAGGGCGCTATGGGACGTTGTATGTACTTCTCCTCGGTGCTCGGACTTGATATCGGTATGTTCTACAAGCGCCGCAACTACTCCATCGTAGTAAACGGCAGAAACCCCATCGAAGCTCACGAGTATCTCGGAAAGGATCTCACCAACAAGGACGTTATCATCGTTGACGATATGATCTCCTCGGGTGATTCGCTCATCGACGTTGCGCTTCAGCTCAAGGAAAAGGGCGCAAAGAGGATCTTCGCGTTCACCACCTTCGGTCTCTTCACCGACGGTCTTGAAAAGTTCGATAAGGCTTACGAGGACGGAATATTCGCAAAGATATTCACCACAAACCTCGTTTACCGCCGCCCCGAGCTCCACACAAGAGAATGGTACGTTGAGGTAAATATGTGCAAATACGTCTCCTACATAATAGATACCCTCAACCACGACAACACCATCAGCGAGCTTCTTAACCCCGTAAAGCGTATCAACAACCTCGTTGAAAAGCATAAGAAAAACGGTAATCAGCAGATCTCTATGGAGTTCGATAACTGATAATAAAAAAGGACAGAGAATGAAAATTCTCTGTCCTTTTTGTCGGCATAAAGCTTCTTAGTTATTGTTGCCCGTAGGAATATACGGAATAAGCAACGTCGCGATCTTGGGGATCGTCATAGACTGCATATAAACTCTGCCGGGGCCGGTAACAACGGTGTCGAAAAGTCCTTCATTGCCCAAGAAAATATTTTTAGCGCCGCGCACCATACGCACGTCGAGCGAGCAGGTAGCATCCATCATAGCCACCGTTCCCGTGTCGCAGATCAGCTCCTCTCCGGGCGCGAGATCGTATGAGGGCGCATATCCGTCAACCTCAATAAATACGATTCCGGGGCCGGTAACTCTCTGCATAATGAATCCCTCTCCGCCGAAAAATCCACCGCCAAGCTTCTTTTGAAAATGAATAGATATATCAAGATTTCCCATTCCGCAAAGGAACGAGGTCTTCTGGCAAATAACACTCTCGCCCGCTCTGAGCTCTTTTACGAGTATGCTGCCGGGAAACGACGACGCAAAGGCTATCTCGGCATCTCCCTGAGCCGTGTATCTGCTCATAAACAAGCTCTCACCCGAAAACATTCGGCTGAATACCTTTTTGACACCGCCGTTCGAGGTGGTCTCCGTGATCACGGGTCCTCTCATCCAGGATCTTCCGCCCGATTCGCTTATAACCGTCTCACCCGCCTGAAGCTGAAGCACCGCCACAGGCAAATTTCCGCCTTCAATTCTGTAATGCATAAAATACCTCCTCAAATTGATATTATAATAATACATCTAAATATTATCACTTTCACCCCGAATTGTCAATAATTTTTACGCACGTACATACAAGCAATGTAAATTTTTGTTTACAATAACAGATATTTTTTGATAAAATCGCACAAAAGTAGTTGACAAAAGAGCAAAATGATGATATAATATAGCCAATGAATATAAAATTTAGGTTTAACAGTAGCGGCAAAACAGTATTTGTTTTATCGCTCATTTGTTTTTATACGGAACTTTGTTAAATCCAAGACAAATCACAAAGAAAGGGCTCACAGTTTTTTACTGCGACACGGAAATTACTATGAAGCATTATGATGTACTTATCATTGGATGCGGTGTTACGGGTGCAGCTACCGCTTACTACCTCTCAAAAAACCAGCTTTCGGTTGGTGTAGTTGAGGGCTGTAACGACATCGGCTGCGGTGCAACCAAGGCAAACAGCGCTATCCTTCACGCAGGCTACGACCCTGAACCCGGCACACTCTGTGCAAGACTTAATATCGAGGGCATAAAGCTCGCAAAGGAGATCTGCGAAAAGCTGTCTGTTCTCCGCAGAGAGCTTCCCTCTCTCGTGCTCGCGTTTACCGAAAAGGATATGGAGCTCGTTCATAAGCTCTACGAGCAGGGCATCGAGAACGGCGTTCCCGGTATTCGCGTGCTGAACAACGCCGAAACGCTTGAGGCTGAGCCTATGGTAAATCCCGAGGTGCTCGGCGCGCTCTACGCGCCTTCCGCGATCGTTGATCCTTGGGAATATACCTGCGCTATGGCAGAGACCGCTGTACGTAACGGCGCAGAGGTAAATCTCTCATGCAAGGTTACCGCTATTGAAGAAAAGGACGGCGTATATACCGTTCGCACCACGGGCGGAGATTTTACCGCAAGCTATCTTGTAAATGCGGCAGGCTCTTACGCATCCGAGATCGCCGCTATGGTCGGAGATCACTCCTTTACTCCCCTTCACCGTTGCGGACAGTACTACGTTCTCGATAAGAGCGAGGGCGCGAGAGTAAATACCGTCGTATTCCGTTGCCCCGATGAAAACGGAAAGGGCGTTCTTGTTTCTCCCACCACACACGGAAATCTTATCGTCGGACCCGACGCATACATAGTTAAGGACGGAAAAACTGTCGGAACCGTTGCCGAGACGCTTCACAAGCTCAAGCCCAGCGGCAAAAAATCGGTTCCCTCTATCGATTTCAGCAAGACGATACACGAATATGCGGGCGTGCGCCCCATCGCCGAGGACAGCGATTTTATCATCCGTCCCAGCGAGCAGTCGGCTCACCTCATTCACCTCGCGGGCATCAAGTCTCCCGGACTTTCCGCTGCTCCCGCGATCGCTCTTGAGGGCATCAAGATCCTTTGCGAGCAGGGACTCACCCTCACTCCTAAGGAGAATGTCATAGACGAGCGCAAGGTCATTCGCTTCAAGCGCCTCAACGAAGAGGAAAAGGCGGCTGTGGTCAAGGAAAATCCGCTTTACGGACAGATCGTCTGCCGTTGCGAAACAGTTACCGAGGGTGAGATAATAGACGCTATCCACCGTCCTATCGTTCCCCGCTCTATCGACGGCATCAAGCGCCGCACAAGTGCAGGAATCGGTCGCTGCCAGGGCGGCTTCTGCTCCACGAGAGTACACGAGATACTCGCTCGTGAGCTTGGCGTGTCTCCGCTTGATATCACGCTTGGAGACGATGGCAGCTATATCCTCACGGGAGAGACCAAGGAGGTAAGATGATGAACGAGAAATATTATGACGTAATAGTAGTCGGCGGAGGTCCCGCAGGTCTTGCGGCCGCCCTCTCTGCCGCAGAAAACGGCGCGGAAAAGATACTTATTCTCGAGAGAGATAACGACATCGGCGGAATCCTCAATCAGTGCGTACATAACGGATTCGGGCTTCACTATTTCAAGGAAGCTCTCACGGGTCCCGAATACGCGGGAAGATTTGCGGAGCTCGTTAAGGCTCACGACAATATCGAGATATGCTGCGATACAATGGTGCTTAATATCAGCGCTGACAGACACGTGTCCTGCGTAAGCTCCAAGAACGGATATCAGGTATTCCGGGCAGGCGCGATAGTGCTCGCTATGGGCTGCCGCGAGCGCACCAGAGGCGCGATAGCGATTCCCGGAGACCGTCCCTCAGGCGTTATCACCGCGGGAACGGCACAGAGATACGTTAATATCAGCGGCTATCTCCCCGGCAAAAAGGTAGTTATTCTCGGCTCGGGAGACATCGGACTTATTATGGCTCGCCGTCTTACCCTTGAGGGAGCAAAGGTGCTTGCCTGCGTTGAACTCGCTCCCCACTGCAACGGCCTTGCGAGAAATATAGTTCAGTGTCTTGACGACTTTGGAATTCCGCTTTACCTTTCGCACACGGTTACCAACATCGTCGGCAAGGACAGACTCGAAAAGGTCTGCATCAGCAAGGTCGACGGATATACACCCATTCCCGGAACAGAATTCGAGATAGAGTGCGACACGCTTCTCCTCTCGGTAGGTCTTATCCCCGAGAACGAGCTTACGCGTAACGCGGGCGTCGGTATCGACGGCAGGACCAACGGCGCATACGTTTATGAAAATATGGAGACCGACACCGCAGGAATCTTTGCTTGCGGAAACGTCGTTCACGTTCACGACCTCGTTGACTACGTTACCGTCGAGAGTATGAAGGCTGGCGCATCAGCGGCTAAATTCGCTCTCGGTAACAAGGCTGACGGAAACGCTATAAGCATTTCAAACGGCAACGGCGTAAATTACACCGTTCCCCAGCGCGTACGCCTTGAAAACGTCGATAAGGCTCTTGAGGTGTTCTTCCGTACCAACAAGGTAAGAGGAAAGTCGCTCATCAAGGTAACGAGTGGCGACAAGGAGATAATCACCTTCAAGCGCGAGCATATGGCACCGGGAGAAATGGAAAAGCTAATCATTCCCGCAAAGATGCTTGCAGGCGTTACCGACACTATCAAGATCGAGGTCGAGGATCAGGCATAAGCCGAGTCTATGGAAAGGTAGTTATAAATATGAAAAATATAATTTGCACACTTTGCCCCAAGGGCTGTCATCTCAGCGTTGACCTTGAGAATATGACCGTTAGCGGCAACAACTGTCCCCGCGGCGTAAAATACGGAATCAGCGAGCTTACCGCTCCTATGAGAACTCTTACCTCTACCGTAAAGATCGACGGCGCTATCTGCCGCCGCTGCCCTGTCAGAAGCTCGGCAGACGTTCCGCGCGAGTCGGTAGCAGAGATAATGAAGCTGCTTGATACAGTACAGCTCACCGCTCCCGTAAGTCTCGGCGACGTAATATTCGAAAACGTCCTCGGCACAGGCGCTGACATCATTGTTACGAGAAATCTTAAAGCTATATAATTAAAATCGCGCATACGGCTTTGCCGTATGCGCGATCTTTTTATGTTATTTAATAATCCAATATATCAACCATAAGGTTATTGAGCTTTTTAGTTACGCCGTCTTTCATTCCTGCCCAAAGTGTAGACATATTGCCGTACGCTCCCGTACCGTTGCTTCCCCACACTCTGCGAAGCGCGATGAATATTTCCTCATATCCACCGTCTCCCGGCTTTTCATAAGTCAGCACCGAGCCGTAAAGATATCCCATATCAAACACGATAGAATTACGAATGATATTGAACATTCTTCTCATATCCTCATCGTTGAAAGCCACCTGCCTCTTGAGATATATTTCAAAGTAAACAGGAGCAAGACGTCTGTTACCCTCTGCCGCGAGAAGCTCGAGCACGGTTGCGGAGCGCTCAAAGGAATCCGCTTTAGTCGCCTTGGGAATGAGCCAGGAAGAATATGAGTTTGAGAATGGCGTTGAATAACCGTTCTTGATATTCGGGTCATACAACGGCATAGGAAGGACCGTGAAATCGATCTCGATCCCCTTCTCTATCATGCTGAGCTCGGATTGAGCAAACATTGCTCTGCCTTCCATAAACATCATTCTGTTGGGATCGGTCTTATAAAGATCATCATCCTCAATTATCTGCTTGTGCCACCAATCGATGAAATCTATCATAGTCTGATCGTCAAGCGTCCATTCGTACGTGCCTTTATTGTTAAGCCTGGTATATCTGAGACCTGCCGCATAAAGCCAGTTATCAAGATCTACGTAGTGTGTAGCGCATTGAAGACCGAATGTATCTCCGTCGTCAACTCCGTCTGTTTTTTCATCTCCGATGTTTGTATTTTCATATGAGTTCTGCGCAAGCAGAAGCATATTCTCAAAATTCCAAACACCGTTGTCTACCATCTCGTACAGATCGAATTTGTCCATCGTGGGATTTATTCTTGTGAAGAACTCCGTGTTTACGAAAATGCACAGCATCGTGCGCATATTAAGCCACGACGAGTTATCAGACATCCAGAATATACGGCCACCAACCATTATCTCCTTCTTGATCTCTCTGCCCCAATACTCCTTAGTCGTATTGTAAAGATTAAGATTTTCGGATTCAGCAAGGTCGCGAGAAAGGCCCTTCGCCGCGATAACAGGCGGTATCAGGCTATATGCTAAAACGAGATCATACGGACTGCCCGCACCCGACGCCGATTCTATTTCGGCGGCAAAGCCGTCCATATTGTTGTATCCGCCATACATTTCGGTCAGAGCAAAATCTATCGCTACGTATTCCTCGATCCATTCCTGGCGGTTTATAACGGCATCCTTGATAAGAGTTCCGTCGGACTCGGCTATAAACTCATGACCCGAACAGACCGTATCAGCCAACACCTTGAATTCGTATCCGCCGTAGTCTCTGTCATCGGGTATATCGGAGCCCTGAAAGAGCTCGGGAGTAAGAAGTTGCTCGATAGTCAATTCCTCGTACGGAGACGTATCGTCCACAACAACATCGGGGTTCGCGGTCAAATCGATCGTATCCTTTGACACCGCCGCATCCAACTCGCTCTTCGATTCACTCTCCGACTCAGTCTCGGGGTCAGGATCCTTTTCATCGGCATACGCCGAGGTTGCTGCGGTGGTATTCTTCGTACTCTTCGAATCACCGTCGAGATCTGTTTCCTTTGTGCTGCATCCAACCATCGTTGCCATAAGCATAATGAGCGCAAGCACGAGTGCTAATGTCTTCTTTAACATACAGTCATCCTCCACAATGTAATATTGTTAGCTTGGGGCGATGATACAACAATTTACTATCATTATAATATCATATAAAAAATCAAAAAACAATGGATTTTTTAGCCAACAAGGTGGACTTTTCAGTCAATTCACATATGAATTTATGCCTTGATATATTATCACTTATTCAAGGTCAACCGTCAAGAAGTAAACGCAACACATTTTAGCTTTTCGAAACAAAAAAATGAAATCTGTCGGAGCGCAAACGTCCGACTTACTTTTCTTGAAAGAAAAGTAAGCAAAAGAACTTCCGACTATAAAATATCTTTAAAACAAAACCCGTCGGAACGTAGTGTCCGACGGGTTTTTTCCTTAGAAATTTAATAAATTACCGATAACGATATTCATTATTTCGGGTGGTATGTCCACCAAATCCTTTTTGGTGGAAGTTTCTTTGGTTACTTTCTTTGGGGAGAAAGTAACTCAAGTGCAGCTTCAAGCTCGGCGATATCGGCATCGGTCGTCGCCCAGCTTGATGCAAAGCGCACAGCGGTGTGATCCTTGTCAACGTTCTCCCAGAAGCCAAATGTTACGTACTTTGCGAGCTCCTGCATCGTGGAATTTTCAAGAACGATAAATATCTGGTTGGTAACCGTCTCTATCAAGAATTTATATCCGCGATCTCGAAACAGCTTTCTTATCTTATCCGATTTTTCGATAGCGTTGCGGCTTATTTCAAAATAAAGCCCGTCGGTAAAGAGCGTATCAAACTGAACGCCGAGAAGTCTACCCTTGGCAAGAAGTGCACCCTTTTGCTTAACGACAGCCGAAAAATGCGCGGGCATATTCTTGCTTGTAAAAACAAGTGCCTCTCCGCAAAGTGCGCCAACCTTGGTGCCGCCTATGTAGAATACGTCGCAAAGTCGCGCGATGTCGGGAAGCGTTACGTCGGTGCCGCGGCTCATAAGACCATATCCGAGACGCGCTCCGTCAAGAAAGAGCGGGATGCCGAATTCGCGGCAAACGGCAGAAAGACCTTCAAGTTCGGACTTTGTGTAAAGCGTGCCGTACTCAGTAGGATGAGAAATGTATACCATTCCCGGAAATACTGCCGCCTCGTGATTGGCGTCAGCATAAAAATCGGTAATATATTTGCGGACTGTTTCGGGCATAAGCTTGCCGTCAACGCCCTCAAGCGCGAGCACCTTATGTCCCGCATGCTCGATAGCGCCCGCCTCGTGAGTGTTGACGTGTCCCGATACTACCGAAATAACGCCCTCGTAGGAGCGAAGCAGGGACGATATTACCATCTGATTTGCCTGAGTTCCGCCAACGAGAAAATAAACGTCAGCCTCAGGTGCCTCGCACGCCGCTTTTATTTTCTCCTTTGCGCTCGCGCAGTACGTGTCCTCGCCGTAGCCTGCGAGAAATTCCATATTTGTCTCAGTAAGTCGCTTGATTATATTTTCATGCGCACCCTGAGTATAATCACTTGAAAAAGATACCATAATAAATCCACCTATCTGTTTATTTTAGTTTATTATATCACATAAGCTTTGCAATTGCAATACATTATAAGAAAAAGGGGCGTCGCACTTTGCGACGCCCCTGATGTTTTATTAAATTAAGCAACTATACCACCATCGGTAACGGTGATGTTCATATTCATCAAAGCACCGATAGCAACGTATGTCTTCTGATATTCAGTATCAACTCTCTGCTCTTCAGTAGCGCTCGACCACTGGTTATTAAGAGCGTTAACAGCAGCGTTTCTATCATTTTCGCCAAGCTCTCTGCCGAAGTTAAGCGGGTCGTTAGTAACCTCATTGTTCTCACCGTATGCGGTATCAACGATAGTGGACGAGATAACCGTGGACTCGAATACGTTGTTAACGAACTCGTCAGCCTCAACTCCCGTAGCACTCGATTGACCGAACATCGAAGAATTCGAGCCTGTGTTCTCAAAGTTCATCGCAACGTTCATCATATCGGTCATAGCCTTTGCTTCCTTGTTGTACTGCTCCTCGGCCATTCCGGCTTCCTTTGCCTCGGCAAGTCCCATAAATGCGCTGGAGAACATATCCGATATAGGCTTTGCACTCTGTGCGGGAGCACCCTTGCTTATCATAACGTTTTCAGACGTCATCTCCTGAAGAAGCTCTGCACTTTCGATCGTAAGGTCTGCGAGAAGCACCTCTACCTTAGCAACCATTTCCGCGTTGCTGATATTCTTGTCGGTAGACATCTTAATAATATCAATGGTATCAAGAACCGCAACGATAAGAGGAGTATATCCCTTTGCAACAGACTTTTCATTTATAGAATCCGCAATGTCACTTGCCTCATCCTGGGAAAGACCTATCTGCGAATAAAGATCCTGAGAGGTAAATATGCCCTTGAGCACGATCGCCGTGTTCTTGTGGCCTATCAGCGAGGTGTGATCGATCTCGTCAAGCAGAGGACCGAAATCCTTTGCCAAAGTAAAGGCATCAAAGCCATCCTTCTGCACCTTGCCTACAAGCTCTGCCATATGACCAAGCACGTCAGCAAGCTCGTGAGCCTCGGCATCCTTATCCTTGATATTGCTCGAATCAATATCAAGACCCTTGAAATCAGCGCCAAACTGATCGCCGAGCATATTGAATCCTGCCTCTGTGAGCTCTCCAACCATAGGAGCAAGTCTCTCGTTAGCGAGCAGCTCGTAAACTATCTCGTAAGAAAGATCGGTATCCTCAAATACGGTTATAGGCTCGCCGCTCTTGAACCTGTCGACCGCGTCGTGCTCAATGACAGACGCAAGGACGTTAACGATGGTATGGACGTCAGCTCTCAAGGTCTGTGCATCAGAGTCTGCAAGTGCATCAAAGAGAGGCTCGACGATATCCTCTAATCCGTCAGGCGAAGGCTTAGAGATACCGTGGAAATCCTTGCCGTGAGACCAATCGTCCTCAGCAGCCGAGATAAGATCTGCGGCAACGACGGGAATAAGCGTAGACTGCTCGAATGCGTCTCCGACTTCCTTCATCGATTTGACCGCGTCTTCCTTTGCAACACTCTCATAATCTCTCATAGAGTAAACAGCCTTACCCGTTACGGCAACGAAGTTAAGCTCCTTGGAAAGCGTAGCCTTTTCGGTTCCGACCGTGTAGGTTGTGAGTGAATCGTAAGCAGGCTTTGCACAGAGAGTATTTATTGCTTTACTCATAAAGTTCTCGTCGGCAGCCATAGTGATCTCATTGACCATATCAAGCGTCGGGTCGTTGCTTTCGTCCATAGCAGATATCGTTGTTACGATATCGTTAGCAACGCCAACGGTTCCGAGTATCGGAACCATTCCGACAAAGAAGAGCAAAAGTCCAAGCACACCGCCAAGCACCATTCCGATGGGATTAGGTGCGTATGTGCGAAGCGCAAGCTTTTTCTGCTTTCTCTTGCTCATAGCTTCAAACTCCTCCTCGTCCTTACGAACGGGAGCGAGTGCGGGGATCTTGATAAGCGCGCGGGAAACCAGCTTTGCTACAAAATAGAATATCTTCTTGAACAAAGCGAACAAAGCCCAGAACAAGAAGGGAGCGATGATCATTGCGATAAGTGCCGATACGGCAGAAACTGCCGACGGTATATCACTTATAATAGCGCCTGCATCACCGAGCTGTCCCGATGCCACGAGCATATTCAGCGCGCGTGCAATAACGTTTCTGAAAAGAAGCGTTGAGATAAGGAAGGATGAAACAGCCGCAAGGATAAGCGCGCCGATCTTGAGCGCCGAGTATATCCAAACGTACTTACGTCCCTTTAAGAGTCCAAAAACTATGAACAATACCGCGACGACTGCTATTACCGCCGCAAAAATCGTAGTATACATTGTTCTCCTCCAAATGTTTTATTTTAGGTCTTACAATTCAATTATATACCTTTATTGTCAAAATGTCAAGTCAATTAGCAATATTTGTAAATCCTATCCTATTTCAGCTTTGCGCCAAAGGGGATAAGCACGAGCTTGGTTATCTTAAAGCACTGTATTCCTCTGGGAATTCCTATAATGGTAATGCAGTTGAAAAGCGCAACGAAAATATGCACAAGAGCCAGCTCCCAGCCGAAAAAGATGATCCAGATAACGTTTGCTATCGGATGCTTTGCAAAATCCAGCTTTACTTTTACGCCGTAAGGCATAAAGGATATGCGCGCCAGCTTAAAGCACTGTACGCCAAAGGGTATGCCGACGATCGTGAGACACCAGAGCACGCCGATTATCAGCCAGAGCGCTCCAAGGAAAATTCCTCCGAATATTGCCCATAAAATGTTAGATATGATCTTCATAATTCCTCCTTATTGATCTACGAGCTTATCTATAAAATATGCGTTTGTATACGCTTTCTTTCCTGCTTTGTCGTAAACACAAAGCCTGAAGCAGTTATCCTCGGGCAAAACTTCAAACGATGCCTCGGTGATCGTATCCGTGCCGTCGGGATATACCGCTCTCGCCTTTCTTCTGCCCGTCATATAGGTTATCTTGACCGCCTCTGACGAACGGATATAGACCTTGCCGTCCTCATACCAGAGCTCCTTGATCTCGGGTGCCTCGGATGCATAGAAATTACCCGCAATCAGCGAGTCGGTAAGCGCCTTATAGGAAAGCTCGTCCGCCTTGATCATCGTAAATCCGCCGAAGGAATCCGCTCTGCCGTTATGATTATCGTCGGTAGCAACACAGAATATTCTCTCGCCGTTCATAAGCATCTCGTCATATACAGACTCGTTGTGATCCTCATAGCCCGCCTCAACACAGCCGAAGTTAACTATCTCCATAGCGTGCATGCCGTGATAATGTCCGTACTGCTCAAAATTTTCAAGCGACCAACCTGGATGGTTGTAGGTAACGAAAAAGCCGTTGTCTCTCGCTTCCTGCATAAGCGCGCTTATGTATTCGGGAGTATACTCGCGCTCGCGATATCCCTGCTCCGCCTCAAGCTTCGCCGCTTCTATATTCTTGGTCAGATGCTTTGCGTCGTAATAAATACGCTGAGTTTCCAGCTTGTCGTCAAGCGCGACGCAGCAGAAATGACAGGTCTTGCGCGTACCGAGCGCCGTTGAGCCGCCCGAGACGTCGATCTCGTAGCCGTTGAGTGCGACAAATTTATCGTCGGTCAGATCATTGTGAGTCAAAAACACCTGATGATCGGTAAATGCTATTGCGGAATATCCTTGAGCCATATAGGCTTCCTTGAGCTGCTCTACCGTCCACCTTCCGTCTGAAATTACCGAATGACAGTGAAGATTTGCTTTGTAAAAGTTACCTTTTTCAGATATAAGATAGGTTTTCATAGATCCCCCTGAAGCGTTGTTATTAACTTAATTATATCACTTTAATGATTTTTTTCAATATTTTTCAAAATTTTTTAATACTATATGCTGTTTTTTATCCTTAATCCGTCCGAGGTTTCAATTACGTCGAAAATTACAGCTCGCTCAAGCGGATACCTTTCGGGCTGATGCATACACATTTTTCGTTGTCCGTCGAAGCCGTTAAAGAACATCGCGTGTCCGCCGTTTTCATCAAACAACGGCACGTCAATATGCGTCCACGGGCCTCTGATATTCTCCGACACCGCTCCAAGAACAACGTAATTGTTGTTTGGGATCGGCGACCAAGTGAGAAAGATACGTCCATCTCGCAAACGATTTATAAACGGCGCGTCCGATCCATAGCGATACAGCCACTCGCCTCGGTATTTCGTATGCGCGGGAGCTGCCGCGGAATACGGGACCTCAGAGGACTCAAAAAGGACAAACGGATCTCCAACGCGCTCCTTCAGGTCGCGTGTCAGCTGGGTAGCGCATATTTGACCAACGTAAACGTCGCGTTCCGCCACGTAATTATCCGGCCAGTCGCGCGAATAGACTATATAAGGCGTATCTCCGTCAACGAAAAGCGTACCGTCGATACAGCTTTTATCCTCGGGTGTTGCAGGATGATCTGTTATTGGGAGAAAGATCCCATCGGGCGTATCACTGACCGATATTTCCGTACCGCGCAGTCCGTTCTTTCCGAGTATCGATAAAAACATATAATATCTGCCCATATAATAATGGACCTCGGGCGCCCATAGCTCTTTGCTTTTCCAGGTGCTCGTATCAAGCTTGTAAACGTCAACAGGCTCGCTCCAGCTATCAAGATCCTCGCTCTTGTAAACGACTACCGTCGTACCGTCTTTCGATCCGGTCGAACTATACATATAATATATTCCGTCCGCCGCGACGATATATGGATCTCTTATTCTTATATCTTCTCTTTTCATAATTTCCCCCATATCGATTTGATCGTTAATTCTATTATAACATTCCCCAAAAACTTTTTCAACCGTTTTGGCTTTTTTTGCAAACAAAAAGTCAAATCCTCCAACATATTTATCCTTAATACAAAACCGGGCGCGCCATGGCGTGCCCGGTTTTGTTAAATGTCCACTCGAATACAGATCTGTGTTTTATCGGCGCGAATAATCACAAAACAATCATATGATGATCCGCCTATGTATTCAATTTCAAAAGTTTGCGGTTTTCTTGTAAGCTCAAGCTTTAAGTAACCCATATCGGTAAAGTTATCATCGCTGTATCCACATGAATATTGGATCTTGTACTCTCCGGGCATATAAGCCGACACCTCTAAAACCATCTTGTTTTCCGTCGTGTTATGTTCTCCCACAACACTGCCTATCGTAAACTCCTTGACGTCTATCTTGACCAGGGACGCACCTTGATTAAAACGTTTGATATCAAGCATCCCGTCCTTATAAGTTCCGTAATAGTCATCCCATCCGTCAAGTTTTTTTATTTTCATTGCCAGGATATCTTCGTCCGCAAGGCCATATGATCTATCTATACCTAAGGTATATACGTTATCTCCTTCTGTAACACGTGCATAGTACTCGAACGAATCAGACATATCAAAGATTTCAAGCTTTTTGCCCTCTTCCTGCATTGTTCTTACAGGCGTTTGTCCCTCGAAATCCATATCAAACACGAAGTGCGCAAGTACCTTAATATAGCCGTCCTCGGCAGTATGTGAATAGTAGTATCTTTCGCCGCCCAGCCATACGATTTCCTCATCAAATCCTGGATCAAGCGCCGCGTCTATAGTATATAAATTATCAAAATCAACTATCGGTATTCCTATTTCGTCATGAGTCCATCTAGCAAGTTCTTCCAACTCATTGATATCCAGCTCTTTATTTAAAACTGAATATTTAAAATCAGACATGGATTCAAACGAAATGCCTGCTATTCGCATAAAATCATAATTTTTTGGCCTGATTCCGCGGGAATTAAGGATAATATACCACTGATCCCCAACCTTTTTGATCTCATAATCACTTACGTACTGTAGCTGTACACAAAGGTTCAACAGATAGCTATCCTCGGGTATACTTTCTGTGCCATATAAAGTGTAGATATAGTATAGATCTTTACCGATAGCATCTTCCTCTACGTACATATAAACGGTATAGCTTCCAGATGCATTCATCGAGTTACACACCTTCACTTTTTTTCTATCGTTCGATATTTCGTATACATCTCCATACGTCTGCTCGGCGCTTTCTTTCCGGCTCGTATAATCCTCATTCGAGAGCATCCAGAAGGTCGCGCGCTTATTTTCGGCAGGGTTTGACACGTAAACGACGTATTCGTCGCCGTCTCTCCAATCCACAACGGGATAATCCTCTCCCCATCCGAGCTCCCAGCCCTCAGGCATATCGGGAAGATAGAGATTATACATATCAATTATCGGGATGCCGTTTTCGTCGCGCTCAAAATTCCGAACTATATAGTACATTTCGTCCTTCGACAGCTCGCGAAATCCCTCGCCCTCGTAGACCGAGTTAAAATATGTGTCCTTTATAACACCTCTCTGAAAGTCCTCTATCGAGTCAAAGGTTACGCCGTATCCGCCGTCGGTTATCTCATTATCTATCGGCGGCGCTTCGTAGGAATCAAAAACCATATAAAGCTGATCTCCCACGGTTTTGAGCTCGTAGCTGCTTGCGTATGCGCTGTTAGCATCACCGATATCATCGGTATCGCTCGACGAGCCTTGCGCAAACATATCGTCGGGATCAAGCGTATCGGTAGTATCCGTCGTTTCGTCGGACAGAGCGCCGCCGTTCTCACTCGTCGTGTCATCGGGAATATCCAACCATCGCTCGCTTCCGTATCTCAGCGCGATCGGCAACGCGATAACGGCACCAACCACCACGCACACGCACGCCGCCACGGCGATAGCGCGAACAAGCGGCATTCTCCCTGTCCTTTTCGCGTATTTCGCCTTTTGCTCTATATATTCCTCTACGAGCTCGGGATCTATCTCGCCGAGCCCCTTGTTCCAATCCTCTCTCCTCATATTTTTATGCCCTCACTTTCAAGCTTTTTCCAAAGCAGATCTCTGATCGCCGCAAGCTCCTTGTTCACCGTGGATCTGCTCACTCCAAGCTCGCGCGCAATAGAATCTATCGGCTCTGCCATATAATATCTGCTCATAAATATAAATCTTCTTCGTTCGTTAAGCGAGCGCAGAAAATCGCTTATGACGTGGCCGAGATATTCTGCCGACACCTGTCCGTCGTCTCCGGGATCCTCAGACAAGCAATTCTCAAGCTCGGACAGCGACACCGTCATCTCCGACGGAACAACGCCCTTTTTGGAGTTACTGTGATAGCGATTTATCGCGATCCTGCGCATTATTACCGTAAGAAAGGCTTTGAGCACCCTCGGCCTTGACGGCGGAATGGAATTCCACGCGCCAAGATAAGTATCGTTAAGGCACTCCTCAGAATCCTGTCGATCCCGAACAATGTTGTATGCAACGGTACGCAAATATCTTCTGTATTTAAAGTCTGTCTCATTGATCGCCCTTTCGTCGCGCGCCCAATAAAGCTCGATTATCTTCTCGTCGCTCATTATCTCTCTCGACGTGTTCTTGCTTTGAAGTCCCATAACTCGCCCCCTTTCATCATCAGTAAAAGGCCCTTCATAAATAATAGTCAGGAAAAATTTGAAAGTGTGTAATGATTTTACATTTTTATTATAACATTTTGGGCGTGTGTTTGCAACAGACAAATAAAAAACGGCAGAGCTCTGCCGTTTTCATTACGAATCTATTACCTCTATCTCTATTCCCACGACACCGTACTCGCTTTGCTTTTCGCGAGTGTAGTATACGTCCATATCGCGCGGCGATGCGGCGCGCACGTCCTGCTCGCAATATCCGCACGAAAGCAGCGGAAGCTCGCGGTAAAGCGTGTCAAAGGAATCGAAAATGTGCATTTTTATAACGCGGCAGGTCAGCCTCTCACCGCTTCTGCCCTTTGTAAACTCTATCTCGTCGCCGTCCGATATCAAGCGGCGTTTTTCATCGTAAAGACGCAGCTCTATGGTCTTTTTTCCGCTTTTTATCATTTCAAACGGCTGTTCGTGAAGCTTCATCTCGTGTTTCATAAAATTCTCCTCAAATAAATCTTCTCGCATATCCGCAACGGCGGCACAGCTCCTCTGACGCCTCGCGGTGCTCAAATCCGTCGACCATAGCTCTTGCGCGCGGCGAATCAAGGATCTCTGAAAGTGGCTGATCAAAAACGTTTCCGAGCGTTATCACGCCGTCGCTATCCATACAGCAAGGCACGACCGAGCCGTCGCAAAGGATACCGAAATGATCCCGAAGTCCGTAGCAAAAGACCTCACTTCCCTGATCGTCGGCGCTCATATCCGGCCACTCGAATCGGTCGCCCCACTCAAGATGAAGCTTGTCGCGGATCCTTATTCCGCGCGTGTTCTCTGCCCACTCACCGTCAAAGCGCGAGCGAAGAAGCTCCCACGTTTTGTCATTTCTTCCGCCGTCAAATCCTCGGTTCCAAAGCCGAAGCACCACTATCACACCCGCGCGCGATGCCTCATCGGCAAAATCCGAGACCTCGCTCATATAGCGCTCAAACGATGCATCGTCTCCGTCCTCAAAGCTGTGCAAGGATATACTGACCTTGTGAACGCCCGCGTCTATCAGCTCCCTGCCGCGCCGCGCGAGCAGCGTTCCGTTGGTCGTGATAATAGACTTAAAGCCTCTGTCTGATGCCAATCTCACAAAATCGGGCAGACGGGGATGTGTCAGCGGCTCGCCCATAAGGTGATAATATATAAATTTCGTTTGCCCCTCAAGCGCATCAAGCACGCGCGAGAACTCGTCAGCGCTCATTCTTCGCGTCTCTCTCGAATGCCCGTGGCAAAACGAACAGCTCATATTGCAAACGTTGGTTATCTCTACGTAAACCTTTGAATACACGTCTATCCTCCACGCATCCCGATCACTTCTGCTAAGTGACACGGTATTTACGGTATAATTATAACAAATTAAAACAGCGTTGTCAATCGAAACAAATATAAGCATTTTGAAAATCCCCTTGACATTACCAAATTTTGTTGTTATAATAAAATTGTAAGCAAGAAAACCACAATCAAATATTTTAAAGGAGAAAAAATGATGAAAAAGATGAAAAAGTCTTACGTCAGCTATCTGTTAATAGCTACGTTGCTTATCTCTTCGCTCTTATCCTTTGTTGGCTGTGACGGTATCAACATATCCTTTGACACGCCGACAACACCTCCCGCACAGTCCCCCGCAACCAATTCTCCGACGGTTCCCACACAAGGAACCGAGACGAGCGCTCCTGCCGAAACCACCGAAGCGTTGAGCAGCGAGACCACAGGCGTATCCCCCGAAAAGCCCTCGGACAGCACCGTACCCGGCAAGACAACCGTATCAGACGTACTCGCCGGCGAGCTTGGCAAGTATGAGGTCACGGGTTCCGTGGTCGGCTACAACGCACAGTCATTCCTTTTGGCCGACAGCACGGGCATGATCCTCGTTTACAAGGGTAGCACGTGGATTCCCGACGTCAGAGCCGGATATACCGTAACCGTATCTGGCGATACGACCGTTTACGGCGGCGCAAAGCAGTTTGGCACGTCGGCAACCTATGAGATAAAAAATACCGACATCAGCGGTCATAAGAATCCCGAGCCCGTAGTGCTCTCCGCAAGCCAGCTGGACGCATACGGAACCGCTGAGGTCGTAACCCCCCTGTTTGTCAAGGTAACGGGTAAACTTCAGGTATCCGGTAACTACTATAACATTCTCATTGACGGCGCTACGATAATAGGCAGTATTTCCTATCCCATTGAGGAGTTCAAGGCCTTCCTTGCTCTGCTTGACGGTCAGACCGTTGACGTAACCGGATACGTTACCAACTCAACCGGCGGCGGACAGTTCCTGAGCATTCTCACAGCAATGGTATCTATCGCGGGAAGCGAGACGCCCTCAACACCTTCAACACCCCCGACACCTTCTGCTCAGACAATAAGCAACATTATTGCGAGCGAGCTTGGAATGTACGAGACCAGCGGATGCGTAGTCGGTGTCAACGCGCAGTCCTTCCTCATATCCGACGGTACCGGCTCTATGCTCGTTTACAAGGGCAACACGTGGACACCTGACGTACGCGTCGGCGACGTTGTCAGCGTTTCGGGCGATACCACTATCTACGGCGGTGCAAAGCAGTTTGGCACAAGCTGCACCTACAAGGTAACAGGAAATGAAAGCTTCACTCAGCCCACTCCCAAGCTGCTCAGCGCCACCGACGTAAACGCATACGCAACCAATAGCAGCATCGTACCTGAATACGTTACGGTCGTAGGCGTTATTTCGGCTTCCGGAAACTACTACAATCTTGCGATAGATTCCGCAGTTCTCACCGGCAGCGTTTCTTATCCCACAGATGAGCAAAAGGCTACCCTTGCAATGCTTGAAGGCAAGCTCATATCTGTTACGGGCTACGTAACCGGCGTAACAGGTGGCGGTAAATTCCTCAATATTCTCGCGACGAATATGACACTTTACAATTAAATACAAATCAATAGCAATTACAAAAAGATCGGGAGAGCCTCACGGCTCTCCCGATAAGTTTTATTACGTTTTTATTCTGCTTCAACAACATCCTTCTTTTTGGGATGACGAACAAAGCCGATAAGCGTATAGAGCACGGTGAATGCAACGTGGAGCCATACGTATACGGGGTAAATGCCGCCGAAGAAGGACGGGAAGAATATTCTCTCAAGATACTGATCGTAAAGGTCGATGTAATAAATGATTCCGTGAATAAGCGGAATAAGGAATACCAGAAGAGCTCCGACGGTTATGTATATAGGGGGAAGAAGCTTGTATCTGCCCTCAACCGTGATCGAGATATCCTCGGTATAGTTTGCAAAGAGGTGGAACTTAAATCCGCCGAGCGACCATACGTAGAGAAGGAACGCAAAGAGTGCGTAGGTAGGAACGAGAAGCACGAGAATAAAGGAAATGATCGCGTAAAGAAGGAATATAAAGGGCCAGGAAATAAAATAGATCACTGCCTGAGTAGCGTGCTTGATCGTTTGTCCCTCGTCGTGTACTATCTCGTGAAGATATCTTACGGGATATGCGATAAAGGAGAAGAGGAATCCAAGTCCTGCGAGTACGGCGGTTACAGCAAAGCTTGCAATAACTATGGGCAACATAAGAATACCCGTAAATACTGCAAGTACAGGATGCATAGCCTTGTACTTCTTGAACTTGAATGCTTCCTTAAGAAGCGCTGCCATTTTGCCTAAAAAGTCGATTTCAAAAAAGTTCATTGTTTTTCCTCCAATGTTTTTTATTTTTTAATTTATATGATATAAATTAATTACAAATTACCAAACGGTCGGAACACCGTCAACGTATCTCCAATACGTATTGCCGTCAGCCTCGGGCTCGGTATCGCTATAATAGAATATCGTATAGCCGGAACCCGCATCCCACTCTCCAACGCTTCCGAGGTAGTATATGCTGGGCCAACATCCGTAGAAAACGGAATTCCCCAACGTTTCAATACTTCGAGGAAGAACTATGCTTGATATATTACACTCCTGAAAAGCATAACTGCCTATCGTCTTGATACCGTTACCCAGTGTTACGGCAGACAGATTATCGCAATAGCTAAAGGCATCATTGCCGATAACCGTTACGCTGTCGGGTATCGTTATACTTGCGAGAGCACCACAACCACGGAACGCGCTTATTCCTATGGTCTCCAATCCTTCATCTAAGCTTACCTCTGAAAGATTAGCGCAACTTGAAAATGCGTAAGCTCCCATATGAATAACGCTATCCGGAACAGTTACGCTTCTCAGCTTGTTAGAGCTCTCAAAAGCTTGATCCGAAATCCCGACGGTACCATCCTTAAGCGTTACCGACGTATGCGTGTCGTCAAAGTCGACCGCCCAATTGTCAACGTAGCTTACGCCGTTTTCAACGGTGATAAGCTTATAGCAATATAAAAATGCATTGTTTTCTATCGTTGTAACACTGTCTGGAATATCAAGAGTCTCCAGATTCTGACAGCTTGCAAAAGCATAGTACTCAATAGATATCAACCCCTCGGGAAGAACGATATCCGTCAGGCTATAGCAACGAAAAAAAGCACGCTCACAAATAATTTCAACCGAATCTCCTATATCGGCGCTAACGAGTTGATCGCAAGAATAAAACGCACTATCGCCAATAACGGTTATAGTATCGGGAAGCACTACCGACACGATGTCGGTTTCTTCGAACGCGCCCGAGCCTATCTCGGTAACGGGAACACCCTGATAGGTGTCAGAGACCATTATTCTTTCAGCGTTGCCCGTATAATTGATCGCGATCGCGTAGGTTTCGTCTTCCGACAGCTCGTATTCAATTCCCGACGACGCGGTAAGATGCTGCTCGCAGATCGAGCAATATCCGCCGGTGTCGAAATCGTGCTCCTCATACCCATTCTTGGCGTTGCACTTGGTGCAGTTAAACCAATGGTAATATCCGTCGTTAGAATAGCTTGTTGCAAAAACATGATCGTCAGGCTTGCCGTAAGTCCACTTGAGCTCGTAGCACTCCGAGCAAACGCTGTAATATATTCTCTTATCGCAGTCAAGCTTGCTATTGCCTTCAAAATCAATGAGATCTCCGAACGTATGTGCATGCTGACCTGCCTCGGGCATGTCAACGACAAACTCCGTACCGTCTGTCATTGTAATTACAAGCTTGCCCTCATTGTTAACCGCAACGCTTTCTATCGTCGCTCCGGTTGCGTTGACTCCGAGAGAGCTCCAATTTCCTCCGTTATCGTAGGATACCTCCCACTCGTTGCTCTCGCTGTTCACGCGAAGCTGAGGAGTGATACCCGTCGCTCCGGTCTCGCCCTGCGAGCCGGTCGCGTTAACTCCGAGAGAGCTCCAATTCTCTCCGTTATCGTAGGATACCTCCCACTCGTTGCTCTCGCTGTTCACGCGAAGCTGAGGAGTAATACCCGTCGCTCCGGTCTCGCCCTGCGAGCCGGTCGCGTTAACTCCGAGGGAGCTCCAATTCTCTCCGTTATCGTAGGATACCTCCCACTTGTTGCTCTCGCCGTTCACGCGAAGCTGAGGAGTGATACCCGTCGCTCCGGTCTCGCCCTGCGAGCCGGTCGCGTTGACTCCGAGGGAGCTCCAATTCTCTCCGTTATCGTAGGACACCTCCCACTCGTTGCTCTCGCCGTTCACGCGAAGCTTAGGAGTGATACCGTCGGTGCCTTTTTCACCGTTAGCCTTATACGTTGTTTTAACTGAGTTCAAGACCCAATATCCATCTGCGCTTATATAAACGGAAGGAGATACGCCATCCTTACCGACCGCTTTATAGGTGGTCGTCTTACCGTTTATGACCCAATAACCGCTTGAGTTTATAGTTATCGTGGGCGTAGTTCCGTTGGTGCCGTTCGCGCCGTTTTTACCGTCCTTACCGTCTTCTCCGTCGACTCCGATAGCCTTAAACTCGGTTTTTGTACCGTTTATTATCCAATATCCGTCGCTGCTTATTTCGATGGTGGGAGTGATACCGTCATCGCCCTTGTCGCCCTTATCACCCTTCTCACCTTTTTCGCCTTGATCTCCCTTTTCTCCCTGCTCTCCTCTTTCGCCTTGAATTTCCTGATCACCCTGAACGGCTTGACTGCCATCAGAGGTATCCGTACCGTCAACGTAAGGTCTTTCCGCGCGATCACAAGCAAAAAAAGTCAGTAGTGTCAGCACTACGCAAAGCATCAATGCGATCAACCTTTTTGAACTAAACATTCGACTCCCTCCTTGAATTTTAAAAAGTCTGTAAAAATAAAAAGTGCGCCCCGCAATGCAGAGCGCACCCCCATTATATGTACGCACCCACATTGCCGCGACGCAAGTATCCATTCAAAAATATCAAAAGTGGATGTACTGCAAAAATGGCACAGTACACCTCTTGAATAGATTATTTAATGGCGTCGCAAGTACATTATAGCACCATTTTTGACATTTTACAATAGATTTCGGCAAAAAAGCAAATAATTAAAAACGGCAAGATGCTTTCTTGCCGTTTTTTTATTCCACAACACAGATTATATAGATAAGGGCGAGCGCAAAATACGCTCGCCTTTCGGTCATTATATAGCTGGCATTTCAAATCCCACACCGTATTTACGCATATTTACATTACGATCACCTATGATAGCCACTAAGCTGTCTCGGGATATTTCAGCGGCGGTTCCTGCTGACATATCGTAAAGAACATAGGAAGCATCATAATACTGATGGAAGTAATTATCTGCTTCTTGATATCTCCAAGCGGTTTTCACTACACCGTACAATTTGCCGTCAACCTTGGCGTACCATGCGTACAAATTAAGGCACAGAAGCTCTTTTCCCTCGGGATCGGTATGCGGGGGAGTTGGTAGCTGCTCCGCATATTCGCTTGCTTTTTGGGAAAGATGCGCGGAGATATTCTCGATCTGTTCCATATCCTCCTTGGAATAACGGACCTCGGAATAAGTTACTTCTTCAGTATCAAGATCAATTCTTATCGTTTCTTCGGTCTGGCAACCGTTTATATAGCGTCTGAAAACAAGTTCGTTTCCATTATAAGGCCAATACGTTTGAGAAAACACACCGTTGGCAAAGGGCTTAACATATTCGATGGCATCTTTAGCTTCTTGTGTATTAAAATTGAGTGTTATCACATAGGGCTCCCGATAGTCAACGGGATACCGCGCTTTAATCGCAGAAATAACCGTACTTTCAGAATCACCACGAAAAACCACAAGATTTCCGGCTTTGGGATTATCAAGATAGTATCTTGCAAATTGATAACCGAACAGCCAAGTCTCGTTTTGCCACAAGCTTTCGTCAAATATACCATCAGTAAAGGCGATAATGTTTCCAAGCTCGGGATTGTCTTGATAATCCGCAAACATGAGCAATTCAAAAGACTCCATTCGATTTTGAGTCGCGTTTTTCAAAACGTAATTTTCGAAACCTATCTGACTCATTGATATTAGTAGAGAATCATATACGGACATATCAACGTAAACGTACTCGGGAGTCAAATACAGAAAATACTGTGGAACATTTTCACCGCTGATAACCTCGATCGTTTCCATCTGTATCAAGCGATATGCGGTAGGACGATATTCCGAACTGACATCAAGTTTATAATACTTATCGGGATAATTTTTAAAGACCTTTGCTTTAACAGCAATTCCACTACTGAATTCAAACTTTGGCGGCACAGCGTCAGCATTTGCGCCGCCACTTATAGATACTGAAGAGCCCTTTATAAATTCCAAGCTATTGCCATTTAATAAGTCGGGTGACTCGGTTGCGTCAAAAATTATTGGCGTATGATCGGGGATATTAACTGCCCACATATCATCATTACCGCTTGTATCTTCAGTAGATTCAACAGCTCCCGGGGCATCACTCGTATCGTCGTTGTTTTTGGCATCTTCAAGAGAAGTAACAACGTCCGAATCAATATCACTATTGCTTGTTTCATCGGGAGGAATAACTACTCCCTGATCATCCCTCAGCAGCATAGGCACGACGATAACGGCACTTACAATCAGCAAGAAGCAAGCTGCGATCGCCCCAAAGCGAATCCATACTCTTTTGGGCTTTTTGTTTGCTTTATTTTGAAGCTTGTTATCCATAGAAATAAAACGTTCTACAACGTCGGATTCGATGTTGCTGACACCGTCTAAAAATTCATTTTCTTTCATACAGAATAACCCTCCTTTTCGAGTTTTTCTTTCAAATCGCGTTTGATACATGCGATCTCTTTGTTGACTGTTGATTCACTGCATTTGAGCAGCTTTGCGATTTCATTTATCGGACGTGCAAAATAATATCGGCTCATAAAGATATACATGCGACGGTCTGACAATGAACGAACAAAATCGCTGATAACCCGACCAAGCTCTTTAGTATCTGTTTCAAAACACATACCATCATCGGCGGCAAT
>JAFXHA010000018.1 GCA_017536635.1 Clostridia bacterium
ATCTCAAGAGTTTCGGTCAGAAAGTCCCAAGCCCACGGAATAGCCTCGTCCTTGAAATAATCTCCGAAGGAGAAGTTACCGAGCATCTCGAAGAAGGTGCCGTGGCGCGCGGTGTGTCCAACGCGTTCAAGGTCGGGCGTACGGATACATTTCTGGCAGGTAGTAACTCTGTTGCGAGGGGGGATCTCCTCACCTGTAAAATATTTTTTCATCGGAGCCATACCCGAGTTTATAAGAAGAAGCGATTTGTCGCCTATCGGAACGAGAGGAAACGAGGGGAGACGAAGATGTCCCTTTGATTCAAAGAATGAAAGATATTTTTCTCTCAGATCGTTTAAAGAGGTCCACTGCATAAAAAAGCCTTGCCTTTCTAAAAATAAATTTGAATTTATAAATTGCTCAATAAAAAATTATACCATTAAATTGCGTGTATGTCAAGAAGATTTGTCTTAACTTTCGATCTCGCAAAGAGCCGCGCCGATAACGGTGGCGAATTGCGAATTCTTGGGGATTATAAATCTGATGCCGAAGTTCTCCTCAAGATCCTCGAAAACGTTGGTAATCGAGGGGAGCGCGGTAAGGTTGCCCGTAAGCACTACCTGCTTGATACCGAAGCTGCGAGCCGCAAATACCGCGAGCATTGCGATGGTCTCGGCAACGAGATTGGAGATGCCGAGCGCAATGTCGTTGGGCGTAGCGATATCCGAAAGCTTACCGAAGTTTGATGCGGTCAGCTCGTCGTTTATCTGCAGGGAATGGTCGCTCGACATATCGCGGATGCGAAGGTCGATGTTTGAGAGGTCGCCCTCGGACGCAAGCTGCTCAAGGTGATCAATGTTATCAATGCCGATCATTTTTTTCGCAAGCCCGAGGAGCGTTCCGCCGCCGACTCCGGTTCCGCCGAGATATTCGGTGAGCGTGCCGTTTGCGGTCTTTTTTGCGTGAATGAGCGCCGTGCCCGTGCCCATGCTTACGACGATCGCCTCGTCAAGTCCCGAAAGATAAAGTCCACCAAGACCTACGCTCTTGAATTCGTTTACCTTGCGACAGCTGAGCGAGTAAATGGGCTTATTTATAAAGGATGAGCCAACGCCCGTCATAAGAACTCGGTCGATATCTCCGAGTGCGAGATTGTTTTGCATCGTGAATTTTCCGAAAGCGCCGTAGACCGAGGTAATAGCGTCGGTAGCTCTTACAAAAAGCGGTTCTATGAGTTCTGCTCTGTCGCCGTTTTTATTAAAGCCCACTATTTTTGTGGTGCTTCCGCCGACGTCGATGCCTATAATAGTTTTCATAAATCCTCCTTAACGCCTTTGTTTTGCAAATTGCCTAAATTAAATTATACCACCTTATTGCAAAAAAATCAATACTGTGTTATAATTTATCTTGTAAATATATATTAAGGAGTAACAAAATGAGCTTCAAAAATGCCGATATAGCTTTACTTCACGATAAAAAACTGTTTATTTTCGATATGGACGGTACTATCCACCTGAGCGGAAAGCCGTTCGATTATGCCATAAGATTTATAAAAAATCTGAGAGCACACGGAAAAAAGGTGCTTTTCTTTACCAATAACGCTTCGCGTACGTCGGACACCTACGTAAAGATGCTTTGCGATATGGGCTTTGAGGCAACGCCCGACGAGGTCGTTACCGCGGGCGACGTTACCGTGGATTATCTGATCAATTTCAGAGCGGGCAAAAAGGTCTTTTTCGTAACGACCGACGAGCTTGTTCGCGAATGTAGGGCAAGAGGTGTTAACGTTATAGGAGAGAACGAGGAGAGCGCCGACGTCGTGGTCGTCAGTATGGACACCGACGTTACCTTTTCCAAGATCTCCAACGGCTGCCGTTATATTGCGAACGGTGCGGAATTTTTCGCAACCCATCCCGATGCAAAATGCCCCGTGGAGAACGGATTTATTCCCGATGCGGGCGCGTTCGTTTCCTTCGTTACGACGGTTACCGACAAGGAGCCTACTTATTTCGGTAAGCCCGGAGCAAAGGCGGTCGATAAGGTGCGTAGAATGACGGGCATCGAGATAGAGGATATGTGCGTGTGCGGAGACAGACTTTATACCGACATCGCGCTCGGTAAAAAGGCAGGAATGCTTGCTATTGCCGTGTTTACCGGCGAGGCGCAGATGCCCGACGTTGAGGCGGCTGAGGGCGACAATCGTCCCGATTACGCCTTCCCCTCGATAGACGAGCTTGACAGAGCTATGTTTGGGTGATGGTATATGGCATTTGATGCTGGAATGCTGGCGTGTACTCTGCACGAGATAAGGCAGAGCGCGCTTGGGGCGAGAATAGAGAAGGTCTATCAGCCCGAGAGGGACGAGATAATCCTTCAGATGAGAAGCTTTGAGGGCGGCAGGAGATTGCTTATCAACGCGGGCTCTAACAATCCGCGTATCTGCTTTACCGAGCTTCAAAAGGAAAACCCGCAGAATCCGCCGATGTTTTGTATGCTGCTGCGAAAGCATCTTCAGGGCGCAAAGCTCGTCGGCATTGAGCAGGCGGATTTTGACCGCGTGGCGCTGCTTCGCTTCGAGGGACGCGACGAAATGGGCTTTGAATGCGAAAAATATCTGATCGCCGAGCTTATGGGTAAATACAGTAACCTTATCTTCGCCGACGGCGATAAAAGGGTGGTTACCGCGCTTCGTACGTCGGACTTCTCGGAAAGCACTCAAAGACCGCTTTTTTCGGGAATAAAATACGAGTATCCGGCTCAGGTCGGCAAGGTCAATCCGCTGTCGGTCAGCCGAGAGGATTTTCTGGATATTTTCGGGCAATTTATCGACGACAAGGCGTGCGCGCCTCAGCTTGTCTCTGCATTTAGCGGACTTGCTCCGGTCGTGGCGCGAGAGATCGTTTTTGGCGCAACGCGTCATACCGATACGCCTAAAAAGCTCTGCTTTGAGGACGATATATGGCAAAGCTTCGATGCGGCTATGACACGCATAAAGGAGCGCAATTTTGCGCCCTGTGCTGTTTTTGAAGGCGATAGATGCGTGGAGTATTCCTTCATGCCGATAGCGCAGTACGGCGACCTTGAGGTGCGACACATTGAGAGCGCGGGAAAGCTGCTCGATACTTATTTCGGCTCGCGTGATAATCAGCAGAGAATACACAACAGAGCCTCGGATATCTTAAAGCTGCTTACCAATGCCGAGAGCCGAATCCGGCGCAAGATGGAAAATCAGCGCGCGGAGCTTGAGGAGTGCGAGCTTGGCGAGGAATACAAGAAATGCGGAGATCTTATAACCGCTAATATTTACCGCCTTTCACGCGGAGATACGTCGGCAGAGCTTGAGGATTATGAGAATATGGACGAGGACGGAAACGTTCCCGTGAAGCGTATCGAGCTTGATTCGCGCCTGACTCCCTCGGCTAACGCGCAAAGATATTACAAGAAATATAACAAGAGTAAGAACGCTAAGGTCGAGCTTGCAAAGCAGATAGAGATAGGCGAGCGCGAGCTTGAATATATTTATACGGTCTTTGATGCGCTGACCAAGGCGGAAACGCCGAGCGACCTGCTTGAAATACGCGACGAGCTCTATCGCTCGGGATATGCGTCGAGGATGAAATCCTACGTCGAGCACAAGTCGCACACGCCGAATATTATGAAATTTACGACGCCCGACGGAATGACCGTGCTTTGCGGCAAGAACAATTTGCAGAACGAATACATCACTCACAGACTCGCAAGGGAATGGGATTATTGGTTCCACGCAAAGAATAAGGCGGGCTCGCACACGCTGCTCGTTACCGAGGGCAGAGAGCCGACCGATCTTGATTTTACCTCGGCGGCACAGATCGCGGCATTCTATTCCAAGGCGCAGGGCGACAATATCGCGGTCGATTATACGCTTGCAAAGCACATTAAAAAGCCTGCGGGCGCAAAGCTCGGATTCGTGATTTATAAGACGAATTACACCGCGTACGTAACCCCCGACGGCGACGAGATCGCAAAATGGCGGAAATAACGGTAAAATGCTTATAAAATTTCTAAAAAAATCAAAATTTGCGATTTTTTTAACAAATAATACTTGATAATTTTTTGCATATGTGATATATTATTAGGTGGAAAATTTTTTGAAAGGTGGATAAACACTATGACTTACAACAAGAAATCTGTTGAGGATATTGACGTTGCCGGCAAGCGAGTTCTCGTTCGCTGCGACTTCAACGTTCCGCTCAAGGACGGCGCTATCACCTCTGATAAGAGAATCGTTGAGGCGCTTCCCACTATTAAGTACCTTCTCGAGAGAGGGGCAAAGGTAGTTCTTTGCTCTCATATGGGCAAGCCCCACAGCATCTTTACCGAGGGCTTCGGACTTACCAAGAAGGAAAAGCAGAAGGTGGAGGCTCTTCCCGTAGAGGAGCAGGCAGCTGCTAAGGAAAAGCTTCTTAAGAAGGCTCTTGACGACAAGAAGACTCTCACCCTCAAGCCCGTTGCTGACAGACTTAACGAGCTTCTCGGCGATAAGGTAATATTCGCAGAGGACATCATCGGTCCCGATGCAAAGGCAAAGGTTGCAGCGCTTGAAGGCGGCCAGGCAGTTCTCCTTGAGAACATCCGTTTCGACGCAAGAGAGACCAAGAACGGCGCAGACTTTGCAAAGGAGCTTGCAGAGTACGCTGATATTTACGTAAACGACGCGTTCGGTACGGCTCACCGTGCACACGCTTCTACCGCAGGTGTTGCTGATTATCTCCCCGCAGTTTGCGGCTTCCTTATTCAGAAGGAGATCGGCGTTATGGGTAAGGCTCTTGCTGATCCCGCACGTCCTTTCGTTGCTATTCTCGGCGGCGCAAAGGTTTCCGATAAGATCGGCGTTATCAACAACCTCATCGAAAAGGTTGACACGCTCATCATCGGTGGCGGTATGGCTTACACCTTCTTCAGATCTCAGGGTTACACCGTTGGAACCTCTCTCTGCGAAGAGGATAAGATCGAGGTTGCAAAGGCAACTCTTGCTAAGGCTGAGGCTAAGGGCGTTAAGTTCCTTATTCCCGTTGACAACGTAGTAGGTAAGGAGTTCGACGAGAACACTGAGCATATGACCGTTGATTCTCACAAGATCCCCGACGATTATATGGGACTTGATATCGGACCCGCTACCCGCGAGCTCTTCACCAATGCTATTCTTGGCGCAGGAACTGTTGTATGGAACGGACCGATGGGCGTTTCCGAGTGGAAGAATTTCGCAGCAGGAACCGAGGCAGTTGCAGAGGCAGTTGCTAACAGCGGCGCTATCTCTATCATCGGCGGCGGCGACTCCGCAGCAGCAGTTGAGAAGCTCGGCTACGCTGACAAGATGACTCACATCTCCACCGGCGGCGGCGCATCTCTTGAGTTCCTCGAGGGACTTGAGCTTCCCGGCATCGCTTGCTTGCTCGAAAAATAATTAAAAATAAAATAAACGGCAGGCGTCGCTCACAGGCGGCGCCGCCCAATATA
>JAFXHA010000019.1 GCA_017536635.1 Clostridia bacterium
ACGCTATCGACGGACTTGAGGCAGACGTGGACGAGCTTTACGAGTATGCCGAGGAGCTCGACGAGGATCTCGGAGAGGTTGAGTCCGTGCTTTGCGAGGACGATGACGATTTCGAGGATTACGAGGACGAGTGCGACGGAATGTGCGACGAGTGCGATCTTGATTGCGACCTCGAGGACGAATTCTTTGAGATCGAGTGCCCCTCTTGCGGAGAGGTAGTATGCTTCGATGAAAGCATCGATCCCGAGGAGCTTGCTTGCCCCGCATGCGGCGAGAAGTTTGAGTGCCTCGTCAGCGAGGACGATCTCAAGGCTCTCGACGGAGAATAATAAGTGATTATAAGACCGTCAGACGCTTGTCTGACGGTCTTTAGCTTCTTAAAAACGCAAAAAATGAAAAAATAATAAAAAATGTAAAAAACCGCTTGACATTTGGGGTTGATAGTGATATAATAACTATTACCTCTGCAAGTGGCTTTTTTGTTGTGCCCGATAGCGCCAACCTTTAAAGGTCATCGGGAATGCTGCTGACATGAGGGAGGTACACAGACCGAAAGGTCAAATAAAATTTAATGGGAGGTGCCGAAAAATGGCTAATGATGCAAGAGTCAAGATTACTTTGGTATGTACTGAGTGCAAGCAAAGAAACTATGACACAAAGAAGAACAAAAAGAATGATCCTGACAGGCTTGAGTTGAACAAATACTGCAGGTTCTGCCGCAAGCACACTCTTCACAAAGAGTCTAAATAACTTTTGGAGGGAAAATATGGCAGAAAATGAAAAGAAGGTCGTAAAGGCCGAAGAAAAATCACAAAAGCCCGAAAAGAAGGAAAAGAAGAAGAAAGAGAAGAAAGAGTTCTGGCGCGGCTTCAGAAGCGAGGCTAAAAAGATAGTTTGGCCCACTTGGAAGCAGGTTCTCAAGAATGCCGGAATCGTTCTCGCTATCGTTATCGTATGCGCGATCATGATATCCGCACTCGACTACGTATTCGGACGCGGAATTCCCGCACTTGCTCAGCTTTTCTAATCTGAAAGGGAGCTTAAAATGAGTGATATAAATGAAATGAATGTCGGGCTCAGATGGTATGTGGCGCACACCTACTCCGGCTATGAAAACAAGGTTAAGGCAAGCCTTGAGAAAATCGTTGAAAACCGCGGACTTTCGGATATGATACAGGACATAAAGGTTCCTGTTGAGACCATTATCGAAAAGCACGGAGACACAGAGAAGGAAGTTGAATCCAAGATCTTCCCGAGCTATGTTTTCATTAAGATGATAATGACCGACGAGACGTGGCACGCAGTAAGGTCGATAACCGGCTTTACCGGATTCGTAGGTCCGGGATCGAGACCTACACCCTTGACTGAAGCAGAGGTCGAATCTCTGAACATCGAGACTAAGCGCGTAGAGCTCGTGATAAAGACGGGCGACAGCGTAATGGTAACGGGTGGACTGTTCGAGGGCTTTACGGGAACGGTACAGGCTGTTTCCGACGATTTGAAGAAAGTTACGGTCGTCTTTAAGAGAGGTAGCCGTGATATGTCTGTCGAGCTTGACGCTACCGACGTTAAGTTGGCATAAGCTCGTTTTGAAAAAAGTGGGAGGGGGAAAAATCTTTAATTCTCCCGTAGATTGACCACAATGGAGGTAATTTAATTATGGCAAAGAAAGTAATGGGTTATATCAAGTTGCAGTTGCCCGCTGGTAAGGCAACTCCTCAGCCCCCCGTAGGACCTGCTCTCGGTCAGTACGGTGTTGCAATTCCCGTATTTACTAAGGAATTTAACGAGAGAACCAAGAATGATATCGGACTTATCATTCCCGTTGTTATTACTGTTTACGCAGACCGTTCGTTTACATTTATCACCAAGACTCCCCCCGCAGCAGTTCTTATAAAGAAGGCTGCAGGTATCGAGTCCGGATCCGGTGCTCCTAACAAGACCAAGGTTGCAAAGATCACCAAGGAGCAGGTTCGTAAGATCGCTGAAACAAAGATGCCCGACCTCAACGCATCCTGCGTAGAGACCGCTATGAGCATGGTTGCAGGAACCGCGCGCAGCATGGGCGTTATCGTAGAGGACTAAGGGGGTAATTGAAAATGGGTAAGAAATATACAGATAGCGTAAAGCTTATTGACAAAAGCAAGGTTTATGATCCCTCTGAGGCTTTGGCTCTCGTTTGCGAGACTTCCAAGGCTAAGTTCGATGAGACCATCGAGATCCACATCCGCCTCGGCGTTGACTCCCGTCACGCAGACCAGCAGGTAAGAGGTGCGGTAGTTCTCCCCAACGGAACCGGTAAGAAGGTTAAGGTTCTCGTATTCGCAAAGGGCGACAACGTACAGAAGGCTCTTGACGCAGGCGCAGATTACGCAGGCGGCGCAGAGTATGCAGAGAAGATCCAGCAGGAAAACTGGTTCGATTTCGACGTGGTTGTTGCAAGCCCCGACATGATGGGTGTTATCGGTAAGCTCGGTAAGGTTCTCGGTCCTAAGGGACTTATGCCTTCTCCTAAGGCAGGAACCGTTACTCCCGACGTTGCACGTGCTGTAACCGAGGCTAAGGCAGGTAAGATCGAGTACAGACTTGATAAGACCAACATCATCCACTGCCCCATCGGTAAGGCATCCTTCGGAGCAGAGAAGCTCGCTGAGAACTTCAATACTCTCGTAGGCGCAGTTATCAAGGCTAAGCCCGCTGCTGCAAAGGGACAGTATATCAAGAGCTGCGTAATCGCAAGCACTATGGGCCCCGGAATCAAGATCAACCAGGCAAAGCTTGGCTAATCCAAAGGCTTGTAATTTAATAAAAAAGCAGGAAAATTTGATTTTCCTGCTTTTTTGCTTTTGAGGCAAGAAAACTATTGACATTTTGATAAAAATCGTGTAAAATATATGTGTATACATATATACTGGTGTATTATGTGATAATTTTGAAAAAGGTACAAATTTAAAAGAAGGAGGTGTATTTGCAAGTGGGAACGCCTGTGATAGTGGCAATAGCCACCGCAGCGGCCCTGGTAGTCGGAATAGCAGCAGCTTTAATTTTCTATAAGCTTGGATACAGCGCGCGCCGTAAGAAAGCGGAAGCTGATATCGGTTCTGCCGAGGAAGAGGTAAAACGAATCAAGGCAGACGGCGCGAAGGCAGCCGAGACGATGAAGAAGGAAGCTTTGCTCTCAGCTAAAGAGGAAATAATCAGACAGCGTAACGAGGCCGAGAAAGAGATAAAGGAAAGAAGAGCCGATATCTCCAGAATGGAAAGAAGAATTACGCAAAAGGAAGAAAACCTTGATAAAAAGGCTGAAACTCTTGAGCATAAGAATGAGCAGCTTGACAAGAAGATTAAAGAAAACGAAGCCCTTACCGAACAGATAAAGGAGCTTCACAGAGCTGAGCTCGGAGTGCTCGAGAAGATCTCGGGATATTCGGCAGAGGAAGCAAAGAGCGAGCTTATGAGCAGAGTAGAATCTGCTATAAAGCACGAACTGGCACAGAGAATGATAGAGCTCGAAGCACAGTTCAAGGATGAAGCCGACGCTAAGGCAAAAAATATTATTTCGCTGGCAATTCAAAGATGCGCCGCAGACCATGTGGCAGAAACAACAGTATCGGTCGTAGCTCTTCCCAACGAGGATATGAAGGGAAGAATAATCGGACGAGAGGGCAGAAACATTCAGATGCTTGAAAAGCTGACGGGTGTCGAGCTTATTATCGACGATACGCCCGAGGCGATCACCCTTTCGGGATTTGATCCCGTAAGACGAGAGATCGCAAGACTTACGCTTGAAAAGCTCATCTCTGACGGAAGAATACATCCGTCGAGAATCGAGGAGACCGTTGAAAAGGCTACCAAAGAGGTAGAATCGGTCATGAAGCAAGCGGGAGAAAGAGCAACGTTTGACGTTGGTATTCACGGAATCAACTCCGAGCTCGTA
Organism: Clostridia bacterium; assembly: GCA_017536635.1. GTDB lineage: Bacteria > Bacillota > Clostridia > Oscillospirales > CAG-272 > HGM12713. The sequence goes on from JAFXHA010000019.1 coordinate 3,938, forward strand.
CGTATGCTCGGACGACTCAAGTACAGAACCAGCTATGGACAGAACGTGCTCAAGCACTCGATTGAGGTAGCGCTTATTTCGGGAATGATAGCAGACGAGCTCGGTGTTGACAGCTCGGTAGCTAAACGCGCGGGACTGCTTCACGATATCGGAAAGGCACAGACGCACGAAATGGAAGGCTCACACGTTGAGCTTGGCGTAAACCTTGTCAAGAAGTACAAAGAAAGCCGTGATATTATTCACGCGATCGAGGCACACCACGGAGACGTAGAGCCTCAGACTATTACTGCAATAATTGTTCAGGCTGCGGATGCGATATCGGCAGCAAGACCCGGAGCTCGACGCGAGGACCTTGAGAATTACATCAAGCGTCTTGAAAAGATCGAGGAGATAGCAAAGAGCTTTACGGGAGTAGAAAAAGCTTATGCCGTTCAGGCGGGCAGAGAGATACGAGTTATGGTCAAGCCGGAGGAGATTAACGACGACGGAATGAAGATCATAGCGCGTGAGATGGCTGCGAAGATCCAGGAGGACGTTAAGTATCCCGGACAGATCAAGGTCAATATCATTCGTGAGAGCAGAGAGATTGCTTACGCAAAGTAATCGGCTCGTATATTTCCATCTTTAAGATTTAATATATTATAATATAGAGAAATTAAAGATTATAAGCAGATATCTGCTGAACATAAAAAGCCACGGGCAAGCTTTGAGCTTGCCCGTGATCCTTTTGGCAAAAAGGTTGCGTAAATTATAAAAATCTATTGCAAAGAGCCGTGAAATATGATAAAATAAAATAACGATATTATGTTTTTAAAAGGATCTGCAAATGAAGGAAACATCTAAAAAACAGAATGGATTTTACGTGCCGACGGCGCTCAAGGCAACTATCATCATCACGGTAGCGCTTTTTGTTGTCATAGCTATGACGCTTGGCGGATTTCTTATCGCGGAGCTTGTCAGCGACGGTGGATCGGAGCCGATACAGTCGGACGGCGGTGGATCGTCGAATAAGAAGGATCCCTCGGCCAAGGATACCGATGCTATTCAGGCAGGTGTGGTTACACCGAGCGGTAAAAAGCCGTTATATCCTACAACGGCAACGAAAGCTAATTATCTGAGCACCTCGAATGAGGGCACGGCAGATGCGTCGAGTGTTATATCCTCAAAGAGCACGATACTTGTTGAGGTCGGCTCGAATACGTCTGTGGCAGAGAAGAATGCAGATCTTAGAATATATCCGGCGTCGATGACTAAGGTTATGACGCTTGTCGTGGTTTGTGAGAATATCACCTCGCTTGATACCAAGCTTGAGGTAACGCAGGAAGCATTGGATTATATGGTTCAAACCGAAGGCTCGGGCGTAGGACTTAAGGTTGGAGAAAAGCTTACGGTAAAGGATTACATATATCTTATGACCTATCAGTCTGACACTATCGCTTCTGTACTGCTCGCTGAGCACGTGGGCGGTACGCAGGAGAATTTCGTTAAGATGATGAATGATACGGCGGCGAAAATAGGAATGACAAGTTCTCATTTTGCTAACTGTACGGGACTTCATGATGAAAGCAATTATTCTACCTGTCGCGATATGGCTGCATTGATGCTTTACGCGCTTGATAACACGTACGCTAAAAAGATGCTTACCGAATTCCACGGCTACGAGCTTGATCGAGACGATGCCGCCGGGAACCCTGATATAACCGTGTATTCCACTTGGTATAGCGGAAGATTTAAGGATAATCCAAATCTCAAGACCTCTACCATAATAGGTGGCAAAACAGGCTTTGAGGATATTTCGGGATATACGTTGCTGACTTACGCCAAGGGTGATAACGGAAAATATTATATCAACGTTACGGTTACCCGCGACAAGACCTTGGGCGAGGGAGGACTTAGCCTTGACGTCTCGCGCCACGTTGCCGAGGTAAAGCAAATATACAACACTTACGTAAAATAATCTTATGCGGCTCTTTAGAGCCGCATAAATTTTGTAAAGCTATTGACTTTGAAAATTTTGGTGATATAATTTTTATTGATGATTATATAATTATATCCGAGAGGGAAGAATAAATGCTGCGCCGTGAAAAAACGTTTCATATAAAAAATATAGATGCAACAGAGGGAAAGCTTCTGCCGCTGATAATTATATATTCGATTCCGCTTATAATCAGTACGCTCGTGCAGACGCTGTTTAACGCGGTCGACATTGTCGTGCTGCGCTATGCCGCGGATAATATCGCGGTCGCTTCTGTGGGCGCTACGTCGCCGATAGTGCATCTGGTCATAAATGCGTTTATCGGTTTTGCGGGCGGTACTAACGTCATTCTCGCTCGCTATATCGGCGCCAAGGACGATAAAAAGGCTAACGGCACGGTCAGTACGTCTCTGATATCGGCGGTGTTTATCGGTATCGTTGCGGCGGTTCTGGGACTTGTTTTATCCGAGAAATTTCTTGAGCTGACCAACTGTCCACCGGAGTGCTTTGAGGGCGCGATGACCTATTTGCGCATCTATTTCCTCGCATCGCCCGCAATACTTGTGTATAACTACGGCGCAGGAATTTTGCGCACCTCGGGCGACTCTAACCGACCGCTGATATATATGGTGGCGTCGGGAGTCCTCAACGTCGTGCTCAACATAATTTTGTGTATGGTGCTTGAACAAAAGGTGGCGGCAGTAGCTATTGCGACACTTGCTTCGCAAGTGCTTGGTGCGGTGCTTGTGGTTATCAGGCTTTGTAAGGTCAACGATTGCTGTAAGCTTGACATCAGGCATCTCAAATGGCAGCCTAAAATCTTTGGACTTATCGTTAAATACGGTCTGCCGATCTGCTTTTATCACGCTATCTTTCCGATAACAAACGTTATGATAGCCTCGGCGATAAATTCCTTCGGCCCGTCGGCGATCGCGGGAAGCACAGCCGCCTCGAACCTTGAGGGCTTGCTCAACAGTATTACCGGCTCGTTTAATATTGCCGCGCTTACCTTCGTTGGACAGAATCTCGGTGCGAAAAAGCCCGACCGTGTAAAAAAATCGGTTGGAATATGCCTTGCGGTATCGACCTTACTTACGTTTGCGTTTACCGTAATAATGTGCCTTAATATTAAATTCTTGCTTGGATTCTTCGTAGGCGACGACGCCGATGCGATAAATTATGCCTTGGTAAGAGTAAAATATCTCACGTCTATATATTTTATAGGCGCGATGAATTCGGTGTTCAGCGGTGTCCTTCAAGCGTTCGGATATTCATTCTTGACCACGCTCAATTCTGTTTCCGCGATACTCGTCCTACGTATTATCTGGATGAGCTTCATCTTCCCGTATTTTAAAACTTTTGGAAGTATTTTCTTCTGCTATACGGTATCGTGGTGCTTGCTCTGGATATGCAACGTTGTTATTATGTCTGTGGTATTTGTCAGATACAGAAAAAATAAGCTGAAAAGTGAGCTTTAGGTAAAATTTTCGCTCAACTGACGGTTGATGTTATCCCCACTCAACCTTTGGTGTGTTGAATTTAAGAAAAATATTGTTTATACTTTTATCGAAAGGAGGAAAACTTATGGATCAAGTAAGGATAGGACAGTTTATAGCCGAGTGCCGAAAAAAGAAGGATCTTACGCAGGCTCAGCTTGCCGAGAGACTTGGGATAACCGACAGAGCTGTTTCAAAATGGGAAAACGGGAGATCGATGCCCGATTCATCGATAATGCTTGCGTTATGCAAGGAGCTTGAAATAAGTGTAAACGATTTACTTTGTGGGGAGGTAGTATCAATGGAAAATTACAACAAAGAATTAGAAAACAAATTGCTTGAAGTAGTAGAGGAAAAGGAGAAAGCAGATAGGCATCTGTTGTCCTTGGAGATAGTCGTCGGAGTGATGTGCGTGGCGATCCTTCTTGGACTTGCGGCGTTTGCTTCGTTTTTGCAGCTCGAGGAGTGGCTCAGAGTAGTGCTTATCCTCATAGGACTTGTGCCGTTTCTTGTTTGCCTACCGTTTTTGATAAAGATAGAGCAGACAGCGGGCTATTACGAGTGTAAGGAATGCGGACACAGATACGTTCCTACGTTTAAGAGCGTTTTTTGGGCAGCTCATATGGGCAGGACCAGAAAAATGAGATGTCCGAACTGCCACAAAAAGACCTGGCAGAAAAAGAGAATAAGCAAGGATTAAAAAATTCCCGACAGCATAGCTGTCGGGATTTTGTTTGTATATAGAACAAACGCAAATTTTCACCAATAGTATTGACAAACAATTAACAGCAGAGTATAATGAAATTGTAAATAGTTTTGTATTATATTGAGAGTTACACCGCGATATATATGATATTATTACAAATATATAGGAGAACACAAGATGAAAACAAAAAAGTTATTTATTGTCGGCATAGCTATGTTCGCGCTACTTTTAGCGTATATCGCATTTGATATGTTCGTTCCCTCGATGCACTCTTGGCGTTACAACGTGACGTGGATAATTTTTTATGTATATTCTTCCTTGATGGTTCTTGCTTTTATACTGCACGCTGTATTGAGAGGTCGTGATATTACAAGGGATACTGATAACTGGCATACGGAAGCCTGGGCGGGCGTATGGGGCGGAATCGGATGTGCGCTATTGTCCTTTGCGCTTTGTTTCATTTGGTTCGCAATAAACCGTCCGCAGTTGAACGGTCCGGAGTGGATGAGGCTGGCGTGTCCGTTATATTTCATCTTTACGATAGGTATACTTATGATAGCAACGGTGCTTAAGATAAGAAGTCGGGATTGATGAATAAATAAAATCAAAGCACCTGCGAAAGCAGGTGCTTTTGACGTTTTAGTTTTCCTTGTTGGTATATTCTTCCTTGGTGCAGCAGTTTTCGATTTCCTTTGCGACCGCCGCTTCCTTTTCCTTGGCGCGAGCCTCGGCGTGAGCCTTTCGGAGTATAACTCGCGTGAGGATATCGACGCTCTGTGTGCCGCTCTTGACGACGGAATAAAAAATCTTGTGAGAATAAGAAGATAATAAAAAGGATACCGCAGGAGAGTCTGCAAAATTAGCGGTAAAATAATCACAACCGAATAAGCCCCTTAGCGGAAAGAATATCCATGGCGTTTTGCTGTAAGATATCCTTTCGCATAACCCTCCTTCTCACCTACACCTCACGATGAACCACCTCCCGGCGGACTTACCACATAGCGTGGATATGCCCGCCATACATAAAGATAACCGCTATGAAGTTGAATCCATAGCGGTTTTTCTTGTTTTTTGCTAATTTTTCGTTCGGAGTGTTGAACAAGCAATAAATTGCAGAAATATTAGCGTTCAAACTCTCTTCCGTGAGATATTTTTACATGATTACAATATTTGCACCGGTGGTAATATGTATAATTTACATCATACCCGTATACGGTTTCTTCGTAATATTGTTCTCTTCCTTTTGCATCTTTAATTTTATTTCCATATTTGTCTGTAATCGCCCGTCTTTCTATGGAGCTGCCCGCAGTTCTTCCGGTCTCTTTTTTACCTACGGGCTTCATAGCGAAAAAGTATCTGCATTTCGGACAGCGAGTCATAAAACAGTATACCATCCATCCCACCCACACTGCAAGTGTAAGTGTCAATATCCAAAAGTATACGCTTGCATTACGATTATACCAAGGCGCAGTATATAATAGCGTTTTTCCATCCTTGAATGTTGATGTTTGTATCTCAACCGAGGTGTCAACTTGGGTAATATCGCTTTCCCAAAGCAATGGGTAGTTTTCGTTTTCCACAAACTCGTAATTGCGCCTGTAAACAGGCAATATCTTTACATTGGCAGTTATTTCTTCTCCGGGTTCAATATATTCTAAAAAACCGCAAGAAAAAGAAACAACTTCGTAATAAAGAGACAGGTCGTTTTCGTTTTTGATGTCCATCAAAAAGCTCACGTCGGATATCGGTTCTTTACCACCGTTGGCTATAGTGATTTTTGCATTAATGTGTGTATCGCGTAAGTTATTACTATTTGCCGTGTTATCTGCTTTCTCCAAAGAAACAAGAGAAACCTTGATCTTATCCGGCGTTCTTGTGAAGTATGGGAACGAAAAGATCAATGATACAGCGAGAAATACGACCAAGCCAATGATTAAAGGAGCAAACAAAATGAACTTATTGGATTTCTCGCGGCGGTGACTGTTGTTTGCACCGTTTCCTTTTCGCTGATCAGCCTTTATTTCACCGACCAAGCGGTCGATCTCGGCGGCATACGTATTTTCGTCTGCAAACACTTCATCCTTGTTTGCGAACACTTCGTCTCTTTGTTGTGACATAATTTTCCTCCTAAAAGATAATAAAAAAGTGCGCCTATCGAAATAGACGCACAAAAACGCAAATCCCGATAGTCGCCAAACTAATCCTTGCAAAATTGGTATAACCAACACTCAAAAGGCGGAATTCGCATTTTATCAAATTCTTCCTTTTAAGTGTATGACGAAAAGGATATACCTATCCTAACAACAAAGATAGCTATACCTATTTTGCAATATTCGATTAGTTTGGCAGATTTATTATACCATAGCATACACCTTTTGTCAATATTATTATTCGTTTTTTTGTGGAGTTAAGGTATTCTGCTGAGCCCGAAGGGGTAGTCACTCCCTCCGCTTTAGTCCGTGGCAAGCATAGCGCGTGGCAATCCACGCACCATCGGGCAGAAGCCCGAACCCACTATACGCAAAGGAATGGTGCATATAAGGCTCCCTTGTGCAAAGGGAGCTGTCACCGTAGGTGACTGAGGGATTGTTTTTGCTCTGTAAATTTACAATCCCTCCGTCTTGCTCCGCCAGCCACCTCCCTTTACACAAGGGAGGCTTGGGTAAGCTATTGCCGGCAGAAAAAACACCACCAAAGAAAATTCCTTGATGGTGTTCGTGTTTTCTCCGCTAAGAACGCAGAGAAGATGGGAGAGCATTCTTCCATCTGCGATCTTTTCACCATTGCTCTTTTATGCTCGTAACTTAATTCATTTGTGGACCA
>JAFXHA010000020.1 GCA_017536635.1 Clostridia bacterium
AAGGTACATATGGAGGCTTTGCGTGAGTTTGGCCCCTCGCCTATACACAGAACCAAATTTATCAGGTTCCTTGATAAAGAGGATAAGATATGAAAGCTCTTGAAACAGGCAGGGTCGGCGAAAAGGCTGCGGCTAAGCTTTTAAGAAAAAATAAATATAAGATCATAAATAAAAATCTGCATGTATCTCATAATGAAATTGATATCATTGCTGAAAACAAAGAATATTTAGTTTTTGTAGAAGTAAAAACGCGAAGCGTCAGGGATGAAAATGATTATGGATTTTTCGTACCGTCTCAATCGGTAACCAAACAAAAGCGGCAACGCACTATTACTGCTGCAAGAGCTTTCTTGTCAAAATACAAAAAATTACGCCAGCCAAGGTTTGACGTGATCGAAGTGTATCTTAATAAAGACACAAATAAAGTTATAAAAATAAATCACATAATCAATGCTTTCGGCGCTTGACGCCAAGCAAGATTAGCAAAGGAGACCCAGATTATGAAGTATTACAGCACAAGAGACGTAAGCCGCAAGAGCTTTGACTCGGCATACGTAATTAAAAAAGGACTTGCGTCGGACAGCGGACTTTTTGTTCCCGAGTCTGTTCCGTCTATCACCAAGGATGAGATCCTTTCCCTGTGTGAAAAGACCTATCCCGAACGAGCGGCATATGTTCTTTCCAAGTTCTTGACCGATTATACCTACGATGAGTTGCTTTCGGATTGCACTCAAGCATATTGCGAGGATTCCTTCCCGGGGGGTGCGGCACCTCTTAATAAGATAAACGATAATATTTACTCGCTCGAGCTTTGGCACGGACCTACTGCGGCATTCAAGGATATGGCGTTGCAGATAATGCCCCGCCTGCTATCTCGAGCACTTGTTAAGACCGGTGAGGAAAATACCGCTCTGATCCTTGTTGCTACGTCCGGAGATACCGGTAAGGCGGCTCTTGAAGGCTATAAGGACGTTGATCGTGTTAAGATAATGGTATTTTATCCTGTTGACGGCGTAAGCAAGGTTCAGAAGCTCCAGATGGCAACGCAGACGGGATCAAACGTTAACGTTTGTGCGATCAAGGGTAACTTTGATGATGCGCAAAACGGCGTTAAAAAGATCTTTGCAGACGATACCGCAAAGGAAAAGCTACTTGAAGGTGGATATATTCTCTCGAGTGCGAATTCTATTAACTGGGGACGACTTGCTCCTCAGATAGTTTATTATATATCTGCTTATTGCGACCTTTTGGCTAAAGGCGACATAAAGTTCGGAGATACTATAAACGTTTGCGTTCCTACAGGTAACTTCGGTAACATATTTGCCGCATATATCGCAAAGCTTATGGGACTTCCTATCGAAAAGCTTATATGCGCATCTAATGCCAATAACGTTCTTACTGATTTTCTGCGCACAGGAACTTACGACAGAAACAGAGATTTCCATCTTACTATGTCTCCCTCTATGGATATTCTTATATCCAGCAATCTTGAGAGACTTCTATTCTTTACTGCAGGAGCTGAAAAAACTGCGGCATATATGAAGCAGCTTAATACCGATGGCAAGTATACCGTCGATAATGAAATCAAGAAGCTTATAGATAAAAACTTTATTGGATACTTTGCCGATGAGGTAGAAACCGCAGCAACTCTTTCTGAATTTTATAATGATTACGGATATCTTGCGGATACTCACACGTCCGTTGCTCTTAGCTGCGCACAGAAATATCTGAATGATAGCGGAGATACAAGAAAGATCGTAGTTGCTTCTACTGCGAGCCCTTATAAGTTTGCTGCTGATGTTTATAAGTCTATAACTTCAAAGGACGCTTCTGCTGACACCGGGGCTCTTGACGATCTCTCGATACTTACAGGTACGGAGATCACTTATCCTTTGAGAAATCTTGCCCAGAGGAAGATAAACTTTGATAAGGTAATTGACAAGGACGATATGCTCACCGAGGTATACCGCTTTATGTAAAGATTTAGGGGTTGCCGAAACGTCGGCAACCCCGATTTAAAAAAGTCAGTTCTTTTCCTTAAAGGTCGCGCAGGCAGCTTCACCTGTGGTTACGTTAGCGCTGTTGGAAACAGAGATCTGTTCAGCGGTACAGTAGGTGTCGCAATCGTGATATACGCAGTTCTTGACACCGCACTTGATTCCCTTAATGTGATCCTTGGACATTCCCTTGCATTTTTCGTTATTCATTTTTATATCCTCCTTTATGGAATGTTAATATTATTCTCAAAGGAAGATAAAATAATTCATTTTTCAATTTGTTTTGGAGAATAATTTATGGCATTATTTGTAATTTCCGATCTTCATCTTGCCACTGCGGATCTTAATAAATCTATGGAAGTTTTTGGCAATCGATGGAAGGATTATATACAGAGAATAAAGAATAATTGGTTAAAGGTCGTAACCGATGAGGATACGGTAATTATCCCCGGAGATATCTCGTGGGGGCTTGCTGCCGAGGACGCATTGCCCGATCTTTTATGGCTTGATTCCCTACCCGGACAAAAGATTATTTTAAAGGGAAATCATGATTTTTGGTGGACAACGCTCACAAAGCTTGAAAAGCTTTTTGAAGAGAATGATATAACTACCATAACTCCCTTGCAAAATCACGCAAAAGAGATTGAAAACTATATCATTGCGGGATCGCGCGGCTGGTTTACAGACCGTTCTATGCAGCCTGATGACGAAAAGGCTGAATATGATAAGATAGTCAACCGCGAAGCGATCCGCCTTGAAATGTCATTAAAAGAGGCGATGGCGCTTAGAGAAAAGAGCAATAAGGAAATTATCGTTTTTATGCATTTCCCTGCTGTCTGGAGCGAATTTAAATGTGAACCTATCTTGGCTGTTCTTAAAAAGTATGAAATAAAGACCTGCTATTTTGGTCATATTCACGGAGTTTATTCGGTTCCCGAAACTATAACATACGAAGGTATATCATTTAAAATGATATCTGCTGATTTTATTGATTTTATTCCGCGGATAATTTAATTTTATAACCCTTAAAAGCTACTATTTTCTAAAAAGCTATTGACAAATTCAGTCAAAAAAAGTACAATATATACTGTATGTAAAAAAATAAAAAAACACACCGGAGGTTTAAACTACAATGAGTTTAACAAAATCTGAAGCAATTGAAAAGAACAGATATGAATTGCAAATTTCTATCGACAAGGCAACCTTTGATTCCGCGGTTCAGGCAGTTTATCGCAAGCAGGTAAAGTCCATCACCGTTCCCGGATTCAGAAAAGGTAAGGCTCCTCGCTCTATCATCGAGAAGATGTATGGCAAGGGCGTATTTTACGAGGACGCGATCAACGATCTTATTCCCGATGCTTACACCGAGGCTCTCAAGGAGTCTGCACTTGACGTTGTAGGTCAGCCTGAATTTGACATCGTTTCTATCGATGACAACGGACTCGTTCTTTCCGCAAAGGTTTACGTAAAGCCTGAGGTAGTTATCAAGGATTATCTTGGAATAGAGGTAGAAAAGGAAGTTCTTCCCGTTACTGATGAAGAAATCGATAAGGAGATCGAGACTGTAAGAGAGAGAAATTCCAGAGAGATCGAAGTTACCGATAGAGCTGCCGAGATGGGCGATACTACTGTTATTGACTTTGAAGGCTTCTGCGATGGCGTTGCTTTCGAGGGCGGCAAGGGTACCGACTATGCGCTTAAGCTCGGTTCCGGATCCTTTATCCCCGGATTTGAGGAGCAGATCGTAGGCAAGAGCATCGATGAGGAGTTCGATGTAAACGTTACCTTCCCCGCAGAGTATCATGCAGCTGACCTTGCAGGTAAGGCTGCAATATTTAAGGTAAAGATCCACGCTATCACTAAGGTAGAGCTTCCTGCTCTTGATGATGATTTTGCGAAGGATGTTTCCGAATTTGATACATTTGATGAATATAAGGCTGATTTAAAGGCAAAAATCCAGTCGAGACACGACAAAGCTGCTGATTCCGCAGTAGAAGAAAAGCTCGTTGAGGCTCTCATTGAGAAGCTCGAGGCTGATATTCCCGAGCCTATGTTTGTTGCAGAGACCGAGAACTTCGTAAGAGATTACGATTCCAGACTTCGTTCTCAGGGACTTGACCTCAACACCTATTTCAAATACACCGGTATGACTCTCGATACTCTTCGTGAGCAGGTAAGACCTCAGGCTGAGCGTCAGGTAAAGGCAAGACTTGCCCTCGAAAAGATCGCTGCACTCGAGAACGTTGAGGTAACCGATGAGGATATCAACGGAGAATATGAGACTATTGCAAATGCTTACGGAGTTGAGCTTGAGCAGGTTAAGGCTAGCATTGATTCTGCAGCTATAGCTGAGGATATGAAGGTCAAGAAGGCTATGGATCTCGTAAAGGAAAAGGCTGTTGTAAAGGCAAAGAAGGCTCCCGCAAAGAAGTCTACCGCAAAGAAGGCTCCCGCTAAAAAGGCGGCAGAAGGCGAAGCTACAGAAGCTCCTGCTGAGGAAAAGCCGGCTGCAAAGAAGGCTCCTGCCAAGAAGACCACTACTGCTAAGAAGCCCGCTGCCGCAAAGGAAGAAAAAGAAGCTGCTCCCGAAGCTGAAATCAAAGAATAATTTCGGGCATTGCGCATTAAACTATAATAATTAAACTATAAACAATTTTGGAGGTATGTATGCTTAATAACGCGCTTGTTCCTATGGTCGTTGAACAAACGAGCAAGGGAGAAAGATCTTACGATATTTTTTCCCGTCTTCTTAACGACAGAATAATATTCTTGTCCGATGAGGTCAATGACGTTACTGCCTCTCTTGTTGTAGCACAGTTGCTTTTCCTTGAAGCACAGGACCCTGATAAAGATATAAGCTTTTATATAAATAGCCCCGGCGGATCTGTTACCGCCGGAATGGCTATTTACGATACTATGAATTATATCAAATGTGATGTATCTACTATCTGTATCGGTATGGCGGCAAGTATGGGCGCATTTCTTCTTGCGGCAGGAACAAAGGGTAAGCGTATTGCCCTTCCCAACAGTGAAATAATGATCCACCAGCCTCTCGGAGGAGCTAAAGGTCAGGCAACCGACATAAAGATACAAGCCGATCTTATTCTCCGCACAAGAGATAATCTCAATAGAATACTTTCCGAAAATACCGGACGTCCTATTGAAGAGATAGCAAGAGATACCGAAAGAGATAATTTTATGACCGCAAAGCAAGCTCTTGAGTACGGTCTTATTGATAAGATATTTGAAAAAAGAGCTTAAAGCGTTGAAAGGATAAGCAAATGAGTTCCAATGATACCAATAAAACGCACGGCGGCTCCTCTGCGTTAAGATACTGTTCTTTTTGCGGAAGAAAGGAGAATCAGGTAAATTTTCTGATTCCCTCGCCCACCGGTGTTTATATATGTGATTTCTGCGTTGATGCTTGCCAAGAGCTTATTTATGAAAACACAATAACCCAAAGCAGTATAGACGACGGACTATCCTTTGAAACTCTTCCAAAGCCTGCTCAAATCAAGGCTATTTTAGATGAGTACGTTATTGGTCAGGATGATGCCAAAAAGGTTCTTTCTGTTGCGGTTTACAATCATTATAAGCGTATTCTTTATAATCAGGAGCGTGCCAACGATAAACAAAAAGGCACGAGCGCAGATGACGTAGAATTACAAAAAAGTAACGTTCTGCTGATAGGACCTACGGGTGTAGGTAAAACCTATCTTGCGCAGACGCTTGCAAAATCCTTGCAGGTTCCCTTTGCTATTGCCGATGCCACCACGCTTACCGAAGCTGGTTACGTTGGAGAGGACGTTGAAAATATCCTTTTGAGACTCATACAGGCTGCCGACTATGATATCGAACGCGCTGAAAAAGGAATTATTTATATCGATGAAATCGATAAGATAGCAAGAAAAAGCGAGAATCGCTCTATAACACGCGACGTATCCGGCGAGGGTGTACAGCAAGCCCTTTTAAAGATACTTGAAGGAACGGTTGCGAACGTTCCCCCTCAGGGCGGAAGAAAGCATCCTAATCAAGAATTTATACAGATAAACACCGAAAATATTCTCTTCATCTGCGGCGGAGCGTTTGACGGGTTGGAAAAGATCATAGAAAAACGCCAAGGTAACCAGACGATCGGATTTTCGAGTGATATAAAAAACAAGGAAGAGCGCTTAAAGGCAGGAACCTTTAAGGACGTAGTTCCTCACGATATCGTTAAATTTGGGCTTATTCCAGAGCTTGTAGGAAGAATTCCTGTTATCGTTCCGCTCCAAAATCTCGACAAGGACGCATTGGTTAGAATATTGAAGGAGCCCAAAAACTCCCTTATCAAGCAGTACGTTAAGCTTCTTGAGATGGACGGAGTAGAGCTTAAACTTGAGAATAGCGCCCTGGAAGCAATCGCTGCTGAAGCGATCGCAAGGAATACAGGCGCGCGCGGTCTTCGTGCAATCTTCGAGAATATGATGTTATCTATTATGTACGACATTCCGTCTCGCGACGATATTGAATGCGTAACGGTAAACGACAAGGTCGTAAAAGGTATTGAGTCCCCTGCTCTTTCGCTCAAAGAGCTCATAGATCTTGACATAAAGATTGCCGGAGAGATTGAATAAAAACAGAAAACGGAAAGGTAATACCTTTCCGTTTTTTATTTGAGTTTTAATTTATCAATAAAACGTTGCGACTTCTTGCTTCGGCTTTACTGCAAACTCGGTAGATTCTACATAAATTACAGGGCCTTTGTTTCTGTAAAGCTTTGTCGTATCTATTTTTATTTTTCCGCTAACAGTAAGCCAATCTCTTGTTTTTACGACAGGCTTGGTTTTGAATACGCATACAAGACCGCCGTATTGAATATCGTCAGCACAACAGGTCATGATGTGGCGTCCGAGAATGATTTGGTTTGCGGGCAGTCTGGGATCTGTTGCGGCAATTCCTTTGAATTTTACGGTCTTGCCTTCGTAGGACATCATATCTTCAGACAGATCTCTGTACCAGAGCGCATAATCATCATCTGCGATCTCTATAACGTCTGCATCTTTATCAAAGGGGAGCGGATCTTCAATGTCATCGTATTCGATGTGTCCGTCCGGGTAATCGTAAACGATAGCAATGCGGCGAGATATTCCTCTTATTACCTGATGTATTTCGTCCTTGTTTATATCATCGGGAGTGCGATTGAGTACTATCATTTCAGCGCCCGCTATTTTTTCGAATGTGAGCTGACGCATATTCTTGTTATAGAACAAAAAAGTCGAAGCATCGGCAAACATCATATTCTGATAGATCTCCCAATCATAAGGGAGCGCATTGTAAAGCGTCTGCATTTGCCACATTCCGTTAAATTCAATGATAACTCTGTCATATCTGTGCTTAGAAGCAAGAGCACTGAGGGTGTCGCGCGTAAAATCGGTTTCGGCCTCAATAAGCTCGATATAAACGTTTTTACCCCAGAACTTAGAAGGATCAAGCTCTATCTCTCCCTCTTCGCACATAATGATAAGCGTTTTTTCACCACTGTTAAACTTTTGATCGTTAAGCGATTCCTGAATAATGCTGGTTTTTCCGCCTTCAAGAAATCCTGTAAAGATATAAACGGGAAGCTTCATTTTTTACTCCTTAATGCCAAAAAGATGCTCTATTTCGTGCTCATTGATTTTAGAACCGATAACACAGAGCTTACCGATCGCTGCGGGGGCACCGAGTCTTACGTCGGGCTCCTCGGGAACATAATCGAAATATATCCAATCGTTGCCGTCAGAAGCAACGATTCCCTTTGCTCTGAGAATAAATCCGTACTTGTCGGAATCCTCGAGCGCCTCAAGAATGTTTCTAATATCCTCAGCCGAATATTTCTTTAAGGTTTCAACGCCCCAACTGGTAAACACCTCATCTGCGTGATGATGGTGATGATCATGGTGATGATGTTCGTGATGGCACTCATCGTGATCATAGTGATGATGCTCGTGATGGCACTCATCGTGATCATGGTGATGATGCTCGTGATGACACTCATCGTGATCATGGTGATGGTGCTCGTGATGACACTCATCGTGATCATGGTGATGATGATGGTGATGATGACAGATCGGGCATTCCTCTTCCTCGATAAGTGATTCTGCAAGGGATGAAACGGTATCTTTGTTTTCGATTGCAGAAAGGAGCGTAGATATATCAAGCTTATCTGCGGGAGTCGTTACAACGGTTGCCTTTGAATTGTGTTCTCTAACGAGAGAAAGTGCTTCAGCAAGCTTTGCGTCGGTAGTTTTATCTGTATGGCTGAAAACTATACAACCCGCATTTTCTATTTGATTATTGAAGAACTCACCGAAATTCTTCATATACATTTTACACTTATTAACGTCAACAACGACGGTTGCGCTGTTGAGCTCTGCGCAGTCAATCTTGGCGTCAACCACCGCTTTTGTAACATCGGAGAGTTTTCCGACTCCGGAAGGCTCGATCAATATTCTATCCGGTGCATATTCTTTTACGACCTTGTTAAGCGCTTCACTGAAGTCGCCAACAAGTGAGCAGCATATACATCCAGAGTTCATCTCTGTTATTTCTATGCCTGCATCTTTTAAAAATCCACCGTCTATTCCTATTTCTCCAAATTCGTTCTCAATAAGAACTACCTTTTCGCCGGAATAAGCCTCTTTGATCAATCTATTTATAAGTGTTGTTTTTCCTGCTCCCAAAAATCCGGAAATTATGTCTATTTTTGTCATTTCAGTTACCTTCTCCTACAAAAAACATATTATAAATACTGAAGTATCCAAAACAAAGGTTGCCGCACTAAAGCCGCAACCTTGTTGTAATTATATCTTAAAATTATGCCTTACCAACAGAACCGAAAAGCTCCATCTTTGCTTTTACTGTTTCTTTGATAGCCTCAACGCCGGGTGCGAGAAGCTTTCTGGGGTCAAAGCCCTTACCGGAAAGATCCTTACCTGCCTCAATATATCCTCTGGTAGCTGCAGCGAATGAGAGCTGGCACTCGGTGTTAACGTTGATCTTTGCAACGCCAAGAGAGATAGCCTTCTTGATCATATCCTCAGGGATACCTGTTCCGCCGTGAAGAACGAGAGGCATATCGCCCGTCTTCTGCTGAACTGCATCAAGAGTTTCAAAAGAAAGCCCTGCCCAGTTTGCAGGATATTTACCGTGAATGTTACCGATACCTGCTGCAAGCATAGTAACGCCAAGGTCTGCGATCATCTTGCATTCGTTGGGGTCTGCACACTCACCTGCGCCGATAACACCGTCTTCTTCGCCGCCGATAGAGCCAACCTCTGCCTCGAGAGAAAGTCCCTTTTCGTTACAAACCTTAACGAGCTCTTTGGTCTTTTCAACGTTTTCGTCGATCGGATAGTGAGAGCCGTCAAACATAACGGAGGAGAATCCTGCGTCTATACATTTATAACAAGCCTCATATGAGCCGTGGTCAAGGTGGAGCGCAACGGGAACTGTGATATTAAGCTCCTCAAGCATTCCGTTAACCATACCAACAACAGTCTTGTAGCCTGCCATATACTTACCTGCGCCCTCGGAAACACCGAGAATAACAGGAGAGTTAAGCTCCTGCGCAGTGAGAAGAATAGCTTTAGTCCACTCAAGATTATTGATGTTGAACTGTCCTACGGCATATTTGCCTGCTTTTGCTTTTTGCAACATGTCTTTTGCTGATACCAACATAATTTTAAATCTCCTTTAAATTATTACTGAATTATTATACACCAAAATAAGTCAAAAATCAATAGTTAGCGATAAAAAAATTACTATAATAAATAAAAATTAACAAATAGTTTGTAGAAATAAGGATTCTTGTGTGATATACTATTTTTAAAATATATCCTATCTGTACTTTTGGAGGAAGCATGAACGACAATATACAAAACAAAAGGCGCGAGCCTGATAAAAATGAAATGAAAGAAATGCTCGTAGAGGTTTACAATGCTCTTTGCGAAAAGGGTTATAATCCTACAAAGCAGATAGCAGGATATATTCTGTCGGAGGATCCTGTATATATTACCGACTGGAAGAACGCGCGCGGCATTATAGCCCATATCAATCGCGACATACTGCTTGACGAGCTTATAAAGCATTATCTTAACATACAATGATCTGAAATATTTGGGAGGAACGATAAATGAGAAATAGCACTTTGTTTCGAGTTTTCATCCTCCTTTTTTCTTTTACTTTAACAATTACCGCCTGTTCTCTGCCCGCTCACGCTGATGATAACTACTTCCCGGATGTTTCGGCAGCCGACGCGGTATTTTTATTTAATCTTAACACTAATAAGATTATATTCTCAAAAAATATAGACAAACAAATATTTACCGGATCTCTCACAAAAATGGTCAGCGGCATCATTTTTTGCGAATATTTCGCAGATCGTATAGATGACACCGTAGAGATCACCGAGCAAATGCTGAACAATGCCCAAGGCGCCAAAATAAAGCTTAGCGCAGGCGATATTGTGAGCTACAAGGATCTTCTGTACGGCGTTATATGCGGAGGAGGTAATGATGCCTGCTATGCGCTTGCAACGGCGCTGTCGGGCTCTGTGGACGCCTTTGTGAAGCTTATGAACGATACCGTTGCATCCTGGGGAGCCAAAAACACCTTTTTCACGAATCCTTCGGGATATGATGACGAAAAAATGCATACGACTGCTGAGGATGCGCTAATCATTTCTCGAATAGCGGCGAGCAATTCTCTTTATATGGAAGCCAGCTCTTCCCTTTCGTATATTATCAAGCTTCAAAGCTCGGACAAAGAGATCAAGCTATTTAACAGAAATTCGCTGATAAGTAGCTTTTATGCGTCGGGATATCAGAACAAACATGCGTACGGTCTTATCGCAGGCTTTACAGATCTCGGACAGTATACCGCAATTACATATCTTGAAAAGAACGGTACGGAGTTTTTATGTGCGGTTATGGGGGCTAAGGAAGATCCGTACAGCGATGAAATTCTATCCTACAAATACGTAAATGAGATATCCGAGTATGCTTTTGACAATTATAAATATCAAAAGGTTTTTGATAGTGATCAGTATATTTGCGAGCTTGACGTAAGCCTTGCGCTACCGCCCGTCAACGCGGACAAAGCCACCGTTGACTGCGCCACCGTTGACTGCTATTCGGGCGGCGAGATATACGCACTCGTTTCCCCTGATATAGACGTTAATAACGATATAACCTACGGATATTATCTTCACGACAAAAGTCTCAGTGCGCCAATAAAGCCCGGTACTGTTGTAGGCGGCGTGGATATCTTTTATAACGGAGAAATAATCGGAAGCGCCAAGCTTCTTACCGGTTCAGACGTTGAGGAAAATTCGATATTGTTCTCTCTTGATAGAATGAAAAGCTTTTTCCTTGATAGATTTTTTGTGTCAAGCATGATAATTTTTGCGTTACTGTTGACCGCATATTTTGTAACCGAGCATTTCAATATAAAGATAACAAGAAACAAACGAAAAAAATAAACGGCTTCATCAATTGAGATGAAGCCGTTGCTTTATTTATTTTTTGTTGTTCGAATGCATTGAAAACGACGGGAAGAATCTGAAATTCGAAAATCCGATAAGATAGCTTATCCAGATAGCCGCGATCGTAGGTACTGTTATAGCGAAATACGTCCACCAGAAATATGAGAGCTGTGCTCCGCCTATCATAACAGACGTAATGAGACCAGAGTACATTCCCTCAATGAAGAGGCTTATTACCTTTACTATTGCGCAAAGTCCGCCTGCCCATTCGTGATTCTCCATAAAGGGATATCCGACCGTATAAAGAATAGCAATAATAAAATTAGGAACGTTAGCAACAAGCGCAATTATGAGTCCCGTGCCAAGCTTTTTCTCTTTTTTACCGAGGTCAAAGGAAAGCCTGTCCTTTGCGCCTACCTCCCACATTACGTTATATATCAAAAAGATGAAAAACAGTATGGCAAATATACTGACACCGATAGTTACCGCGTCGTTTCCCATAGCAGTTGTCGCCATTGCGAGAACTGTTCCGAATATGGATATAGCAACCTGATTGATAAATAATTTAAGGCAGGTGTATCCGTGTAAATTAAAAAAGCTTTTCATTAAAATTCTCCTTGAATGATCAATAAGACAATTATATATAAAAGCGTTGATATTTTCAAGATAATCCAAGAAAAATTTACACTTGATTCACTAAATTCTCACGATTTTTTATATAATATAATTAGACAAAACTTTTGGAGGAAAAATCTATGGCATATAGTGTTCCGCTAAATACGCTTCCTACTCTTGTAAGAGAATTTGCGTCATACAAATCAGCAATTCAAAACGCTTCCGAAAAGACCGTGTCGGAGTATCTTCTTGACCTTCGTACGTTTTTCAGATTTTTGCTTGCGCGAGATCAGAAGATATCTCCCGATAGCGAGGATTTTGAAAATATAGATATAAGCCGTGTCGACCTCGATTACATAAAAAACATCACGACCGAGGACATCTATGAGTTCCTTTTGTACGCTGACAACGTGCGAGGAAATATGGCGGCGGCAAAGTCTCGAAAGCTGTCCTCTATCAAGGGATTTTTTAAGTATCTTTCGACCAAAAGAATGATGCTTGAGGATAATCCCGCGATAAATATTGAGGCGCCTAAGAAAAAGCAAGCTCTGCCCAAGCATTTGACACTCGAAGAAAGCCTGGAGCTTCTTAACGCCGTCAAAAACGATAAGGAATCCAAAAGCGTTACGCGAGATTACGCTATCGTTACTCTTTTCCTTAATTGCGGTATGCGAGTCTCGGAGCTTGTTGGAATCAACGTTGAAGACGTTGACCGAGAGTTCCGTTCCCTTACGGTTACGGGTAAAGGCAACAAGCAAAGAATAGTATATCTTAACGAGGCGTGCAGGACCGCTCTTTCGGATTATTTCACGATAAGGAAAAGTGATAAATATAAGAACTGCGCCGAGCGCGCGCTCTTTTTGAGCAACCGAAATCAGCGCATCAGCGTAAAAACTGTTCAATGGTTGGTTTACAAATATCTGGAGATTGCGGGGCTCGAATCCAAGCACTATTCGGTACACAAATTGAGACACACCGCGGCAACTCTTATGTATCAGACCGGTAACGTTGACGTAAGAGTGCTCAAGGATATCCTCGGACACGAGCAGCTCAACACCACGCAAATATACACACACGTTAGCAACAGAAGCATGGAGGAGGCTATGGAAAAGAATCCCCTTGCCTCACAGGGCGGCGCGTCGGATAAGGAATAAAATATAACCGCCGAGAGCGACCAAAAGATCGCTCTCGGCGGTTTGCTTTATGAATCGAGCCAAAAATGTGCGCCAATGGCGGGACTTACTTGATCATAAGCGAGCAAATACCCACTTTTCAACGCTTCCGACATAACATATCCACGACAGAAATAACAATTCGAAACTGCCATTCTGCATTGATAAACATCATTCAAAAATACAGGGGGAAGATCAGCACATACGATGCCGTAAACCTCGTCATACAAGTTTTTTAGCATAGCTTTTGCACGTTCAGCCAGCGCAGAAAGCTCAGATATGACGCGCTCGTCCATGTTCCGAATCGCTTTTCTGACGTCATCCGTTTTTATCGTAACTACATCGGGGATATACGCATTTTCGTTTTCCTTCAAATATCCGTATTCAAGCAGTTTTTTAACGATTTTACCATTCTCCTCTACCGTATTTTCCATGACAAATTCATACAAAACCTTCGACTCCTCTTCTGTAAGATAAGGCGGAGTTCGATCAGAAATTCCGTCAAACTCGTATTTGAACTGTTGGAAACCATAATAGCCACAGTGATTACCTACAAAATTCGGCTCGGATACAGGTCGCTTCTGATATCCAATTATATCCCAATATCCGTTGTCGGGACGCTTGGTAAATTCACGGATTTTCGGTGCTTTATACATGAAATAATCAAATGCCAACATCAAAATCGACCACTTAGCGCTTTCATAGTCCTGATATTGACCATAAAATGCCTCCCCTTGCTCTGCAAATGCATCATTCAGACGCTCCACAAAAGAGATTAAGGCTTTTGTAATCGAAGGCGCAGCGGTTAACCAAGCGAAATGTACTTGCTCTTGGGCAGAACGGCTTACGATAGGAAACGCGGTTTGATATTTATTTCCGTCTTTGATCAAAAAGGTTTCTTTCGTCATCCATTCCAATTCATCCTCCATATAAGGGAGCGCCACGCCAAGCTCCAAGGAAAGCTCTTCTGCGGTGGAGGGATTTCCATAGGCTTCCAACATAATATTCTGATACATTTTGTGTTTCATCACACTATAGGGTTGGTTCTTGTCGCCGGGGCGTGAACAGTTGTTGCTATAGTCCACTTCCTCCGGCTTATAGCTTCTAATACCAAATTCTCTTGCCATATCCATACCTTCTTTCAAAATTTGTCTTGCACGGAGAAGTCGAGACTTGACCGTGTTTGTGGGAAGCGAGAGCGATTCTGCAATCTCTCGAACATTTTTGTTTTCGATGTAATAAGCAACGACGATATTACGATAATCGCTTTTGATAAACGCCAGCTCGCGCCGAAGCAGAGCCAGTTGCTCTGTATGTACCATTTCATCAAGGATATTTTCGCTTTCGTCCTCGATCTCATAATCGCCGATATCGGAACCGGTTACCGACTCGTTGCACTTATGCTTTTTCTTTGCCCATACCGAATAACGATTACGCGCAATCTGCCATATCCACGCTGAAAAACTTGTAGGAATCGTGCCTTTGTTCAAAGCCGTGATGATCTGAAGCGCAATATCCTGTGTCAGATCTTCAGCTTCAATATTACTACCTGTCTTTTTCAAGCAGAAGTAAAATAACTTCTCCATATAATTTTCGGCAAATTCGTTGATAAGCCGATCACGCATTTCGTTCGCATTTTGCATTTTCTCGCCTCCTTTCATTCATATAGTGTGGCGTTTTTGAATTTGGGTGCATTTTCTAATAAAATTATATCACATAATATAACAAAAACGCAACCATAAAATTATGATTGCGTTTTTTATTATTTTTACAGTATAATACAAATAAGTCCGCCGCTTCCCTCGTTGATGATTCTTTCAAGCGTTTCGGAAAGCTTGACGCGAGATTCCTCGGGCATATGTTCGAGCTTGGTGTGCAAGCCCTCATTGACAAGCTCGTAGAGACTCTTGCCAAATACGTTGGATTCCCAGATCCTGCCGGGATCCTCCTCAAACTCCTTGAGCATATATTTTACCAACTCCTCGGATTGCTGCTCGGTACCGACCATTGGGCTTATCTCGGTCTCAATATTTGCTCTTATAAGATGTATCGACTGTGCCGATGCGCAGAGCTTGACACCGTATCCGCCCGATCTCTTGACTATCTCTGGTTCTTCAAGATGCAGATCGTCGATCGAGGGCATTACGATTCCATATCCCTTCTCCTCTGCCATATCGAGCGCCTCGGCTACTCTGTCAAAGCGCGATTTGGACGCCGACAGCTCCTTGAGAAGCTCGATGAGCGCACTCTCGCTGTCTATGTCGAATCCCGTAAGCTCGCTGAGAATCTCATAATAGAGCTTATCGTCAAGCTTAAGCGTTAGTCTTGCCTTACCCGTGCCAAGATCTATCTCATCAAGATTATAGCTTTTTACGTATTCGTTATCTGCAAGCTTACTTACCGCATCTTTAACGTCGCCTGCCTTTTTTATCTTATCGGAGCAAGCCTTTACCGTCTCGTAAATAGAGGCTTTTATGGGGTGAGATGCATCGATTGCGCTCATCCAGGTAGGCAATTGATATCTCATTTCGGTTACGGGAAATTCGTGTAATACAAGGTCAAGAATATTTCTTATGTCCTCAGAATCAAGATCTATACAGCTCACAAGCGCCACGGGAACGTTGTATTTTGACTCAAGCTCATAAGCCAGCGATATAGCGTCCTCAGAGGTAGGCTCTGCGGAGTTCAGGATTATTGCGAACGGCTTGCCGATCTCCTTTAGCTCATTTACAATTCTCTCCTCTGCGGGAACGTAGCTCTCGCGAGAGATTTCGCCGATAGTGCCGTCGGACGTAATAAGCATACCAATAGTTGAATGCTCCTTGATAACCTTTTCCGTGCCCATTTCAGCCGCCTCTACAAACGGCATAGGCTCTTCCTGCCAGGGTGTGTTTACCATACGCGGCTGACCGTTCTCAATCGTTCCGAGAGCCTCGGATACTATATATCCGACACAATCTATCATTTTCACTCGGAGAGACGCGCAATCATCAAGCTTTATGGTAACAGCTTCGTCGGGAACGAATTTTGGTTCTGTGGTCATTACAGTTTTTCCTGCCGCAGATTGCGGCATTTCGTCGCGTGCTCTGTCGCGCGAATATCCGTTCTCAATATTCGGCAAAACCAATGCTTCCATAAATCTTTTTATAAACGTCGATTTTCCCGTTCTGACGGGGCCCACAACTCCGATGTAAATGTCTCCACCGGTTCGCTCGGCTATATCTCGGTAAATAGAATGCTCTTCCATATACAAAACCTCCAATATGTTTTCAGTAAAATATATGGGGACATATTATTATTTAGAACTTGATCGTAACAGTTTTGTAGAATAACCTCAATTGACTTTTTATTGACATTTTTTTCTACGTATGATATAATAAAATTAAAGATATATATTTTTATGGAGGACGTCATATGTTCGTGGCAATTGATAAAGTATATAACAATGTAATGGAGCGCGTAGGACGCGTGATAGTCGGCAAGGAGAGCGTTACCGAGCTGGCAATAATAGCTTTGCTTTGCGAAGGGCATATTCTGATTGATGACGTTCCCGGAACCGGTAAAACGGTTCTTGCGAAGACTTTCGCTAATGCACTCTCGCTTGACTTTAAGCGCGTACAGTGCGTCCCGGATATGCTTCCGTCGGATATGATCGGAGTCAACTTTTTCGATATGAAATTATCGGAGTTCAGATTTATAAAGGGACCTGTTTTCACAAACGTGTTGCTTGCTGATGAGATCAACCGCGCTATGCCTAAGACGCAGTCCGGTCTTCTTGAATGTATGGAAGAACATCAGGTTAGTGTTGAAGGTGTTACCTACCGACTCGAAGAACCGTTTATGGTTATAGCAACACAAAACCCCATTGAAACTAAAGGAACCTTTGATCTTCCCGAGGCGCAGCTTGACCGTTTTCTTATAAAGACCTCTATGGGTTATCCCACGCGTGATGAAAATATTGAAATCCTTTCACGGAAGTTAAATGATTTTTCAGCGAAAAACCTTGATTCCGAGATAACAAAAGAGCTTATAGTTGAGGCGCGTGAAGAATTAAAGCAGGTTTACGTTCACAAGGATATTCTTGGATATGCGGCGGATATTTGTGATGCGACACGATATGCTAAAGACGTTATGCTCGGCGCGAGTCCCCGCGCGATGATCGCCTTGGTAAAGGTTGCTCAGGGCTATGCTGCTATATCCGGACGCGATCACGTTTTGCCCGACGACATAAAGAAAGCTGCTGTCCCGGTTCTCTCTCACCGCATCGTATTTAATAATAGCTTTTTCCGTCGCGGAGACGAGGGCAAAGAAACGGTTAAAGCAATTCTGGAAACGGTTGCGGTTCCAAGCGAAGATATAGATTTTTCAAGCAGAAGATAATATGCAAAAATTCTTATTATATGTCGTCGATCTTTTAGCCACGATATTAACGTCTAAGCTGTTTTGGATATTATTAGGAATAATAATTGCTCTCGTTTTGATAATTATTTGGTATCGCAAGTTAAAGATAAGAGCTATCGAAAAGCTTGAATATCAAAGAAAATTATCAACCGATGGCGTATTTGCGGGAGAAGATTTCATTTTGACCGAAGTTTTACATAACCCCACGTGGCTCCCCTTGATATCTGTAAAAATGGAATTTTTCGTTCCTGCCGGCTTTACAATTGATGATATCATGTGCGAAAAATATACTAAAATAATGAGTATATTTTATATTCCACCGCACGCTACTGTTACAAAGGATCATAAGGTTCAAGCGGATATCAGAGGATATTACACCCTTGAAACGTCCATAATTAAATACCGAAAGAATGAGTTCCTCTTCTCTGCTCCGCTACATATGCACGTATATCCTAAATATTCAGAAATAGTTGCGGATATGCCCCCGGATCTTTACAGGGTTGGAAACAGCATCTCAAAAAGCAAGTATATAGAGGATCCGTTCTTTGTATCAGGCATCAGGAAATATATGTCGGGTGATCCTATGCGAAATATAAATTTCAAGGCGTCAGCTCGCTCATTTTCGGGCGGTATGCTGCAGCTGATGAGCAATAATTACGATAGCTCACGAAATTTTGATTCGATGATCTTTCTTGATCTGTTTAATTATGCGGACAACGGCACTTTGGAGACGCAAAAGCAACAATTGGAATATGGGCTTTCCTATTCCTGCTATCTTTTGTCCGAAATAATAAAGCACGGCGGTTCGGCAGGATTTTCCGCAAACTGCGCTATTGGAGAAAAGCCTTACGTGTATATTCCCTGCGGCACCGGCACTGTACACACAAAAAGCATTCTCGAGTGTTTTGCGAAAATAAATTATTTTGACAAACACAATTATTCAATAACCGCCTTGCTTGAGAAATGCCTGACCGAGCTTTCGCGCGATACGGATATATATCTGATCACTCCGGTGCTTGAATCAAATACTGCCAAAATGCTACGAAATATTCAAAATACAGGAAGAAACGTTTGCGTAATTCCCTTAAAAGAAAGAGAGGATGCGTTATGAAATTGATTCGTAATTTTTGGCGAGAGATTTTCTGCATCTTTTTCCTGTCGATATTTTTATATATATCTGTTATACTGATAAATGATCCGCCCGAAACGAGCTTTGGCAGATTTGCAATTATTCTTTTGGGCTTTGCTAACTTTTTTGCATTTGCTTGGCTTTTGCGTGAGTTATGGCGAAAAAAGTGGAAAAAGCGTTTTCTGCGAATCGGGCAATCTATTTTCGAAAAATTAAGTTCATTTTTTATGCGAGCTGCGGAACGCATATTGAAAAGATTCAACATTGGCAGAAAGCATAGAAAAAACATAATTGGCAGTAATGCGAAAATAACCTTTGATTCCGATATTTTCGAAAAGAAAGCCGCTGTGCGCAAGAAGCATCCAAAATGGAAAAATCTTCAATCCGATAGAGAGCGTCTTAGTTTTTTGTACAGACAAATGATCAACTCAAAAATAAAAAGCGGAACAAGAGTTTACGCTTGCGATACTCCATCCGAGTTGCTTGAGCGTACGCAAAACAACGATGCCGAAAAAGAAATTTTTGATCTGTATATCGGTGTCAGATATGACGAGCGCGCTAACTTGCCCACAAATAATATGTCTGCTTTAAAGGAATCTCTTGAAGCAAAATAATAAAAGGCGCTTATAAAGCGCCTTTTATTATTTATAGAACTTATATACCAATTCCGCAGCGGCCTTGGGAATCAATTCTTCTATGCTTTCGTTTCTGGCAAGCTTTTCTCTGAGTGCGGTCGAGCTCAACTTCTCAAGCTTGGGATCGGCTTTAAGCAAAACAGTTTTTGCCAAAGGATAGTGTTCCTCGTTGAATTTAGCCATTTCAAGCTCATACGCATAGTCGTTTTGGTTTCTGTAACCTTTAACGATAGCGTCGGCATCAAGCTCTTTGGCGAGTCGCCAAAGCATCCCCTCAGAAGATATGACCTTAACGTTTTTTATATCACTTGTTGCAGCTTTTGCAATCTCGGTTCTCTGCTCAATACTGAAAAGATATTGCTTGCTGGCGTTTATCATCACCGCAAGATAAACGACCTCATATTCCGACGCGGCACGCCGTAAAATGTCGAGATGTCCGTTAGTTATTGGATCAAAGCTGCCGGGAACGATTGCGATTCTTTTACAGTTCATTAGAGTTCTCCTTTTTGGGCGAAAGAATCGTGATACATATTCTTCCGTATCCGGTTTGCTTGATAACGTCAAACCGTCCTGCAAGTGTGTTATCATTTCCAAAAATTTCGACATTGTCGCTTTCGCAAATTATCAACGAAGTGGATTTTATTATGTCGCGCTCGAGAAGCTTTTTGAGCGCCGGAGCATAAAAGCCCGATGCATAAGGCGGATCGAGAAAAATTATATCGAATTTTTCGCCTCTGTATCTGCTCAAAAATGATAGATAGTCTTCCTTGCGGATCTCGCATTGAGATATGAACTTGGTTTTTATAACGTTATCGTTTATTATTTTTATTGCTTCGGGTGCTCTGTCCACCATAACGGCAAAAGACGCGCCGCGGCTTATTGCTTCAAGCGCCATTTGTCCCGAGCCGGAAAAAAGATCAAGCACTCTTCTACCCTCAATATCAAATTGAAGCATAGAAAAAACGGCTTCCTTGACTCTTTGTGATGTCGGACGGGTAGCCTCGCCCTCAAGTGTTTTTATGTTAATTCCCTTCGCCTTGCCTGTAATAATTCTCATAATATTATCCTTTAGAATTAAAATAATTATAAATATTTTCCGCGTCGGTTTGACTTATTCCCGGAACGACTTCAAGAGCGGTTATATCAGCCGATTTTACCGCCGAAAACGTGCCAAAATGGAGAAGCAGCGCCTTTGCCTTGGCAGGACCTATTCCCTTGATATTCTCAAGTGAGGAGTGCTTCAAGGTAGAACGTTTGGCGTTGGTCGTTCGTCCAACTGTATATCTGTGCACCTCTTCCTGAATTCTGTATATCAATCCAAATACTGCCTTCTCCTTAGCAATATTTATCTCCTCTGTATCGGTACAAAGCGCTCTGGTCTTGTGAAAGTCATCCTTGACCATTCCAAAAACCGGAATATCCACACCCTCGTTTTCCAGAACCGCCTTTACAGTCGAAATATGACCCCTACCGCCGTCGATCAGTATCAGGTCGGGTATTTGCGCAAACGAACCGCTCTTTTCGCTCTTGAGCCTTAAAATGCGCCTTGTAAGTGCCTCACGCATAGATGAGTAGTCATCAATACCGTCAACACTCTTTATAGAAAAGGTTCGATAATCGCTTTTCTTTGGTTTTCCGTCCTCATATACTACCATACCTGCGGTAATGTTTTCAGCTCCGATATTGGAAATATCGTAGGCTTCTATTCGCTGCGGTAAGGTTTCAAGCGCCAAGAGCGTTGCAAGCTTTGCCAGAACGCTTTCATCGTTTTGCATTTGCAGCTTTAGCTGACGAGCTTTTTCTGCAGCATTTGATACGACGGTATCACATAGCTTCTTTATATCTCCGCGTTCGGGACGGTGCAACGTAACCTTTCTGCCCGCGCGTTCTGAAAAATATTTTTCAAGAGTATCCTTGTCCGCTTCATCAAGTTCAAAGGAAACGACGATATTTCGCGGAATATAATCGTAACGGTTATAGTGCTCAACCAAAAAGGCAGAAAGTGCTCCGCTGTCCGTTTGTGCGTCCGAGTCAAAAGTAAAATCGTATTTATCCGACACGGCACCGTATCTTACGTACATGGCGGAAATACAAGACGCAAGCTCGTCATTATAATATCCGAATATGTCCATATCGGTGTCGGGCGATGCCACCATATGTTGCTTTTCGCTTAGATTTTTCAGTGCGGCAATGGTATCCCGACATTTCGCAGCCGCCTCGAAGTTTTCCTGCTCTGCAAAGGCAAGCATTTGCTGCTCTATAGTATCGATGGTTTTTGAAGTGTTTCCTCGTAGCATATCTATCGCGCACTTTACAAGACTATCGTACTCCTCTTTTGAAACGTTACCCGTGCAAAGTCCGCAGCATTTTTTCATTTGATAATAAATGCACGGTCTTTCCTTTCCGATGTCTCTTGGGAAGCTTCGTTTACAATTAGGAATTCCAAGTGATTTATATATAATGTCAATAATGGCGTGTATTGTAGAGGTTCCTGTAAATGGTCCAAAATATTTACCTTTATCGGCAAGTCTTTTTCGAGTATATATTACTCTTGGATATTCTTCCGCGGTGATTTTTATATAAGGATATTGCTTTGAGTCCTTTAATCTTATATTGTATTTTGGAGAATATTTTTTTATAAGAGAATTTTCCAGGGTCAGCGCTTCTATCTCACTTTGACAAAGGATATATTCAAAATCCTCAGCCAGACGGACCATCTTTTCCGTCTTTAAATTTTTAAGTGAATTTTGAAAATATTGTGATACCCGATTTTTTAGCTTTCGTGATTTTCCAACGTATATAACCTTCCCATTTCGATCTTTCATAATATATACGCCCGGAGTCAGAGGCAAAGAATTTGCCTTCTTTAAAAGCTCATCTGTTCTCTTTTGCGTTTGCGGCATCTTTACCTCCTTGTAAAAATCAAAGGGCTGTTATATAACAGCCCTTTTGAATATATGATTATTTTTCGAATTCTGAAAAGCCGGTATTAATCAATTCAATAAGACCGTTGATAGCTCTTTCCTCATCGTCGCCTTCAGCCGTTAAGGTAATAGTCATTCCCTGAGCAATTCCCATCGAAAGAACCCCCAGCAAGCTTTTTGCGTTGATCTTTCTATCTTCCTTTTCGATCCAGATCGAAGACTTATATGTATTTGCTTTTTGTATAAAAAATGTTGCAGGTCTTGCGTGAAGACCAATATTGTTTATTATTGTAATATCTCTGCTTACCATAAATGCGCTCCTGTTCCTATCAAGTAAATACAACATTAGATTTCTTTACATATATTAGTATATCAAAAATACAGAACAAAATCAATAGCTAAATATTGGTAATTTTAGCCAAAGTTTTTGAATAAAAAAGCTCAAAACAGTATTATTTTTCACATTTTTCAAAAAACAATCACAATTATGCCCTGTTTTTCAATTATTCTTTAGGCTCAATATTGTTTATCTGTATCGTCATTGTAACGAGCTCGGTCGTCACGTCAACTGTTTGTCCGGGTGCAAGATAGGTGTTTCCGTTGATAAGAATGCCGCCGGTTTCCGAAACCTGAGCGGAGCAAATCATTTTTCCGTTAATGCTGACCCTTGTTTCGTTAGGATAGTGTACCTCTATCATATTTCCGTTGCTATCGGTAAACATTTCAGACGCGGGAGCAACTGTAAACGCGCCCATATTCTCAGACTCATTAGTTATAACTCCAAGCTCTGCTCCGCTATCCTTGAAATAAACTACGTCGCCAATGTTTATATAATCCGGTGTTGTATATCTTACGTTTTCAACAGAGAACGAAACGTTGTAATCACTGAGATTCTGCTGTGCATTCAAAACATCTAAAAGTCTGTATCTGAAAAATACACCGACTATGATAACAATAACAACAAGGATAATAAACGCATCTAATGCGCCAAAGCGAGGAAGCTTTTTGGATTTTTCTGTTTTAATTTTATCTTTTTTCATAAAAAACCTTCCCCCTTTGCTTAGTCAATGCCTATGCAATAGCCTTCGGCGATATAATTAGGAAATTTAGCGTTTATTTTCTCTCCGACCGCTATTCTGCATCCATTTATGGAATAACCTTCTCCATCATTAAAAACGGCTTTATCGGTCGATATGGTTATAATCAGATTGTATTTGTCCGGTATAACCGAGAGAATTCCTTCTCGGCTCGATTCATCATATTGCAATACTGAATACTGCGTATTGTAATCTACCGCCACAACACTGCCAATAACGTTTTTGGATACCGAGTCTATTACGATATCGTTTTCTTGTATATTCTCAATAAATACCTCGTCAACCGCTTGGATCTCTATGGTATACTGGAGATCAATCGTACCGTTTCGCTGCTCTATCCATGAAAAAGGAGCAAAAACGTAAATGACAGTTGCGATTATGGCTAATATCAATAAAATAAGCAAAAAATCAATAAAATTGAATTTTAGTTTCTTTTTTTGCTGTCCTGATTTTTTTACAGGCGTATTTATATTACTATTCATAAGTTACTCCTTTTATCTGTCTTCAAATTCAATATCAATAGCGGACTTTTGCGCATCGGCAGAAATAAAGAACTCTTTTTTATTCACTTCTCTGTTGCCGAACCTTATAGCTGCTATCGATATTCCCAATATTGCCCAAAACATAAAGAAAATTCTGTAATTATACCAAATATAATCAAAAAGTCCCATAACAAGCATTCCTATAATTGCCGAAAATGCCGTTGCCGCAATAAGCCTTGAATTTTCGTTGAACGGTTTTTTGAAATATTCAAAATTCTTTTGAGCAAAAACGAACATTGTAAGAAGGAATACTAATATGCCACCGATTCCCAAACCGATAAATATTTGCAGGAACAAGCTATGCGAATGGGCTGCAGCCTCTATTCCGGCATATGCATATTCCGGATAAATGGCTCTGTAGGCCTCTGTTCCGTATCCTATTCCGCTCCACAAAAAATCATCTAAAATTCTCAGACTGCCTTTCCATGTGTAAAAGCGATACATCGTTGAAGAATCAGTCATATCCCCTATGCTTTTAAATCTTGCCAAAACGTTTGGGGGCATAAAAGTAATCGCATACGGAATCAAAATGATTATTGATATCAATATTCTTAACGTCTTTCGACTATATATGAGCAAAAACAATATACCGGTAAATATAATAGCTATCCAAGCGCCCCTGGACCAAGTTAAAACCGTGCATACTACAATGAGAATACAGGATATTACACTGAGTAGCTTGCTTTTTCCCTTTTCACGTGTGATTGCATTGTGCAATGCAAACGGGAAAACCGCAACAAGATAGAAAGCAAGATAATTTGAGTTTTCAAACATTGCCGTGCTTCTTCCGGCGATATTGGGAAAATACGAGGTGTCTAACCATTTTGTATCTACCAAGCCTAAAACGTATTGCAAAATACCGGTTACGGACACTAAGCTTGCAGATGACACCAAGGCATATCCACAACGAGACAACCATTTTTCAGTTCTCATAAGATTACTTACAAGAAAATATCCAAGTATTAAAACACATGACATCGCCCCCGATTGACGAGATGCGTCAGGCGTCGCGCTTAATGCCCCGCCGAGCAAAATAAGAAGGATGAAAGTGCATATTAAAATATCTATAAGCTCAAACCTTATAACTCTTTTTCCTCTTATAAGCTTTATACAATACCCAAAGGTTGTAATAATTATTAAAATTGCAAGTGATATTGTTGGGATATCAGCCAGCGAGAAAAACGGAACGAAAAATAATGAAATTATTACCCCGATCTCGGGAGTGATTATAATTATTGCCGCGAGTAGTCCCATCAAACTCGCAGAAAGAATTATCAAAGGATCAACTACAAATGTTAAAACACCCGCAAGCATTCCCAAAAGGATCAGTGCGTTGGTTATAGCGCGTGATTTATAGATTTTTACTTGATATGTTTCATCTCTGAAATCAAATATTTCCGAAAATACTGTACGCGTTATCTTGTTGCTACCGATTGAAAACGCCAGGTTTTGCCTTGACAGTAGAAGCGGCGTTGAAGCTATACATACTGCAATACCGGTTATAAGTGCGCCTATGTTTCCGGCGTCAAATTCAGGAACGAGCAATAAAATAAAATATATCAAAACCGAAAAAATGCCAAACGAAAGTAACATCTTTCCATATGATTTAAGAGGAGTAGCCAGGAGTTTCTTAAGTAGATCTCTCCATTTCTTCAAAAAGTAGCTTTCCTCGTATTCTCTCGACAAAACTTCTCTGGTCTTTCGCGAGATTTTACCCGCAATCGTTGACTTAAACGTATATCTGGAAACAAAACCGTTTTCCAAAGCTCGTTGCTCGGTTGAATACGCGGAAAAGATAAACCCTAAAAAACCATTGCTTAATGCATTGTATATCAAATCGCAAAAACGGTCAAGCAATGCCACCACAAACAAACCGCGCTCTCTTACCACGTCTTTAGCTGATCTATTTTGTTCCTCGGCTTGTTTTTTTCGATCTCGCCGTTTCATTGCTCACACTCCTTTCGTATTCAGAATATAGGTCGGGACGACGTTCCTTTGTGAGTTCAATGGCCTTTTCCCGTCTCCATTTTTCAATATTTTCGTGATGTCCCGATATAAGCACGTCCGGAACACTCACTCCGTGAAATTCATAAGGTCTTGTATATTGCGGATATTCAAGGAGGCCGCTTGATATACTTTCTTCTTCATAGCACTCGGGGGCTGCAAGAACTCCATCGGCGAGGCGTGCTACGCAGTCTACAAGAATACAGGCGGGTATCTCTCCCCCTGTCAGTACAAAATCACCGATAGATATTTCCATATCTACAATTTCATCGATGATGCGTCTGTCAACACCCTCATAGTGTCCGCAAAGAATGATAATATGTTCAAAATTAACAAGGGCTTCCGCCTTTTTTTGATTTAACACCTCTCCCGCGGGCGACATATATACAACACATCGATTTCCCTCGGTTTCAGGTCTCGAATCAATAATATGCTTATAGCAATTATAAATTGGTGGGGCTGCCATGAGCATTCCTTTTCCGCCTCCGTAAGGTGTGTCGTCAACTCTGCGATGCTTATCTTCGCTGAAATCTCTGATATTATGGCACTTGATCTCTATTATTCCGTTTTTTGCGGCTCTGCCGATTATGCTTTCACCCAGCACCCGTTCAACAAGCTCGGGAAAAAGTGTCATAATATCAAAAATCATATATCCTCCGTAGATCTAACAAAAAATCAATCAAACATGCCTTCGATAGGCTTGACAAAAATGCCCTTGTTCACGTCAACACTTTTTATAAATTCATCAACGACGGGCACCATTCTTTCGCCAAGCGCAGTATCGACAACGTAAAGATCGGACGAGCCTCTGTTGATAACCTCTTTAAGCGTTCCTAACTTTTCTTGTGTATCAATGTGTATAACGTCAAGCCCGATTATATCTGCGATAAAATATTCGCCCTTTTTTAGTTTAAAATCAGCACGTTTGGCATACAGTATTATTCCTTTCATTTCCATGGCCTTGTCCATATCGTCTATGCCCTCAAGAGACGCTATTACAAACTGCTTGAACACAGCTGCCTTTTTTACCTTAAGCTTTGTATATTCATCTCCGTTTTTCAAATATACGTTTTTCATAGCTGCGAGTATCTGTGGCGTGTTACACCAGGATTCAAGCTTTACATCTCCGCGACAGCCGTGTGTGTTTATTATTTTGGCGCATTCAAGGAATTCTTTTGACATTGTATACCTCTAAAAATCATTTTGTAAACACTGTTTCATATTATTATATCACAATTTTTATTTATTTTCAACTATTTTAATAATTAAATGCCATAAAAATCAAATTTAAATAAATATTTACATTTATTTTGTTGCAAATATAAGGTTATTATGGTATAATACTGTAAATTTGTTTTTGGAGGTATCTATAATTATGGGTGAAGGCATTATGTCTATTGTTTTAATAGTGGTTATGATCCTTGTTTTTTATTTCTTTATGATCAGACCGCAGAAAAAGCAGGAAAAAGAAACGCAGAATATGCGTAACAATCTTCAGGTTGGCGATGAGATCACAACTATCGGCGGTATTATCGGTAAGATCGTAAGCATCAAAGAAGAAACTGTTACTATTGAAACAAGCCACGACAGATCTAAAATAAGAATTCTTCGTTCCGCTGTCCGTAACGTTGATGTTCACGCAGAAGACGCACAGAACTGATCGTTAAAAAATTTGAATACAAAAACCGGCAAAGCCAAGCTTTGCCGATTTTTCATTGTATTTATTAAAGTACTTTTGCGAGAAATTGCTGTAAGCGAGGGCTCTTGGGATTATCAAAGAATTCCTCGGGACTTCCCTCTTCTTCAATAACACCGTCGCACATAAACAAAACTCTGTCTGCAACCTCTTTGGCAAATCCCATTTCGTGAGTAACAACTACCATTGTCATTCCCTCTGCCGCAAGCTGCTTCATAAGGTCCAGAACTTCACCGACCATTTCGGGATCAAGCGCGGATGTGGGTTCGTCAAAGAGCATAACCTCAGGCTCCATACACAACGCTCTGACTATGGCTATACGTTGCTTCTGACCGCCGGAAAGCTGGCTTGGATAGGAATCCGCTCTATCGTCGAGTCCAACTCTGCGCAAGAGCTCCATAGCCTTTGCTTCTGCCTCTTCCTTGCTCTTTTTCAAAAGCTTCATAGGAGCGACCGTAAGATTTTTTAATATAGTCATATGAGGAAAAAGATTAAAATGCTGGAATACCATTCCCATCTTCTGCCTGTGTATGTTTATGTTAACATTTTTAGCAGCTATATCAACCCCGTTGAAGATTATAGATCCCGAAGTAGGAAGCTCCAAGAGGTTCAAGGAACGCAAAAGAGTGGATTTTCCACTACCGGAAGGCCCGATAATAACCACAACCTCTCCCTTTTTTATGTGAGAGTTTACGCCGTTGAGGGCTTTAATTACAGAACCTTTATAATGCTTTTTTAAGTCTATTGTTTCAATAATGTAATTATCTTTCACTCTTGCGCAATCTCCTCTCAAGTATTTTTACCAGCTGGGTAAGAACAACGACAACCACCAAATAAATAATTGCTACGGCTATCAAAGGCATAAATGCTGAGAAGGTCCTTCCTCGGATAAGCTCGCCGGCTTTAGTGAGGTCCATAACGCCAACGTAACCCGCAACGGATGTTTCCTTTAAAAGAACGATAAACTCGTTACACAAGGTAGGAAGAACTGCCTTTATTACCTGTGGAATTATTATATGTATCATAGTTTGAAAGTAATTGAATCCGAGAGATCTTCCCGCTTCAAACTGACCGTTATCGATCGACATAATTCCGCCGCGGAATATCTCGGCAACGTACGCGCCGGAGTTAAGCCCGAACGCAAAGATAGCAACTGCCACGCCATTACGCGCTGAAGCAAAAATTATGAAATATGATATAAGAAGCTGAACAACTACAGGAGTTCCTCTCACTACGGTCAAATAAAGACTCGCAAAAGCATTTAAAACTTTAAGAACATAGTATCCAAAGCCGCCGTTTTTCTTGTATGTTTCTTTGTTTTTATCATAGGTAGAACGAATAACAGAAATTATAATACCTATTGCCACTCCGATCAATAACGCGAAAAAGGTTATGATAAGAGTATTCTTGAGACCGTCGACGAGCCATTTCCAACGAGCTCCCTCTACGAAGTTTAATATAAACTGTTCCTTTAAACTCAAAATTTTTCCTCCATTTTTATATTCCTTTACGCCAAACTACCGGTCGGCTTGGAGCCGACCGGTAATTTTTATATGGTTTAATATTAGTTTGCCTTGATATACTTGTCAACGATAGACTGAACGGTTCCGTCATCCTGAAGCTCCTTGAGAGCAGCATTGATCTTATCGAGGAGCTCGGTGTTATCCTTAGCTACGCAAATTGCGTAATCCTCGATAGCATACTCGTTATCACCCTCAAGAATGTGAATTCCTTCGTTAGCGTTTACGAAAGATTTAGCAGGCTCGTTATCAATGATAACCATATCAACCTTGCCGGTCTTGAGAGCCTCAACAGCTTCTGCGCCGGTCTTGAAACGAACTACACGGTCAGTAGTGGTGGTGCCGTCCTCAGCAACATCGTTCAAGCCCCATTCAGTAACGTCACTGGACGAGTATATATCACCGGTGGTATCCTGCTGAACGCCAACCTTAAGCTTATCATTCTTAAGAGCAGTAGGATTGCCCTCATCGTCAAATACGAAAATATCATCAAGAGATTTAATATCGGAGCCGTCATTAACAATAATTACCTGAATGCCTGTAGCGTAAGTGTTAGAGAAATTTACGCTCTGCTTGCGCTCTTCGGTAACGGTAAGTCCCGCCATACCCATATCGTACTTGCCGGTAGCAACACCGTCGATAATAGAACCGAAATCAACGTCCTGGATTTCAAGGGTCATACCAAGCTTTTCAGCTATCTTCTCTGCGATCTCAATATCTATACCTGCGAAATCCTCGCCTTCCTTAAACTCGTAAGGGGGGAAAGTAGCATTAGTAGCCATAACGAGAGTGTCTCCCTTTTTATCGCAAGAAGCGAATACCGCAACTGCTCCGCAAAGAAGCATGATTGCCATAACTATGGAAATAATTTTTTTCATTGTGAATAATCCTCCAAAAGATTTTTAAATTACAGATGCTATTATACAGCATAAATATTCACTTGTCAATAGTATTTTTGAAATTTTTTGCAATTATTTTATAAAATTTATGAATAATCGTGGCTTTTATGCAAAACTTTATGCAAATATGCACCTGTATATGAATTTTGGTTTTCTGCGACCTTCTCAGGCGTACCTTCCGCAACTATCCTGCCGCCTCCGTCGCCGCCCTCGGGTCCGAGATCAATAATATAATCCGCAGTCTTTATTACGTCGAGATTATGCTCTATAACTATAAGTGTATTCCCTGCATCGCAAAGTCTTTGAAGAACGGTTATAAGCTTGTCGACGTCATCGGTATGCAGTCCGGTTGTAGGCTCATCGAGAATATACATCGTTTTTCCCGTGCCTCGCCTTGAAAGCTCGGTCGCAAGCTTTACCCTCTGAGCTTCACCGCCAGAGATAGTTGTTGACGACTGTCCGATCTTTATATAACCGAGCCCCACATCGTAAAGTGTTTGGAGCTTTTGTTTGATCTTAGGGATACCGTCAAAGAAATCAAGTGCTTCCTCAACAGTCATATCAAGAACATCTGCGATATTTTTATCCTTGAACTTTACGTCAAGAGTATCTCTATTATATCTCTTGCCGTGGCAAACATCGCACGTAACGTAAACGTCGGGAAGAAAATGCATCT
This sequence comes from Clostridia bacterium, assembly GCA_017536635.1. Classification (GTDB taxonomy): domain Bacteria; phylum Bacillota; class Clostridia; order Oscillospirales; family CAG-272; genus HGM12713. The sequence goes on from JAFXHA010000020.1 coordinate 30,813, forward strand.
CAATTTTCTTAACACCGTCTCCCTCACACGCTTCACATCTACCACCGCGTATATTAAAGGAAAATCTTCCGGATTTATATCCCTTTGCCTTAGCATCTGCTGTATTAGCAAAAAGGTCTCTTATATCACTGAACACTCCCGTATAGGTTGCAGGATTCGATCTTGGCGTTCTTCCTATCGGACTCTGGTCAATGTCAATCACCTTGTCCAAATGCTCTATACCGCAAATTTCAGCGTGCTTTCCGGGGTATTCAAGAGATCGGTTGAGCTTGCGTGATAGCGCAGGACCGATAATACCGTTCACAAGCGAAGATTTTCCCGATCCGGATACTCCGGTTACACATACAAAACAGCCGAGAGGTATCTTTACGTCGATATCTTTCAAATTGTGCTCTGCTGCTCCCTTGACCTCGAGATAATTACCGTTTCCTTTTCGTCTTATAGCAGGAATATCTATTTTTTTGCGTCCCGAGAGATAATCTCCGGTGATTGAGCTCGTGTTATTCATAACCTCTTGAGGTGTTCCGTATGCAACGATCTCGCCGCCGTGTATTCCCGCGCCGGGACCAATATCGATAATATAATCCGATTCAAGCATAGTTTCCTCGTCGTGCTCAACGACAACTACGGTATTGCCGAGATCACGCAGTGCTTTCAATGTACCTATAAGCTTGGAATTGTCTCTTTGATGCAGACCTATGCTTGGCTCGTCCAGAATGTAAAGAACTCCTACCAACGCCGATCCAATTTGTGTAGCAAGTCTTATTCTTTGAGCCTCACCACCCGAAAGTGATCCTGCCTTGCGTGATAACGTAAGATATTCAAGGCCTACGCTCTTCAAAAAGCCAAGGCGAGCCTTTATTTCTTTTACTATCTCTGCCGAGATTACCTTTTCCATTCCTTCAGGATTAAAATTATCGAAAAAGTCTAATATCGCACTTACTGACATTCTGCAAAGATCATCAATGTTCTTTCCGTTTACAGTAACAGAAAGCGAGTTGGGCGAAAGTCTTTTTCCGTTACATTCAGGGCAAGGAGCTTCCTCGATAAACTGATCGTAATACTCATCGCTTCCGCTTTGATTTATACGGTTTTCTATCATTGTTACCAATCCGTCAAATTTTGTTTTTTGATGATGCTCTACACCACCAAACCAGCGAGCGATATCGTACATATCATTACCCGTACCGTAAAGAAGCTTATGGTACGTTTCGTCTGAAAATTGATCCACGGGAGTATCGAGCGAGAAACCGTGCTTTGCCCCCACCGCCATAAACAGCGGGCCGTTCCAGCTTTGCTCTTCAAGAGTTTTAAATCCATTAACGTTTATTGCGCCCTCTCTCAACGAAAGAGATTTGTCGGGGATAAGTCGTTCGACCGAGAGGCGTCGCATCTCACCAAGGCCCGCGCAATGATGGCACGCGCCCTGGGGATTGTTGAACGAAAACATTCGGGGCTCGAGATCTCCGAAAGAAACGTTGTGTTCATCACACGCATAGCTTTGGGAAAAGCTCATTTCACGAGGCTCTGATGCATCTTTCGGCACGGTAATTACAAGCAGATATCCGTCCGAAAGCTTTAATGCACTTTCGACAGAGTCGGCAAGTCGAGGGCGCAGATCATCTTTCATAACAAGTCTGTCTACCACTATCTCTATGCTATGCTTTTTGTTTTTATCGAGTTTTATTTCTTCCGACAGCTCATAAAGACTGCCATCTATCCTCGCGCGAACGTATCCGCTTTTTTTAGCAGAGGCAAGCTCTTTTTCGTGCATACCCTTTTTGGCGCGTACAATGGGCGAAAGCACCATAAAACGCTCACCGGTCTCAAGCTCCATTATTTTATCTATTATGGTATCAGTCGACTGTCTTTTTATCTCTTTTCCGCATATAGGACAATGAGGTGTTCCTACCCTTGCATACAAAAGTCTGAGATAATCGTATATCTCGGTAACCGTTCCGACGGTCGAGCGCGGATTTTTAGAGGTAGTCTTTTGGTCTATTGAAATAGACGGTGAAAGTCCTTCTATAAGATCCACCTCGGGCTTGTCCATTTGGCCGAGAAACTGTCTTGCATATGAGGAAAGCGATTCTACAAATCGTCTGTGTCCTTCTGCATAAAGCGTATCGAATGCAAGAGATGATTTTCCCGATCCCGACAGACCCGTAAGAATAACGAGCTTATCACGTGGAATATCGATATTTATATTTTTTAAGTTATTTACACGTGCACCGCGTATTACTATTGATTTTGCCATTATTATTTCTCTTCTCTCAATTCCTTTATCTTATCTCTTATGAAGGCTGCCTGCTCAAACTCAAGATTTTTAGCGGCATCTCGCATCTGCTTGGTAAGCTCGGCGATAAGGCGATCCTTCTCAAGCTTAGTAAGCTTTTTGTCAAGCTTTGATTTCTGCTTCTTGCCGATTCCGCGCGTATCATCGTCGCTTCTTCCTATTTCAATTATGTCGCGTATTCCCTTTTTAATTGTTTTGGGAACTATGCCGTGCTCAGAATTATATTTTTGCTGAATAGTTCTACGTCTGTTGGTTTCGCTGATAGCACGTTCCATAGAGCCGGTTATTTTATCGGCATACATAATAACTCTTCCGTCTGCATTTCGAGCAGCACGTCCAATGGTCTGTATAAGGCTTCGCTCGGCGCGCAAAAATCCTTCCTTATCCGCATCAAGAATGGCAACGAGTGAGACCTCAGGGATATCAAGTCCTTCTCTTAGCAGATTTATTCCTACGAGAACATCAAATTCTCCAAGACGCAGGTCTCGGATTATCTGCATTCTTTCTATCGTATCTACGTTGTGATGAATATATTTGACCTTGATATCGTTAGACTCCAAGTATTCCGTAAGATCCTCTGCCATCTTTTTAGTAAGCGTTGTAACCAATACCCTCTCATTCCTTTGAGCACGAATACGTATCTCACCCACAAGGTCATCTATTTGTCCCTGAACAGGACGTATATCTATTTCGGGATCCGTAAGACCCGTAGGACGAATGATCTGCTCCACTACCGCTTCAGAATGCTCCTGCTCAAATTCAGCGGGAGTTGCACTGACGAATATTACCTGATTGAGCTTCGATTCAAATTCTTCGAAAAACAGTGGACGATTATCGTAAGCGGACGGCAATCTGAATCCGTAATCAATAAGATTCTTTTTACGGGCAAGATCCCCTCCGCTCATTCCGCGCACCTGCGGAAGCGTAACGTGAGACTCGTCAACAAAAAGAATAAAATCATCGGGAAAATAATCAAGCAATGTATACGGGGTCGAGCCTGCGGGTCGTCCCGCAAGCACTCTTGAATAGTTTTCAACGCCCGAACAAAAGCCAACCTCGCGAAGCATCTCAAGATCGTATTTTACTCGTTCTTCGATCCTTTGCGCCTCAAGTAGCTTTCCCTCTTTTGTAAATTGGTCGCGACGCTCTATCATTTCAAGCATTATTTCATTCAGTGCTTTTTCCCGTTTATCATCCGATACAGCATAGTGCGTTGCAGGATATATCGCTGCGTAGTTCAGATCTCTCAAAAGCTCGCCTGTTACAATATTGATCTCAGATATTCGGTCTATTTCATCTCCGAAGAACTCGACGCGTAAGGCCTTATCTGCCATATTTGCCGGAATAATATCTACTGTGTCGCCACGAACTCTGAATTTATCTCTCTCCAAAGCAATGTCATTTCTGTCATAGCTGATCTTTACAAGCTTTCGTATCAGATCATCTCTGCTCATATCCATTCCGGGACGTAATGCCAAAACCAGCTTTTTATATTCCTCAGGGTCTCCCAATGAATATATGCATGATACACTCGCTACTATTATGACGTCATTTCTTTCAAATATCGCAGAAGTTGCGCTATGACGAAGCATGTCTATCTCATCGTTTATCATAGCGTCCTTCTCTATATAAATATCCTTACCGGGAATATATGCCTCGGGCTGATAGTAGTCATAATATGACACAAAATATTCCACAGCATTTTCCGGAAAAAACTCTCTGAACTCGGTACAAAGCTGTGCAGCGAGCGTTTTGTTGTGTGCTAATACGAGCGTAGGTCTGTTAAGTCGAGCAATAACGTTAGCCATGGTAAAGGTCTTACCGCTTCCGGTAACACCGAGCAAGGTTTGAAATTTTTTACCGTCAAGCACACCTTCGGTAAGCTTATCTATCGCTTGCGGCTGATCTCCACTTGCAGAATATTCACAATGCAGCTTAAAAACTCCGTTTTTCATTGAGCTTCTCCTTTCATTACATTTTAAGAACCACGCATAATTATATCATAAATTTTTTTAAAAAGCAATAAAGCATTGATTTTTATTATAAAATATGTTAAAATCAACTCATATCAAATAGGAGGTATGCTGTGAAGGATTCAATATTAAAAAAGCTTTCCGAAACAACCGAAGAAGAACAGATATTTTTAAACAGCGGAGATACCGTAAAAAAAGCTGTTTATTCGCGCTCGTCGAGATTTTACGTTGAAAAAGCGCAGATGTGCCGATCAAATATCTGCTACGGAAGTGAAAGCTCACCGATAAATATGAAAACTCATATTCGCTTGACAGATTTTCCTCCGCATTCTCACGATTACATAGAAATTATGTACGTCTGTCAGGGAGAGATAACCAATATAATTGATAATGAAGAAATAAAGCTTTTAACGGGAGATATTATTATACTCGGAAAGGATACCATTCATTCCACCAAAAAAACTTCTATGAATGACGTTGGAATAGTTTTACTGATATCCTATGATTTCTTCATATCAACCTGTAATAAGCTGCGTGAAAGCACACGTATGTCAGACGAAATATTCGCAAAAATTACTGCTACAGACACCTCAACATATTGCTTATTTCACACAAACGGAATACCCGAGATAGAAAATCTTACCGAAAATATTATTTCCTCATTTATCTATAAAAAAGAAAAGAGCGCTTCCGTATTACAAATGGAATTTCAGCTTTTGATATCATACCTTGAGGAATTGCCCCATGATTATAGCAAGCTTCACGAAAGCAACTCCAAGACCGACAAGGCGCTCCGTGAATTCAACAACTATATTGAAACAAGCTACACAACTGCCACGCTTCCAAGAGCCGCCAAGCTTTTAGGATTTTCACCTACCTATGCTTGTCGCTGGGTAAACCGTCATTACGGAATGACGTTTCAGGAAATCCTGAGAGAAAAACGTTTTTCGGTTGCATTCAAGCTTCTTTCTGATTCCGCCCTCTCAATAAATGAGATCGCTCGTGCGATAGGATATGAAAACACAAGCTATTTTTATAAAGAGTTTAACAAAAGGTTTGGTGTTACACCCAAAACCGTTCGCAACAATAACAAATGACCGCCGATATCTCGGCGGTCATCTTTTATAAATTGTTTACAATATGATTATAAATGCTTTGAGCATCTATTGATGCGGATTCAAAAATACTCTCCTCAGGCTTTCGATCTTTAACGAAGCTATCGTCAACTGCCATAATAATATTTTTCTTTTTATTGAATGAATCATATTTTTTAAGTTTGTCAGAAAGAGATATGCCCATTCCTCCTGCACGTATTTCTTCCTCAAGGAATACTATAAGCTCTGCCGATTCGGGCATCATATCGGCAATTTGCCCAGCTATGATATCATACGGCTTTAGCATTTCAAGCAATATAATTCCGCAATGGATTCCCCTTTGATGTAAGCTTTGAGACGCTTTTATTGCTTCCGCAGTTATTCTTCCGTGTGTAATTATAATTACTCGAGGATCATCTGAAGGATCAAAATTTGCTCTGCACGAAAGGTCGAATATGTCTCCCGCTTGAACGGTTGAATAGAATTCCTTTTTGATAGTCTCATCTTCTCTACCGTTCGGATAGCGTATCGCACATGGAGAATCAGAAGAAAACGCAGCATACATACTTGAATAAAGTGCATCAAGAGTGATAGGCGTATACACCGTCATATTGGGAATATGCGAAAGAAATGAAACGTCGAAAATTCCGTGATGCGTTGCACCGTCGGCGCTATTAAGCCCTGCTCGGTCAACAAAGATAACGACAGGAAGATTTTGAAGCGCTATGTCGTGGACAATATTATCGTATCCTCTTTGCAAGAAAGTGGAATACACGGCAACGGCGGGCTTCATTCCATTTGCGGCAAGTCCTGCCGCAAAGGTCAGCGCATGTTCCTCGGCTATACCCACGTCAAAAAATCTTTCGGAGTGAGTTGCTTTAAATTCATTAAGTCCTGTTCCGTCGCACATAGCGGCGGTAATTGCACAAATCTTATCATTTTTCGCAGCAAGCTCGGTAAGACGTTTTCCCATAGCCGCCGAAAAAGTCATATCCTGCGAGTTTTCTGCCGTACAGGGCGACATGCCGTGATAAACGTCGGGAGCTTGTTCAGCAGGAGCGTATCCCTTGCCCTTTTGAGTTTTTATATGGACCACAACACTCTCGTTCAGCCTTTTTGCCTCGCGAAGCAAGGTTGTAACGGCTTTATAATCATTACCGTCGATAGGTCCGAGATAAGTATATCCCATACTCTCAAAATAATTTGACCCATACAAAAGATTTTTAAACGCCTTTTTTATTCCGAGTGCGAAATTAAACAAGGCATTTCCAATAAGCGGTATTTTACGCAAAAATCTTCCCGTAGCACGCTTAGTCTTAAAGTATCCGGGACGAGTGCGAAGCCTTGAAAGATTCTGAGCAAAGCGACCGATATTCTTCGATATGGACATTTCATTCTCATTTAAAATAATAATAAGATTCAACGCCTTTTGAGAATTATTCAACGCTTCGTGTATCATTCCGCCGGTATAAGCGCCGTCGCCGAGAACGACTACGGTGTGTGCGTCGCTTCCCGATAGCTTATCCGAAATAGCGAAACCAAGCCCCGCAGACAGAGACGTGGAGCTATGTCCTGCACCAAAACAATCGTGCTCACTTTCATCTCGGTTGGTAAAACCGCAAAGCCCACCTGCGCGGCGCAACGTATCTATATTTTTATATCTGCCTGTCAAAAGCTTATGCACGTAGCTTTGATGACCTACATCGAAAATTATATGATCCTTGGGAGAATCAAACACCTTATGTATCGCCATCGTCATCTCAACAACGCCAAGGTTAGATGCGAGATGTCCGCCGTTACGCGTAACGGTATCGACAAGCACTTCTCTTATCTGTGCCGCTACTTTGGGCATTTGATCATCGGGAATGTTCTTAAAATCTTCAGGCGATGATATGCGGCTTAAAAAATCGATCTTGGTTTCCGAAGAACTCATCGATAAAACTCCTTTCAAAAATATTCGACTTATATATTATATCATATATCTTCAAAAATTTAAAGTGCTTTTGTAAATTTATCAAAAAATAATGAGGATCTTTCGATCCTCATTGCTTTTGTATTATTTACATTCTTTTTCAAAGACTTCTCTCATTTGTTCAAGCTTTATCTTTGCCGCGTCAACCGTTGGAGCCACAACGCTGAAATAGAATTTGCACTTAGGCTCCGTGCCGCTTGGGCGAACCGCTACCCAGCTACCGTCCTCAAGAATAAATCTGAGAACGTTTGACTTCGGAAAGCCCTCTTGCATCTTTTTCTCCGACTCAAAGTCCTCAATTTCGACCACCTTGATTCCCTGTATGTCGGAGGGGGGATCAGAACGAAGATTGTTGACTAAAGACGCGATAGTTTTGGGACCGTCAATGCCCTTAAAATAGAAATTATCCAGAGCGTCGAGGAAATATCCGTATTCGTCGTAAAGCTCATTCAACACATCAATAAGCGTCTTACCCTGCTCGTGATAGTAAGCCGCTGCCTCGCAGAGCATCAAGGATGCCTGAACGCCGTCCTTATCTCTTACAAAGTCAGCTATAAGACAGCCGTAACTCTCCTCGTATCCAAAGATAAACTTCTTGCCGTTCACGCGATTGTGCTGATGGATCTTGTCTCCGATATACTTAAATCCTGTAAGCGTTTTCTCCACACTGACACCGTATTTGCGACATACTCTGTCGCCAAGATCGGAAGTAACCACCGTATTGAACATTACTGAGTTTTCCGGTATTTCACCCTTTTTAGCCTTCTGAGAAAGAATATACTCGAGAAGAACCGCTGCAGACTGGTTACCCGTCATTCTGATATATTCACCGTTATGCTTTACAGCAACACCTAATCTATCACAGTCCGGATCAGTAGTTATAACGATATCGGCATCGGTATTTTTAGCATATTCAAGAGCGAGAACGTATGCTTCGGCAAGCTCAGGGTTAGGATTGAGAGTAGCCGAAAAATCAGGATCCGGAACACACTGCTCGATAACGGGAATGACATTATATCCAAGTCTTTCGAGCACAGTTCTGACAGGAACGTTACCTGTTCCGTGCTGAGGTGAATATACTACCTTTATATTTTTAGCTACATCGGGACATACGCAAATGCCCATTACAGCCTTATAATAGCTTTCATCTACCTCGGAATCAAGAAGAGTAACGTATTCCTTTGCTTCTTCCATGCTTACGGTCTTGACGGAAAGCGGATCATCTATCTTAGCTATATGCTCGATTATACGGTCAGTAACCTCGGGAACGAGCTGACAGCCTCTCTCGTCATAAAGCTTATATCCATTGTATTCGGGAGGATTGTGTGATGCGGTTATCATAACTCCACCAAAGGCTTTAAGATATCTTACCGCAAAAGAAAGCTCGGGAGTAGGACGCAAGGAATCAAAAATATAGGCTTTTATACCATTAGCTGCAAGAACACATGCCGTTTCCTTGCAAAATTCTCTGCTCTTTCGGCGATTATCATGAGAGATAACGACTCCTCTCTTGCAAGCTTCAGCTCCTGCCGCCTTGATATATTCAGCAAAGCCCTTGGTTGTTTTCCTTACTATATATTTATTCATTCTGTCGGTACCCGCACCTAAAACACCGCGAAGTCCTGCAGTACCGAATTCGAGCTCTTTAAGAAATCTACTCTTGATCTCGGTTTCGTTATCCGCTATGGCTTCAAGCTCCGCACGGGCCTCATCATCAATGTTGCTATTGTTACGCCAGTATAAATATTTTTCGTTGTACTCCATTTTTTACCTCACAAAAAATAATCAGGATTATATTATATACCATATTGTGTCTTTTTTCAAGTATAAATTTTCATTTTTTGCAACTTTTTTTGCGACAAATTTCTTTTTTACAATATTTTATACTTTTTTGTAAATAAGTGTTGACAAAATATTAAAAGTATGGTATTATATTAGTGCTTTACCAAAGTAAAGCGTTAAAACGCGGCGCTTTACTAATTTTAATTTTATTTGCCTTGGTTGGCAGGAGGTTTTATTATGAAAAAATTTATCGCACTTGTTCTTGCACTTTTGCTCTGCTCGGTGTCCTTGTTCGCTTGTAACAAGAAAGACGACACTCTCGTTTGCGGCGTAACTATTATTCCCGGCTTGAACGAAAAAGATGCAGACGGAAATTGGACCGGATTTGAAACTGAGTTCGCACAGGAAGTTGGAAAAATTCTTGGAATGACTGTTGAATTTCAGGAGATAGATTGGGGACAGAAATATAACGAGCTCAACTCGGGAGCTATTGATTGCGTTTGGAATGGATTTACCGCTAACTCCACTGATAAGGATGCTTCCGGTAATGACGTTAAGAGAAGCGATCTCGTTGATTTCTCTTACGGTTATATGCTCAATCAGCAGTGTGTTGTAGTCAAGAAGGATAATCTTGCTGATTACACCAGCGAGGCTTCTCTTGCGGGCAAAACTGCTTGCGTTGAGGGTGGAAGCGCAGGAGCGGCTTACGTAAGCGGCGTTACCGATGAGGATAACGTTAAGAGCACCACGTCTCAGATCAACGCATTCCCCGAGGTCAAGTCGGGTGCGGTTGATTTCATCGTTGTAGATATCATTCTCGCTCAGAATATGTGCGGTAAGGGCGACTACACCGATCTTGCGATCGTTGAAGCAATTGAGCTTGATTCCGAGATATACGCTGTCGGCTTCAAAAAAGGCAGCGAGCTTACCGCTAAGGTAAACGAGGCTATCAAGGAGCTTGAAGCTAACGGAAAGCTTATGGAGCTTGCTGAAAAGTACGGCTTTGAGAATGTTCTCAAGGTTAGTGAGACTATTGAATAATTAAAGTTTTTACAAAGGATAAATATTATGGGTTTTTGGGAAGTTACTTTAAGCTTGCTTGAAGGACTTGAACAGACCTGCCTGATATTTGCGCTAACACTTGTGTTAGCGCTTCCTTTGGGTTTGGTCATTTCATTCGCTTCAATGTCGAAGTTCAAGCCTCTCGCTTATATAACAAAAGTGTTCGTATGGATAATCCGAGGCGTACCGCTTATGCTTCAGGTAATTATCGTTTTCTACGTTCCCGGATTTTTATTGGGAACGCCTCTCTTCTCGCGATTTGCCTCGGTAATAGCCGCATTCGTTATTAACTATGCTTGCTATTTTTCAGAGATATACCGCGGAGGAATAGAAAGCATTTCAAAGGGTCAGTATGAGGCCGGACAGGTACTTGGAATGACCAAGTCGCAGATATTCTTCAAAATAGTGCTCAAGCAGGTAGTAAAGCGTATTTTACCTCCTATATCCAACGAGGTCATAACTCTGGTCAAGGATACGGCGCTCGCTCGTGTAATTATGATAGTGGAGATAATTCAGGCGGCACAGAACTATGCGGCGTACGGATTTATGTGGCCCTTGTTCTACACAGCGGTATTCTATCTTATATTTGTGGGAATCCTTACGCTTCTCTTCGGTTATTTTGAAAAGAAGCTGGATTATTTTAAGGCGTAAGGGGGATAATTATGGCATTACTTGAAGTTAAAAATATTACCAAAAGCTTTGGAAAAACAGAAGTTCTTAAAGGCATAGATTTTTCACTTGAGCAAGGCAAGGTACTCTCCATAATCGGCTCTTCCGGAAGTGGAAAAACTACGCTTTTGCGCTGCCTTAATTTTCTTGAAAGTCCGGACACCGGTACGATATCTATAAACGGAAAAACAATATATAACGCCGAGCAGCACAAAAAGATCAAGGACGATGAGCTGCGAAGCATGAGATTACATTTCGGACTTGTATTTCAGTCGTTTAATCTTTTCCCTCAATATAACGTTATAGAAAATATAACACTTGCTCCAAAGCTTCGACTTGAGGAAGAAAAGCTCTCTGCCGCACAGAAAAAAGCGCGTATTGATGAAATAAATGAAAACGCTTGGGCATTGCTCAAGAAAATAGATCTTACCGAAAAGGCAAAGTCTTATCCCTGCGAGCTTTCGGGCGGTCAGCAGCAACGAGTAGCAATAGCGCGCGCATTGGCTCTCTCCCCAGATATTCTCTGCTTTGACGAGCCCACCTCGGCACTTGATCCCGAGCTTACAGGAGAAGTGCTGAGAGTAATTCGCGAGCTTAAAGACTCCAATTGCACGATGATAGTAGTAACTCACGAAATGGAATTTGCAAAAAACATCTCCGATGAAGTAATATTTATGGCAAACGGCGTTATCGAGGAGCAAGGCACTCCCGAAGATGTATTCGATAATCCGAAATCTCCTCTTACACAGTCCTTCCTTAGTAAATCCTTAGAATCCTTTTAATTAAAAAAGCAAACGGGTATAACCCGTTTGCTTTTTGTGTTATTTGGCATCGTCAATTTCCGCAGCCGCATTTTCCGCCTTTATCTTTATCGGTATACTGATGAGGTGCAATCCCGTTGCGCAAAATTCCGATGCGGGAAATGCCATTGAGCGAAAGAGCGCGCAGGGATCGTCATCATCGGTGCTTATGCACTCCTTATCGGGTATGCAGTATTCGGTTGCGTTGATAATATACTGGCCCATACGAACCAGCTTTATTACGGAGAATATTCCGAGAGAAACGGTAACGTATCTTCCGCTGCTATCACTGAGCGGCGAGGTAAAGCGTGCGGAAATATTTTCGGGAATATCAGAGCAGCAACAGCAGCATTTGCAGCAGCTATCCTCTGCTTCCCTTACCTTCGAATTAAGTATGATCGGATCTACCACCTCAAGAACTACCTCAGGGGTATTCTTACCCGGACAACAAGGCGACGGCATAGAGCAGTAGTCAAGTGTATCGACTGTGCTTCTGAATACACTTACGTTACTTTCGCCGCCGTAAAGCACTACTCTTTTTTCAAGCACTACGATTCCTTCAAACTCCTGGCTTCTGCCACCGAACATACAGCCCTCAAGAAGTATCTTTACGTAAAGCTTGATATTTACCGAATAAAAGCCTCTGTTGAATTTTACGGGCTCCAGCCCGATATACGCGCCCGTAATGCAGGCGCTTTTTGCACGAACGCTTGTGGTATGCTCCAAGATATTATTTCCGAAGTCGGTCAGCAATACTTGAACGTCCTCAAAGCAGTCTCTGTCCTTACAAGAATCCAAAACCCGATTTGCCTCAATACATATCAGCTCGGGCTTAGGCATTTTGTCCGACGGACCGCAGGGGAATCTGGTATCAGACATAATTATATCTTTCCTCCTGAATAAGTGTTATGAGCTTATGCTCTTCTCTATCATAATATGCAAAAAAACTTTTATTGACAAATAATGCAAGGAATTATTTAAAATTTTAAACAAAAAAATAAACTTTATAAAGATATTTGTAATTACTACTTGAAAAATATTAAAAAATGTATTAAAATATAAATTGTTAATATTATTTTTGTGAGGTTATTATGTTAGGCGTTGGTTTTGATAACGACAAATATATAGAGCTCCAATCCAAAAAGATTCTGGAGAGAATATCAAGCTTCGGCGGCAAGCTTTATCTTGAGTTTGGCGGTAAGCTTTTCGACGATTATCACGCGGCGAGAGTACTGCCCGGATTTTGCCCCGACAGTAAGATCCGTATGCTCAAGAATCTCAAGGAAAACGCAGAGGTCATAATCGTTGTTTCCGCAGGTGCTATCGAGCAGAACAAGATACGCGGAGATCTTGGCATTACTTACGACGTAGATGCTCTTCGCCTTATGGATGCCTTCAATGACGTTGGTATCCCTGTCTGTGGCGTTGTTATCAATCAATATGCTCATCAACCCGCCGCCGATGCGTTTATAAAGCGTCTTGAGAATCTGGGCGTAAAAGCGTACAAGCATTATCACATCGAGGGTTATCCTTCCAATATCAAAAAGATAGTAAGCGATGAGGGTTATGGCAAGAACGAATACGTTGAGACATCAAAATCCTTGGTGGTGGTTACCGCGCCCGGCCCCGGAAGCGGTAAGATGGCTACCTGCCTCTCTCAGCTCTATCACGACCATAAACGCGGTGTAAAGGCGGGATATGCAAAATTCGAGACCTTCCCTATCTGGAATCTTCCCCTCACGCATCCCGTTAATATGGCTTACGAGGCAGCTACCGTCGATCTCAACGACGTAAATATGATAGATCCTTTCCATCTTGAAGCGACCGGTGCTACTGCCGTGAACTACAACCGAGATATCGAGGTATTCCCTGTTCTTCGAGCTACATTTGAGCGGATCTATAACGGCGAATGCCCTTACAAGTCTCCCACGGATATGGGTGTTAACATGGTCGGATATTGCATAGTTGATAACGACGTCGTATGCAACGCATCCAAAATGGAGATCATACGCAGATATTACGATACACTTTGCAGAAAACGTCTCGGAACCGCCGATGCCGAGGAGATATACAAGCTTGAGCTTATTATGAACAAGGTCGGTGTTGATACGTCCTTCAGAAAGGTAGTAAAGCCCGCGCTTGATAAGGCTGAGGAAACCGGTGAGCCCGCTATGGCTATCGAGCTGCCCGACGGATCTATCGTTACGGGAAAGACCTCAAAGCTTATGGGAGCATCTGCATCCGCCCTTCTGAATGCGCTGAAACGCTTGGGCGGAATAAACGAATCCTTCCTGCTTTTGCCCTTGGTAGTTATAGAGCCCTTGCAAAAGCTCAAGATCGAGCATCTTGGAAACCATAACCCCAGACTTCACGCCGATGAAATACTTTTGGCGCTTACCATTTCGGCTACTATGAACCCTATGGCAGCGCTGGCTATGGAACAGCTTCATAAGCTCAAGGGATGTCAGGCGCATCTTACGGTAATTCCCGCAAGCGTTGATAAAACTACGTATGCAAAGCTCGGAATGAACCTCACCTGTGAGCCTATTCACGCTACCAAAAAGCTTTATCATAAATCATAATCAGTATATGAAAGACCGCCGAGAAAGTTCTCGGCGGTTTTAATTTTATTTATTTTTTAACGTATACCCAACATCCCTCGGCACCTATTCCGTCCTCGGGTGGAGTAAGAATTCCCTTTTCAATGAGTGCCTCAACGAGCGCGTCAAGAACAGGCATATTAGCAAGATCGTTAGCAAATCCCCATTCATCAAGCAAGTATTCGGGAACCGCTTCCTTGATAAGCTCCGCGAGCTTTTCGGCAACAGATTCTGCCTCATCATCAAAATATCCGTTTTTCAATCTGTCGCTTATTTCAAATATCCTACTCGTATCATCGGACTTGCTTACAAGTATCTTGGTGTAAAGCGTGTTTCCCTCACGGTAAAGATATCCCTGTTCGATAGCCTTTGCGGCGCACTCTTTTTCACCCTCAGACAAGGATGCAATATCAAGACCTTCTATCGCTCGAAGTGCTAACTGAAGCTTACCGTCGGTAGAAACATTGTGATCACAGTGAAAATGGTGCTTTATACGCGTAATGTAGATGTTATTAAAATGAACCTCGGAAAAATCACATACGTTGTATGCTGATATACCGTCCCAGCCACCACCGTAACGCTTTCCGTTATCAACGTATCCGAAAACACTGAACGGACGGTCTATTTTGGCAGCGTTTGCAAAATACTTGTCCTTCAAAATGCGCCTTACTTTTGAGGAAAACGCTCTTGAAATATTAGTTATTTGTTGCCAAATTACAAGATTCAGATCAACCTTTTTGTTAAGATACGGAAAAGCAAGATATTCTTCCTTATGATCCTCGATATAATTTGTAATTATATCACATATTCCCGGAAGATGAGCAGTATAAAGAGCGTTAGCTTTTTCAAATACGTCTTTATCAAGCAATACAAAGTTTATCGCATATTTGCCGTTATCCAGGCGACGAAGCAATCCGTATTTTCCGTTTTCACCGTTTTTGAGTATTTCAAGTTCTTCTTCAACGTAAACGGTAGGAACGTTCAATTCTTCCGCAATTTCAGACGCGCTCCTCGGCTTTTTGTGGCAAAGCCATACGATATGATTGGAAAACATTCTTGTGCATACGTTTCGTGGATCGCACCAACCAGGGTTTCCCGTACCCCAAATTATAAAATCGATTTTATCAAGTGCCACGGGCTTATTATAATTATCAGCCATTTCTTCTACCTCACTTTTGATTTTTTGTCTTGCCGAAAACAATCTTTGACGAATAGCACCCTCGCTCGTACCCTGACGCTTTGCGATCTCAGACGTAGAAAGACCGTCTATATAGAACATTATCATTACTTCCCTGTAAGCCTTTGTCAAAAAAGCGATCCTTTTGTAAATGGCGGAAAGCTGTGATTCGCTTTCATCGCCGTCTTCGTCCGCTTTATCGAGAAGCATGCTTTCATAATCGCTATCACAGTATCTTTCCGCGCTCTGCTTTCTTTTCTCGGAAAACCTTGAGTAAACGTTACGCGCTACTTTCCATATGAAAGGATACACGTTCTCTATCTCTCCGCTTGTGTTTGCGATATTAAGCAGCTCAAAGATAATATCCGAGCACAACTCTTCAGCATCATAGCTATCGTTGGTTCTTACGTAGCAAAATCCAAAAAGCTTATCGAGGAATTCGTTGTCAATGTATTTTAGCAATTCTTGTTTTTTCATATAAATTCTCCGGCAATTGATCAATGCTTTCACTTATATAGTGGATAAAAATATAATTTTGTTAGGCAGAAACAGGAAAATTTTTTAAAATTACCGCCGAGAAAGCTCTCGGCGGTCTTTAATTTATTTGTTTTTCAAATATTCATCTATTGCTCTTGCGGCGATCTTACCTGCGCCCATCGCAGAAATAACGGTTGCGGCGCCCGTAACGGCGTCTCCACCGGCAAACACACCCGCTTTGGTTGTTGCTCCGGTTGATTCCTCGACTACTATACCTCCGCGGCGATTTACCTCAAGACCGTCGGTAGTCATTTTAATCAAGGGGTTAGGCGTGGTACCGATAGACATAATAACAGTATCAACGTCGATAACAAATTCACTGTCAGGTATTGGGACGGGGCGTCTGCGGCCTCTCTCGTCGGGTTCGCCAAGCTCCATTTTGATACACTTGATGCCTTTAACAAAACCGTATTTAGCATCTCGCTTGTCCTCGGTCTCGTGTCCAATAATTTCGGTGGGATTGGTCAGAAGCTTGAATTCGATTCCCTCCTCCTCGGCGTGCTCTACCTCCTCACGACGCGCGGGAAGCTCGTCCATAGAGCGACGGTAGATTATATATACCTTATCCGCGCCAAGTCGAAGTGCCGTTCTTGCGGCATCCATAGCGACGTTACCGCCGCCAACGACCGCAACGTTTCCGCCCTTCATAATAGGCGTTACGGGATTTTGCTTATAGGATTTCATAAGATTAGAGCGTGTAAGGAACTCATTTGCGGAGTAAACTCCCTTCAGCGATTCTCCCTTGATTCCCATAAAGCTCGGAAGTCCTGCGCCGGAACCAATAAATACCGCCTCAAATCCGCTCTCAAAAAGCTCGTCTATCGTCAAGGTCTTGCCTATGACCATATTAGTAAGTATTTCTACGCCCATAGCTTTAAGGTTATCGACCTCTTTGGCAACGATCGTCTTGGGCAATCTAAACTCGGGGATTCCGTAAACAAGCACTCCGCCTGCGGCGTGAAGCGCCTCAAAAACGGTTACCTTATATCCAAGTCTGGCAAGATCTCCCGCACAGGTCAGCCCCGACGGTCCCGAACCTATAACTGCGACCTTGCGTCCGTTTGACTCGGGGATCGCAGGAATCTCGTCGGAATGAGCGTTATGCCAATCGGCGACGAATCTTTCAAGACGTCCTATTCCTACCGGTTCTCCCTTGATACCTCTGACGCATTTGCTCTCGCACTGAACCTCCTGCGGACATACTCGTCCGCAAACAGCGGGCAAGCTTGAGGTTTTGGATATTATCTGATAAGCCGCCTCAAAGTCGCCTTCCTTTATTTTTGAAATAAACTCGGGAATATGAATATTAACGGGACAGCCCGAAACGCAAGGCATATTTTTACAGTTAAGGCAACGCATTGCCTCATCAATTGCCATTTCTTCGGTATATCCGCACGCGACCTCATCAAAATTCTTAGCTCGTATATGCGGCTCTTGGGTTGGCATCGGATTTTTCTTTGGAGACATATTAGCCATCTCAGTTTACCTCCTTGCCAAAAAGATTACAGGTATCCTCGTAAGCATGTCTTTCAAAGTCCTTATACATAGAGGCTCTGGACATAGCTTCATCAAAATCCACCTCGTAAGCATTGAAATCAGGGCCATCAACGCAAGCAAATTCGGTTACACGCTGACCATCTCTGTTCAGTGTCAGACGACAACCGCCGCACATTCCCGTCCCGTCTATCATAATGGGATTCATCGACACCGTACAAGGAATACTGTAAGGCTTTACCGCCTCGGTAACGAATTTCATCATAATAATAGGTCCGATAGCTATTACCTCATCAAAACGTTCGCCAGCTTCAAGCATTCTTGTTAAAGGAATACACACGTTTCCCTTTTCTCCGTAGCTACCGTCGTCCGTCATAACAACGAGCTTGTCGGAAGCCGCCTTGAATTCGTTTTCAAGAATAAGCAGATCCTTATTTCTGAATCCTATTACAGACACGACTTCAGCGCCGAGCTCAGAGAGCTTTTGAGCAATAGGCAGGGCAATCGCGCAACCGACACCACCGCCAACGATACAAACCTTTTTCAGTCCCTCAACCTTTGTTTTTTTACCGAGAGGCCCTACAAAATCACTGATATATTCACCCTCGTTCTTTTGGCCGAGCTTAAAGGTGGTAGCTCCCACTATCTGAAATATAACGGTAACGCTTCCGCGTGCTCTGTCGTAGCCCGCAACGGTAAGCGGTATTCTTTCTCCGTCCTCGTCAACTCGTAAAATTATAAATTGTCCCGGCTCCGCCTTTGCCGCAACGTACGGCGCTTCTATTTCCATTAGCGTTACCGTGGGATTTAAAATTTCTTTTCTTAATATCTTATACATTTCTTTTCCTCTTGAGTGGTAAACAATAAAGGTATTATATCACAAACCCTTTTTAATTTCAATAGGATATAAAAAAATCCACCTGAAAATTCAGGTGGATTTTTCATCAAATTAAATCAATTACTGATTATTGGTGAGCTTTGCGATCTCGTCAGCAAAGTTCTCTTCTCTCTTCTGGATTCCCTCGCCCTTTTCAAAGCGGTAGAAGCCGGTAACGGTGATGTTTCCGCCAAGCTCCTTAGCGGTCTTTTCAACGTACTTGCCAACCTTGAGCTCATCGTCCTTAACGTAGGACATATCAAGGAGACAGTTGTTATCATAGAACTTGTTGATTCTACCGATAACCATCTTTTCGATGATCTGTGCGGGCTTCTTTGCATTTGCGGGATCAGCAGCGATCTGAGCCATAAGAATGGACTTCTCTTCCTCGATTACCGATGCGGGTACAGACTCGCGATTGAGGTAAGGAGTAGGATATGCGCCAACCTGGAGAGCAATATTCTTAGCGAATGCTGCGAACTCATCGGTTCCTGCAATAGCAGCGTCAGCATCAAAGGTTACGATAACACCGATGCTTCCGGTTCCGTGGATATAGGTGCTTGCGATTCCCGTAACAACTGCGAAACGGCGAATGCTGATCTTTTCTCCGATAACAAAGATCATTTCCTTAAGCTTTGCGTCAACGGTAACGCCACCCTCTACGTATTCAGAAGCGAGAAGCGCGTCAACGTCAGCGGGCTTATTGGCGATAATGGTCTTAAGAAGGTTCTTTACAAACTCTTGGAAGGAAGCGTTCTTTGCAACGAAGTCGGTCTCGGTGTTAACCTCGATAATAGCGGTTACGTCGCCATCCTTGAGAATATCAACGATACCGTCAGCAGCGATTCTGGTTGCTGCCTTAGCCTCTGCCTTGAGCTCGCCTCTCTTACGAAGGATCTTTATTGCTTCTTCAACATCTCCGTTTGCCTCAACGAGTGCCTTCTTGCACTCCATCATACCGATACCGGTCTTTGCGCGGAGATTTGCAACGTCTTTAGCTGTAATGTTTGCCATTTTTATTATTCCTTTCTGTTTGAGTGTTCTTAAAAGAATTACTCTGCGTCAGCTGCGTCAGCCTCTACTGCTGCTTCCTCAGCAGCCTCGGAAAGCTGTTCGCCCTGTCTGCCCTCGATAACTGCGTCAGCGAGTACAGAAGAGATAAGCTTGATAGCGCGGATAGCGTCGTCGTTTCCGGGAATTACGTAATCAGCGTCATCAGGATCGCAGTTGGTATCAACGATAGCAACTACCGGAATACCGAGCTTCTTAGCCTCGAGAACTGCGTTTCTTTCCTTCTTGGGATCTACGATGAAGATAGCTGCGGGAAGAGTATCCATAGTCTTGATACCGCCGTAGTTCTTCTCAAGGTCGAAGATCTCCTTCTGCTTGGCAGCAACTTCCTTCTTGGGAAGAAGATCGAAGGTTCCGTCCTCCTGCATCTTCTCAAGCGCGTTAAGACGTCCGATGGAACGCTTAATGGTCTTGAAGTTGGTCATCATTCCGCCGGGCCAACGAACGTTTACGTAGTACATACCGCATCTGGTAGCCTCTTCCTTGATAGCGTCAGCTGCCTGCTTCTTGGTACCTACGAAAAGGATGTTACCACCCTGTGCCGAAACTTCCTTTACGAACTCGTACGCTTCGTCAAACTTCTTAACGGTCTTCTGAAGGTCGATAATGTAGATTCCGTTTCTTTCGGTAAAGATGTACTCCTGCATTTTGGGGTTCCATCTTCTTGTGTGGTGTCCGAAGTGAACACCTGCTTCGAGAAGCTGTTTGATTGAAATAACAGACATTTTAATGTCCTCCTTTGGTTTTTTCCACCACATCTTAAAGCGATTCACTGATGCTTGTTTATTGGGCTATCGCACCGCAGGTCAAGATGTGTGTGTATTTTTTATTTTGCGTGATTCTCGTTTCACGCAATTACAGAAATTATAACATAATCCTTTATTTATAGCAATAATATTTTTTGTTTTTTACAAATTGTTTACAATTTACCAATAATTTTTCTTCTTTTTTCTCTTCTCTTCCTCGATACAGACTATTTCATCGGGAGTAAGGCGCACAAGTATAGCATCCTCTCCGATACATTCTATTTTATTCCAAGGAATCGTGAGATCGTTGGCATGGCTCAGCCCCAAGAATCCGCTCGGTCTCGGAACTATCATAGAAGCTATTTTACCGTCCGAAGCACAAAACTCGAACTCGGACGGACATCCGAGTCTTGTTCCATCGCAAAGGTTTACAACTTCTTTTTCGCGGAGCTCGCACGTATTAAACCGTTCCATAAAAATCTCCTTTGCATAAGCATTCATTGCTATTCTATGCAAAGGAGACTATGTATATTCTGTTTTTTGTTCAGCGCTTCTTTACCCGCGTTTTGAATATAGCAACGCCAAGCGCAAAGAGCAGCGGATGTATAAATGACATTGCAAAATACAAAACAGGATTCTTTTTAAATCCAAACAGTGCGCCTATCGGATTATTCCATAAGGTAATCGCCACGAAAATCAGCGCACCTATGAGAATGCCTATAAAGTATTTATTATTGAATATTTTAGTAAGCTTGCTTACCGAACCGTATCTGACGTAATACAGTATGCCTATCTGTATCCACATCGCAGACACGAATGAATATTCGACCGCGAAATTGAAATCCCCGAAAGCATCAATAAGCCCGACAAGCCTTGGAATTACTACGACAGAGAGCGCAGAAATAAGCACTGATATAAGAAATCCGTAATTATTTCTGATAATATCTTTCATTCCGTGGAATCGAAAATCGTCAACCTTAAATCTATCGGGAATATTAGAAGTATCGGTAGCAAACATATGAAGCGCAAACATATCAAGCACAAATCCGAAGAATAAAAGATGTCTTGCATCGAGCGTCTGATATCCTATCATCATCGGTATCGCAGCAATACATATTCTTGCGATCCAGGATCCAAGCAGATATTTAAAGAATACCGACAGGTTCCTGCACGCTACGCCTATCTGAGAGACAGCACCGGAAAGTGATATAAGTCCGCCGCCGTTTTTCGACGGTCGTTCAATAAGTATATCAGCCTCTGCTCTCACCGTTTGCACACATGAAGAGCTTGCGTTAGAGCCTTCAAGCTCAAGCGTCTTGAGCTCCTCGTAAAATTTTTTATTCTTATTTATTTTAATATCCGAGCAGGAAATAAATACGTCTGATTTTTCAATCACACGCGGAGCATAATCGGAAAAGCCTATAACGCCCACGCCTTCTCCCTTGGAATGTGCATGATCGAGCAATAGTTCTACGTCGGCTTCATTAAGCCCGTAATAAGTAGATATCTCTCCGAACATATATGTAAGTTCAAGCTTTTCCTTTTCAAAATCGTCCTTGTACGCGATATTTCCGATCTGAGCTTCCACAGGAACCGCGGGAGCCTCCGGGTTGTTCGACACAAAGGAAATTACCCTGACGCCCCTCTTTTCAAGCGCGCCTATTCCCTTTATCGCTTCTTTATCAACACCCTCGCGCAAAACTATCATTCCGATAAAGCAGCGCTCCGCAGAGCTATCCCCGCTATCAGCGGTTGAAACGGTAAAGATAAGAACCTTTTTTCCCTGTGAATAATACCTGTTACACGTATGCTTAAACCTATCGATTCCCGTGGCATTAAGCTGTCTTTTTTGACCGCCTACGTACACATACGAGCAACAGGAAATAACATCCGGAGTATGCGAAACACTAAGCACCATTCCCTTTCCGTCTTGTACGAAGAACACCTTGTCTGCCTCGTTATAAGAATTGCCTACGGTATAAGACCTTATAGCGCGTCGGATCTTCAGTGCTTCGGTATCGAACTTGTAGAGTTTAAGAAATTCATCAAGTCCTTTGGTGAATTTATTCGGTTCTCGTGTACCGACGGTTATCATAGAAGCATCCGAGTTCCTATACATCGTCGCATACTCAAAGAGCTCCTTCGTAGCGGAGCTTATAGTGTCGTATCCCTTGACCTCGCCCTCGGCAGTATACACTCGGTCGAAATGAAGCACTCCGTCGGTAAGCGCAGAACCGTCAAGCATAAACAGATATTTCATTTCCGCAAGCTTATCAAAGGCGCTTGTGGTTCTCACAGCAACGGGACTGCTTTCGTTTACAAGCTTCTTTATTTTTGAAACGAAGAACACCTTAAAATGAGTGCAAACAAGCTGCGACATTGTTGACACCGTTATAGCAAGTGCAGTAAGGAACGCCGAGGACAGAGTTACCTCACCCTCAACGAGATGCCCAAACAGCAAGCTTATTACACAAAAAGGCAGTACGCATATCATCGAAAAGAGACTTATCTTCGAGCAATATGATCGGAGCTTTTTTAGCTCTGCGGGAATGTTATCGTTATACGGCTCTGCAATGCCGCCCGTGCGCGCACCAAGATAGGTATACTTTCCCGTAGCAACGGCTATTGCTCTCGCACTTCCCGATTCAATGACCGAGCCTGCGTGGAGAATGTTCTTCATATTCTTAGGGTCATTCTCACTTGATGCAACAACACATTCAGCAGTCTTGCTCAGAGGCACATAATTACTCTTATCCACACGCATAAGCACCTCTAATGAATCAGAGGTTACTATCCGCGCATCACAGCCGAGCACGTCGCCGCGATTGAGCAACACCACATCGCCGACAACTACGCTGTCAAGGTCTACGCGATAAAGCTTTCCGCTGCGTATTACCTTTGCAGTCGGGCGAAAAATGGTGTTCATAGACTCCATTGTTCTTTGAGAACGGTAATAATACAAAAACGATATCAAAATGCTAAGAAGTGCGAGTACCAAAACCACTATCGGAGACTGCCCCTCATCAAAAACGACCGAAACAACAATGGTAATAAGCAAAATTATAAGTGCAAAATCAGAAAGAATATCGGTAAGCATTTTATACGGCTTTTTTGTTCGCGTATAAAAGAGCTTTCCGTTATCTGCCAGACTACGAGAACGAGCCGCCTTACGGGAAAGTCCCGTGGCGGCATTGGTCTTTAATTTTGCTTCTATTTCTTTAACACTTAAAGCAAACCATTTTTCGTTCATAGTCAGATACACTCTATAACAAGTTTATTTTCGCTATCGGAATATTTAAGAAGCACGCCCGAGATAGTTTTGTTATAATCAGAAATGATTTTTTCTGCCAAAACATCCTCAACGTTAGTACAAATAAATCTTCTCATATTTCTTGCGCCATACTTCTGAGAAAAGGAATTCTCGGCAATAAAAGCAAGTGCGTCAAGCGTATATGCAAAGGTAATTCCCTTTTCTGCAAGCACAGACTTGAGCTCGTCAAGCATAATGCCTGCGATATCCTTGAAATTCTCTACCGTCAAGGAATTGAAGGTAATTATCTCATCGACTCTGTTGATAAATTCGGGGCGCAGGAACGAGGAGAGCGCTTTCAGCGTCTTGCTCGCCGCCTTATCCGAATCATCGGCAAAAAATCCAACCGTAGCTGCAGAATGATCCGATCCCGCATTGGTGGTCATAACTATAACCGTATTTTCAAAGTTTACGGTTTTACCTCTCGCGTCGGTGATCCTTCCGTCGTCAAGTATCTGAAGCATGATATTGAGAACGTCGGGGTGGGCCTTTTCTATCTCATCAAAAAGAACTACGGAATAAGGTCTTCTGCGTATCTTCTCGGTAAGCTGTCCTGCCTCGTCATATCCGACGTATCCGGGAGGCGCTCCGATTATACGGGAGACCGAATGCTTTTCCATAAATTCGGACATATCAAGTCTGATAAGCGTTTCGGGAGAATGGAAAAGGTCATTTGCAAGCGTCTTTACAAGCTCGGTCTTTCCAACTCCCGTAGGACCTGCAAATATGAATGATACCGGCTTCCTCTTATAAGAAATACCCGCGCGGTTTCTCTTTATTGCTCTTGAAACTGCTTTGACAGCCTCGTCCTGCCCGACTATCTTTTTCTTAAGGCGTTCTTCAAGATTATCAATCTGCTCGAACTCGTTCTGTGTGATATCGGTTGCGGGAACTCCCGTCCAAATCTCTATGACGTCAGCTATATCAGCATCAGTAAGAACAATATTTTCGCAGGACGGCTCGATCTCACGCAACCTTTCGGACAGACCTATTTCCTTTGCCTTTATCTCTGCGATCTCCTCATAACACTTTTGGGCATTCTTCTCATCACTCGGTGCCTCTATCTCAAGTCTTTCTCTCTTTTCACGGAGATTCAGGAGATCCTCTCTTATCTGCTGAGCCTCATTGAGCTCGGAGCTTGTAAGAGAAAGTCTGGACGCCGCCTCATCAATAAGATCTATTGCCTTATCGGGCAGATATCTGTCCATAATATAACGCTCCGAAAGGATAGCTGCACGGCGCAAAACGGCATCGGGGATCTTTATAGAATGGAAATCCTCGTAGTAATGCTTGATTCCCTCAAGCATCTCAATCGTCTCCTCAATAGACGGCTCAACCACGGTAACGGGCTGGAATCTTCTTTCAAGCGCCGAGTCCTTTTCGATATATTTTCTGTATTCGTTGAGCGTAGTCGCACCGATTATTCTGATTTCTCCGCGAGAAAGCGCGGGCTTAAGAATATTAGCGGCATTTACGCTTCCTTCTGCGTCTCCCGCACCCACGATATTGTGGACCTCGTCGATAACAAGTATCACGTTTCCCGCTGCCTTGACCTCACTCAAAAGTCCAAGGATTCTCGATTCAAACTGACCTCTGAACTGAGTTCCCGCGACGAGTGCAGTAAGATCGACAAGATATATCTGCTTACCTTTTAATTTATAAGGAACGTTTCCGTCTGCTATCTTTTGCGCCAATGCTTCGGCAATAGCCGTCTTACCTACACCCGGCTCGCCTATAAGGCAGGGATTATTTTTCTGCCTGCGGCAAAGTATCTGTATTACTCTGTCAAGCTCCTTTTCTCTGCCGACTATTCTATCAAGCTTGCCGTCAGCCGCTCTTTTGGTAAGATTACGGCAGTAGGTATCAAGATATTTATATTTTTTTGGTTTTTCACGGTCTTCGGGCTTCTTTTTTGCGGAAGGATTATTGTTAGCTTCGGTCGGGAATCCGGCTTCCTTAAAGAGCTTGGGCATATCTATTGCAGGCGCGCCCCCCTCTTCAACGTCCTCATTTTCGACGGGAAGATTATCCATTCCCTCAAGATATTCCGACATATCGTTTTCCATATTGTCAAGCTGCTCGGGCGTAATACCCAGCTGATTCATTACGTTACCGAACATATTATCGACAGGTATTCCGAGTTCTCTTGCGCATCTGAGGCAAAGTCCCTCGCTAACCTTATTTCCGTTTTCAAGCTTAGTTGCAAAAACGACTGCCACTCTTTTGTGGCATTTTGAACACATTACCATAACTTAATTACTCATCTTCCTTTTGGATGCTTAAAATTTTACCTTTTTTGATCTCCTCGTGCTTGAGCACAGAATAGTGCTTGATATATCCAAGCAACGCGGCAATACCACAAATAATTGCGGGAAGGAATATCAGGTATTCAAATATAGGATTTCTGTCTATGAATCCCTCGAAAAGCACAGATGCTACAACTGCGGCATAGAACAGACATACGGCAAGCTTGCCATACCACTTGCTTACTACCACCACACTTCTTCGCTTTATAACGATAGCACTCATAATAAGCGTAATACCGTCCTTTAAGAAGAATGATATAACGAACCACCACGGAAGTATAGCCTTTATCCAAAAACTTATAAGAACGGTAAACTGCATAAGCTTATCGGCTATGGGATCCAAAACCTTACCGAGATTGGTGATCCAATTATTTCTTCTTGCAAGGTATCCGTCAACCATATCGGTAGCTCCTGCAAGCAAGAACACGATCACCGCCAGAGCAACGTCGTTCTTGACAAACAACACAAGAAGAAATACGGGTACAAGAAGTATTCTTATTACTGAAAGTATGTTGGGTATGTTTTTCGCCTTCATTTTATTTTATGTCCTCTCTTTACCAAATAACAAACTAATTTTTGTCTTCAAAGACAAGATATTCCGCTTTTGAAGTGCCGCAGATAAGTGCAGTGTTTTCATCATACACCAGCATCTTACCTTGATCGGAAAGCAGCTCTTCCTCAGTAGTCGCCTTGGAATCAAGCCGTATAACTCCCGATTCGGTTCGTATGAATATATATCTTCCGTAAACGCCAATATCCGTTACGTTTCGATAAACATTATCATTATATAACAAATTTCCGTTCTTGTCAAATGCTATTACCATATTTTTTGAATCATCAACGTATGAGATAGCTCCACCCTCTTTGTCAAGAGAAAATCCGGTAACGCTCACATTAGAATACTCGTAAGTATTGATCTCTTCAAACGATGAATCATAGATCCTTATAGAAGAATCGGTAACAAGTGCGCTTTTTCCGTTTTCAAGGAATCCGAAAGCTAACGGAAATTCACCTGAAATATTGAGATTTATCAGCTCTCCCGTAGGATCGCTATACTTTCGTACCGAAAGTGTTGTAAGACCTACTCCGCTACCGCTGCCGTAATAAACGCCTACTATTCTATCAAGCGCCTTGCTTATTTTAACGTCAAAGGCATATTTATTCATTGGAATCATAGCGTACGCCTTGAAATTCTTATTGTAAACGTATATACGCGAGCTCTGGGTTGCTTCACCCCTTGTAACGACTGCAAATCCGCCGTCATCATCTATATGAGCATCGGTTATCGGATAATCAAAGGTTTTGGTAAATATCCTCGAAAGCGAGTTATATACCGAAAAGGTATCTCCCGCAGTATCATAAACCAGCACGTATTTGTTCGATGCCTCGATACAAGGCGCGGAAAATGTCGAAACCAAATCGAGCGCTTTTCTGCCCGTTGCGGTATAAAGCGACGTTCTCGACGGATTCACGATCGCAACACCGCCGCGATAAATAGCGAACACGTGTCTGGGATCCGAATCATATGAAAGCGTCTCATAGTTAGAGTTTTCTGTATCTGCCGCGCTTGTAAATTCCTTCATCAAATAGAAGAAATTATCAAACGTGATCTCGCGATAATTGGTAATGAACGAAAACAAAAGGAATACTACCAAAAACAACACCAAAAATCTTTGCGTTATTTTATATCCTACCGCAACCGTAGCATAATATGAATCGCCTGCGGCGTTAAAGTCTTCGTGGCGCAATACCTTTTCACGTTGAGGCTCGGGGCTGAAGAATCGACCGACCTTTTTTATAAAAGCGTACTTGTCCTTTTCCTCGGCACCATCTTCGTTTTTCTCATTAGCGGAAGATACATTTGTATCGTTTATATTATTTTTATTTTTCTTGAATTTATCAAACGGAAATTTCATCAGAATCCCCCGTATTTATAATTTCATTTTTAATCTCAATAAATAACCTTGTTCAAAAACAATCCCTGTGCGGGTGCGGTTATTCCCGCGCCGCGTCTGTCCTTCGATGCTGTTATGCTATCAATATCCGACGGCATTATTTTCCCCTCAGCTACGCCTATAAGCGTACCTACAAATATTCTGACCATATTGTAAAGGAATCCGTCGGCAGAAACCGCAAAGAATATCATATCTCCTTCGCGCCACACTCTTGCATCAAAAACCGTTCTCACTGTACTTTTGACACTTGATTCGGCCGCCATATACGCAGAAAAATCCTTTGTTCCGCAGAATTTCTTTGCCGCTTCGTCCATAAGCGCAAGAGCGTCGTCATTTATCCTTCGGGGATAATGCCAGGACGTAGCGTCAACAAGAGGATTTCGTATTTCCGAATTCCATATACAGTACAGATATTCCTTTGACACAACGTCATACCGAGGATGAAAATCTCCGTCAACCTCCTCGGCGGAATATACGGATATATCACGCGGCAGATGATTATTTATAGCCACGGGGATTTTGGATATCGGCACAGAGGTCTCTATACCGTCGCAGCCCTTTTTAGAAACGGTAACGCAAAAATCCTTTGCGTGAACACCGCTATCGGTACGACTGCATCCTACTATATCGCAATCAAAGCCGAAAAGCGCCCTTGTCGCCTCGTTTAGCCTTTGCTGAACCGATATTCCGTTCGGCTGAACCTGATATCCGCAATAATTCGTTCCAAGGTAAGAAAGCCTCAACAATATTTTTTTCATATTCAAAAGCCTCCTTACGCTAAACGTTACATAGTAAATCCAATAGACAAAATATTAAGCACTATAAGACCTGCGCCAAACGCGATCAAAAGGATCAACGGAATGAAATCCACAAAGCGAATATGTCTTACGGTCATTCTCGTTCTTCCCTTTCCGCCACTGTAGCATCTACACTCCATAGCAGTAGCGAGGTCGCCCGCGCGATTAAATGCCGATACAAATAAAGGAATAAGGATCGGTATAAGTGCCTTGGCTCTCTGAACGAGCCCGCCGCTCGAAAAATCAGCACCGCGCGCCTTTTGCGCCGTCATTATTCGATCGGTTTCCTCCACAAGAGTAGGAATGAAGCGAAGCGCTATCGTCATCATCATAGCGAATTCGTGTACGGGCACGTGCAGAGCCTTAAGAGGCGAGAGCAGATCCTCAAGTGCATCTGTAAGCTCTATAGGAGTTGTCGTATAGGTCATAAACATGCTCGTTCCAATAATAAGCGCGGTTATGCGGATTATTATAAATATTGCCGAGAATATTCCCTCAAGATATATATTTATAAATTTCCATTCCACAAGAGCTATCTCACCCTTCGTCCAGAAAATATTGATGAACGAGGTAAACACAAGAATTATGATTATAGGTCTCAATCCGCGAAGCACAATTTTTAGAGGTATTCTGCCAAGTAATATGATGACTATCGCCGAGATTGCAAGCGCCGCAAAGCTGATTATATTCTTGCAAAGAAACGAAGCTACTATATAAAGAACGGCAAGTATTATTTTTATTCTCGGATCAAGTCTGTGAATCACAGAATTTGCGGGATAATACTGTCCCAGAGCAATACTTTTCATTTTTTATTTTCTAACTACCTTAATAATTTTTTTAAATTTTCATACGCGTCCGACACCGTGTAAGCACTGCTGTCCACGTCAAAGCCGCGTTCTTTCAGCTTTATCATAAGATTTGTTATCTGCGGAACGTCAAGTCCTACGCCGCGAAGCGCTTCTGCCTGAGAAAATACGCTTGATCTGTCCCCGAACGTCATTATTTTTCCGTCAGCCATAACTATAAGATTATCGCACAGACGTGCCATATCCTCCATACTATGACTTACGATAACAACGGTCGTACCGCTTTCTTTCTGATATTTGACGATATTGTTAAAGATCGAGTCTCTGCCACGAGGGTCAAGACCTGCCGCTGGCTCGTCAAGCACGAGTATCTCGGGCTTCATAGCCATAATTCCGGCTATTGCGGCTCTTCTCTTTTGTCCTCCCGAAAGATCAAAGGGAGATTTGTCAAGCAGATCCCTGTCGAGTCCCGCAAAATCAGCCGCCTCAAGCACTCTTTTGTTTATTTCATCATCGCTAAGTCCCATATTCTTCGGGCCGAACGCGATATCCTTATATATAGTTTCCTCAAAGAGCTGATATTCGGGATACTGCATAACAAGTCCGACACGGAATCTTATCTTTTTTATTTCCTTGGGCTTTGCCCATATATCCTCTCCGTCTATCAGCACTCTGCCGCTATCGGGCTTCAAAAGCCCATTGAGCATTTGCACGAGCGTGGTCTTACCCGATCCCGTATGACCGATAAGTCCCGTTATCATACCGTGAGGTATTGTAACGCTGATATCGTCGAGCGCAGTTATCTGATACGGCGTATCCTTGCCGTGCAGATAAGTTAAATTTTCCAACCTAATTTCAGACATCTTTTTTTCCTTTGCTTAAAAGTTCCTCCAAAAGATCCGCGCACTCATCCAAAGTAACGCAATCTCCGTCAAGCTTATAGCCGTCTCGGGCAAGCATATGCACAAGCTCGGTGCACTGCGGAACGCTCAGTCCACATTCAACAAGCTCAGCTTCGCGAGCAAACACCTCAGCAGGCGTTCCCTCCATCAGCTTTTTTCCATCGTCGAGAACGACTATTCTGTCGGCAAGCGCCGCCTCCTCCATATAATGCGTTATCATAACGACCGTAATGTTTTTCTCGCGGTTAAGCTTGATTATAGCGTCCATAACATCGCGTCTACCGACGGGGTCGAGCATTGCGGTAGATTCATCAAAAATAATACACTTGGGCATCATCGCAATAATTCCCGCTATCGCAACTCTCTGCTTCTGACCGCCGGAGAGTCTGTGAGGCTCGTGCTTTGCGTATTCATACATTCCAACGTATTTCAACGCTTCGTCAACGCGAACGCGAATGTCCTCAGACTTTATGCCAAGATTCTCGGGACCGAACGCAACGTCGTCCTCAACACGCGTTGCAACGAGCTGGTTGTCGGGATTCTGGAAAACCATTCCCACCTTTTTTCTCAGATCCATCAGATCGGCATCGGTCATATTCTCATCGGTAATATCCTTACCGTCGATATATATTTTCCCATCGGTCGGTATAAGTATCATATTGAGCAATTTCGCAAGCGTTGATTTTCCCGAGCCGTTATGCCCGAGAATTGCTACGAATTCTCCCTCATATATCTCTACCGAAACGTTTTTCAACGCGGGAAAGGAATTCAATTCATCATCATATCTATACGAAAGATTTTCTGTTTTAATAAAAGTTTTCTGCATTTGTTCCTCTCAAAGATAGCGATCACTCGCTTTGCCATCTCGCACTTGCGCCGCACGGAATAGGCAGACCGCTTGCGGTTGCGGGTAGTCCAAGCTCACCCGCCTCAAGCCTTCCCCCAAACTTGCTGCACACCTCAAGTCCAAGTATGTACTGCATTGCCATAGGAGAAAGTCCCGTGGTGTAGGAATTTATCAAAAAGAATAACGGCTTGTCCGAAAGCAGAGATGCCGCAAGATGAACAAGCTCTCCAACGCTATCCTCTATTTTCCAAACCTCTCCCGAAGGTCCTCTTCCGTATGAAGGCGGATCCATGATCACTGCATCGTATCTGTTTTTGCGACGTATTTCTCTTTCAACAAACTTTTTACAGTCATCGACTATATATCTTATCGGTGCTTCTCCAAGTCCCGACAGTGCCGCGTTCGCCTTTGCCTGCGCAACCATTCCCTTCGACGCGTCAACGTGAACGACCGAAGCTCCTGCAGCAGCAGCCGCGAGAGTAGCTCCCCCCGTATAAGCAAACAGATTAAGGACCTTTATAGGTCTACCGACCTCTTTGATAAGCGACGAAAACCAATCCCAATTTGCTGCCTGCTCCGGAAAAAGTCCTGTATGCTTAAAGCCCATAGGCTTGAGGTAAAACGACAGATCGCCGTATTTTATCGTCCATTGCTCAGGCAGTCTGTTCTCCGACCAAGCTCCACCGCCCTTAGACGAGCGCTTATAGCTTGCATCAGCTCTTTTCCAAAGCTTATGATTACCCACGCCCTTCCAGATGATCTGGGGGTCGGGACGTATTAAAATATATTCTCCCCAACGCTCAAGACGTTCTCCGTCAGTAGCATCGAGCAATTCATAATCTTTCCAATTGTCTGCTATCCACATAAAAAATCCCTTAACTATTTCTGATTGTAATACTGCGATATTCGCGATGTTCCCGTGTGCGCGTGGCATACCGCTATTGCCAGAGCATCTGCAGTGTCGTCGGGCTTTGGGGGCTTTGGAAGATTCAGCAGCATCGTTACCATAGTGATGACCTGCTTTTTATCCGCCCTACCGTATCCTACGACCGACTGTTTTACTTGAAGCGGTGTATATTCATAGACCTCAACGCCAAGCTTGTTTGCCGCCATAATAATAACTCCGCGAGCCTCGGCAACCTTAATACCGGTTGTGATGTTGGTATTAAAGAAAAGCTCCTCAATTGCCATCTGATCCGGCTTATAGGTCTTGATAAGCTCATTGACGCCGTCAAATATCATTGAAAGTCTTTGCTCGGTCTTGAGTCCTGCGGGAGTTTCAATTGCTCCGTAGCCAAGCACCGTGAAGTGTGAGCGATTGTATTCAATTACACCCCAACCGACGATAGCATATCCGGGGTCTATACCCAAAATTATCATCTGATCCTCCGCCTGACAACTAAAAATTCTAAAAATAGAAACACCTTTCGAATTTACCTTACTATTATATCACACAAAACCTGACAAGTCAAATATAATTTATTTATTTTGTAAAATTTTACTTACTTATTTACAAATTGTTGATAATATGATAAAATATAAATAATATTATATTTTTACGGTGAAATTATGGAAATTATCAAGTACAGAGTAAACGATATAATCGAATTAAAAAAACCGCATCCATGCGGTTCAAAGCAGTTTAAGGTTCTCCGCGTCGGCTCGGACATAAGAATTATTTGTCTCGGCTGCTCACGAGATATGACCGTAGATCGCATAAAGCTTGAAAAATCAACAAAAAAAATCGTTAATGGAGAATCAAATGAAATTCTGTAAATTCAAAACAAGATCTGCAGCAAACGAAGCTGTAATTGAGAGTCAAAGCAAACTCAACGATAATAAGATAGTAAATTTTCTGGAATCTGCTCAGGATAAAATATTTTCTTTAAAAAACAAGTATCTTATTTTTTGCTTTTTAGTCCCCGTTGCCATTATGTATATTTTGTATCTCGCTATGGAGATACATCCATTCGGCAACGGCTCTGTGCTTGTTCTTGATCTAAACGGTCAATACGTATATTTCTTTGAATCTCTCAGGAACACCGTATACGGCGAAGGAAGCTTCCTGTATACCTTTTTCAGAGCGCTTGGCGGCGAGTATATGGGTATGTACGCATATTATCTTGCAAGCCCGCTTTCTTATATAATTTGTCTGTTCCCTCAAGACAGAATACTTGAGGCGCTCCTTACGATAATATTGCTCAAGGTTGGACTTTGCGGCACTACGTTCGGATATTATCTGCACAGAAGCTCCAAGGCACCCAACAAATTTATGGTTATCGCGTTCTCTGTAATGTACTCTCTTTGCGCATATGCGGTAGTACATCAGAACAATATCATGTGGATAGACGCACTTATCTGGTTGCCGCTTCTCACTTTGGGCATAGAGCAGCTGATAAAATTCAGTAAATTCAAGCTGTTTGTTATCTCGCTCGCCCTGACCATTATGAGCAACTACTATATAGGCTATATGGTATGTATTTACACCGTGGCTTATTTCTTCTACTATCTACTTGCCAATGATCCCGCTGTAAAAAATCCGCTGGGAGAAAAGCATCACACCTTAAAGTCTTGCTTTAAGCTTGGATTCTTCTCCGTGCTTGCCGCAGCCATATCTGCGTTTATCATTATGGCGGCTTATTATTCGCTTACGTTCGGAAAGACCGATTTTTCCAATCCCAGCTGGGCAATAACCGCAAAGTTTGATATCCTTGACTTTTTCACAAAGCTTTTGCCGGGATCCTACGACACCGTGCGTCCCGAGGGACTTCCCTTTGTATACTGCGGAGTTCTCGCACTCTTTATGATCCCCGTTTACTTCGTATCAAAGTCTATCAGCTCGCGCGAAAAGCTTGCATCTTTTGGGCTTATCGGTTTCTTTGTATTTTCATTTATATTAAAGCCTCTCGATCTTATCTGGCACGGATTTTCCGCACCGAACTGGCTCAATTACAGATATAGCTTTATGCTCTGCTTCTTTATGCTGGTAATATCCTATAAGGGTCTTGGAAACCTGAAAAAAGTGGGCGAAAAGTTCTTATTCGGAATTGCAATGTGCATAATTCTGTTCGTATCTATCGCCGAAAAAATGGAATTCGAGACCTATGTTGAGACCGAGAAAAAGCTTGACACCTTTGCAGTCGTATGGCTTTCGGTGATCGTTACAATAGTTTTACTCGGCGCTCTATTCGCGTTTATGCGAGCTCACAAGAAAGCCGCGAAGATCGGTGTTTCAAGCGTATTGCTAGGTGTTATCTGCCTCGAAATATTTGCTAGCTCGCTTATCTGTATGTTTATGTTTGACGGAGACGTTGTCTACTCCTCGTACAGCGGATATAACAACTATCTCAAAGGAATCCGCCCGATCGTTGAAGAGATCAAGGAAGAGGACGATTCTTTCTATCGAATGGAAACGCTCGATCACAGAAAATATAATGACAATATGGCGCTTGCTATGCGAGGTCTTACCAACTCTACCTCCACGCTTAATTCCGACACTATTGCCTTCCTTGGAAAGATGGGTTACGTTTCCAGATCTCACCTCTCGAAATACCTTGGTGGAAATCCTGTCAACGACTCATTGCTCGGCGTAAAATACGTCATCGAAAAGACCGCAAAGACAGACACGGAAAAGGCAAAGCAGACGCCTCTCGACAGAACATCTACGTTTTATGAGGAAAAGTTTGAAAACGGCTCCTACAAGGGATATCTCAACCCTTATGCACTCTCGGTCGCTTATGAGGTAGACAAGGATCTGCTCAATTTTGATTTCGATGCGTATCCCACCTATTTTGAAGGCCTTAACGCGCTCGTATCGGCGATGAACGGCAATGACGAGATAGTCCCGATCTTCGTTCCCGAAGAAAAAGCAACGCGCTCTATGAGCGGCGTTGAATCTCAAAGGACCTCTGAAAAGACGACGTATTTTGTCAAAGAAGATTCTACGGGAATAATAACCTTCAGATTCATAGCCTCTTACTCGGGTGATTATTATATTCACGTTCCCAGCAACAACTATAAAGAGGTTGAAATATCGGTCAACGGCGCAGAGGCGAGCGATGATTGGCTTGGCTCGAACACAAGACATATGTATCCTCTCGGACACTTTGAGAAATCCACCTCCGTAAAGGTCGAACTCAAGCTCGCTGCCGAATACGTCTCGATACTCAACGATCTCAACTACGTATGGTATATAGATGAAGAAGCCTTCAAATCGGAGTTTGAAAAGCTCGCTGAGGGCCCCCAGCTCACCATTGACGAGAATTACAAGGAAGATAATCTTACGGGTTCAATAACCACTACCGAAGCAGATCAAACTATCCTTACCACCATTCCCTATGATAAGGGCTGGCAGGTTTATATTGACGGAGAAAAAATCGATACCTACGAAGCCTTGAACGCACTTGTCGCTTTTGATATTGACGAAGTAGGTGAGCATAGCGTACAGATCAAGTATATGCCGTCCATTTATAAATGGAGTCTTGTTGTCTCCGTGATAGGAATTGCGGTATTTATTGCTCTTTGCTGTGCCGACTATATCGTAAAGAAAAAACAAAAGGCTGAAGGTATACTTTCGTCAGACGCAGAAGAAATAAAGTGGACGCTTGAGGATTTCGACGAGTCCCAAGAAGATGAAGCTGAAAAAGCAGAAGAAATAATCGAAGAAAATGCAGAATCGGAATCGATTCCTGATAACTCTAAAAACGTTACGGAAATATCTGAAGAGACAAACGACCAAGGAGAAAACTGATGTTTTACTATGTAAGTGGCAAGCTTGCCTATCTTGATCCCTCAATCGCGGTTATAGATGCCGGTGGAGTAGGATATAAATTTATAATAACTCAACACACACACCAAGCCATGCCGCCGCATCTCAGCGTTGCCGAAGCACCGACCGTAAAGCTTTTCAGCTATATGTCGGTAAGAGAGGATGCAGTTGAGCTATACGGATTTATCAGCGAGGACGAGTTGTCCGCGTTTAAATCCTTGATAACAGTATCGGGTGTTGGCCCCAAGGCTGCCGTATCAATTCTTTCCCTGCTCACCCCCGCAAAGCTTGCTCTTGCAATATGTACTGAGGATAAGAAGGCGATATCTGCCGCAAACGGCATCGGTCCTAAAACCGCAGCGCGAATAATCCTTGAGCTCAAGGATAAAATGAAAAACCATTCGCTTCCCAGCGATATCGAAAATGATTCTTCACCTATTGTGCTTCCCGATTCCCCGAGCAGCAAGCTCTCAGATGCGCAGGATGCCTTGGCAGTATTGGGTTATTCCCGCTCCGAAGCAATTTCGGCACTGAAATCTATTGACACGGCAAATCTTGAGCTTGACGAGATAATCAAGCTCGCGCTTAAAAAGCTTATGCGATAATTGACGAAAGGAGATATTATGGATTACGCAAACGACGAATTCGACTTTGAAAACCGAATAATGACCACAAGCTATATCGGCGGCGACGACAGCGATTCCGATACTTCCTTAAGGCCTAAAACGCTAAACGACTATATCGGTCAGGAAAAAGCAAAGGAAAACCTCAAGATATATATGGAAGCCGCAAAAATGCGCGGAGAAAGCCTTGACCACGTCCTGCTCTACGGCCCTCCCGGCCTTGGAAAGACCACGCTATCTAATATTATCGCAAACGAAATGGGAGTCAATATCCGAGTAACCTCGGGACCTGCCATTGAAAAGCTGGGGGACCTCGCGGCACTTCTTACTAACCTTTCAGAAGGCGACGTGCTCTTTATCGACGAGATACACCGTCTCTCTCGCTCGATCGAGGAAATACTTTATCCCGCAATGGAAGACAATGCGATAGATATAATCATTGGCAAGGGTCCTGCGGCGCACAGTATCAGAATAGATCTTCCCCGCTTTACACTTATCGGCGCGACAACTCGTGCAGGTCAGCTCACAACACCGCTTCGCGACCGCTTTGGCGTACTTCTGAAGCTTGAGCTCTACACCCCCGCCGAGCTTGCTACTATAGTCAAACGAAGTGCGAATATTCTCGGGCTTGACATCACCGATCCCGGTGCATACGAGATTGCATCGCGTTCCAGAGGCACACCCCGAATCGCTAACAGATTGCTTAAGAGGATCAGAGACTTCGCACAGGTTGGCGGTAATGAGCAGATAGACGATAAAATAGCCGACTATGCTCTCTCCCGTCTTGAAATTGACGAGCTTGGGCTTGACAACACCGACAGAAAGATGCTTGAGACTATTATCAAGTTCTATGACGGCGGCCCCGTAGGCCTTGATACGCTTGCCGCAACGGTAGGAGAGGAATCTATCACACTCGAGGACGTTTATGAGCCTTACCTGCTTCAAATCGGATTTTTGAGCCGTACACCGCGAGGCAGATGCGTTACCCGACTTGCATATGAGCATCTCGGTATTCCCTATATTGACAAAACCGAAAAAGCCGAAAAGAAGGACAGCGGTGCAAAGCAGCTTGATTTCTTTTCGGAATGAACTTATAAACAATAAAAAATTCCGCGGAATATAGAGCGGTACTCATAAGGACAGTTTTTACCTACCGCCTAAAAAACAGAAACCGCAGATTGATTTTCTGCGGTTTTTGTGATATAATAGGATATAGAAATTGTTTTATGTTCATTTGTAGCTTGTGAGAAAGGATATTGTTATGAGAGCACCATTTCAAATACTTGCAA
>JAFXHA010000021.1 GCA_017536635.1 Clostridia bacterium
ATCGGCTTTTTCCCGGAATAAAAACGGCTGAAAACTGTTAGAAATCAACAAAAACCAAGCCCCCGAATCGATTTGGGACCAGGAGGCACGGAGTTCGAGTCTCCGCACTTCGACTAAAAAAAGACCGTTTTTGAGGCTTAAAACCCTTGAAAACGGTCGTTTTTTCATCATTCTGCACAATTTTTTATTTTGCAGAAAATTTTGACCACAATTTGACCAGTACAGAACTGGTCAAATTTGACGAACCTCGATATGTATTTGCGTCTCTTACCTTGGAGCAATCAATGCAAGCAATTTTAGCGTGATTTTTTTGCAGGTTCAAGTAAAAACCAGCAATTGTCTTTGTAATCGAAGAAAAACAAACGCCGAAAGTGTTTTTCATCACTTTCGGCGTTCTCTTACTTTGTTGCATGCAGACGTACAATATCTCTCATGATATGTAGGATAAAATCAAACCATGCAATGATTCCAATCTTTTTGGGATATCCATTCTCTCTTACAAAGAGCATTGCTTTGATTATTACTTCGGGGCTTTCGTTTGGGTATAAGCTTTGAACGTATGCCACGTCCATTCCTGTTGTATCGTATTTCATTTTTCCTCCAAGTGAAAACAGCGCCGAGAGCAAATGTCTCGGCGCTGTAGTTTTGTTACAGGCTCATGCCTTTCATCTGTTCTTTCTCTGCTTGTATTTGCTGACGAACCTCCACGATCATCTCATCGAGGAGCCGTTCGCATTCTTCTCTTGTTTTGGCGTACACGTTATGAGCTTCGCGCTTGCCCTGGGCATTGGTCGGAGTGAACCTTCCTTCCCACAGATTTTCGCTGATCTGATAGATCCCTCCGGTGCCGCTTTTTCTAATCTTGCCTTGTTTGGGCTTGAAGTCAGTCATCGTGCGTTCGCGTTTTTTGGGCGTTGGGACGGCATCTTCTCTTATCGTTGTGTCAACCTTGCCGATGCCTTTATCGATCTTCTGCGCGGCACTTATCTGCATCTCAGTCGTGATATGGCTGTAGATATCAAGTGTGGTTGCGGATGAAACGTGACCGATCATAGTGGATAGCGTTTTTACGTCCATGCCGTGCTCGAGAGCCATCGTTGCGAAGGTATGGCGTAAGTCGTGAAAGCGAATACGTTTACATTCCGCACGTTCCAACACAAGTTGCATCTTGCTGTACACAGTGTGGGGATCCCTTGGTGAGTCATCTGTTTTTACAGGTGACGGAAAAATCCACTTTGATCCGTTGGTGCTCGGCTGATATGCCTTCAGCATTTTCAGCACCGAAGGAGGCAGCACAACGGTTCTGATTGAGGACTTGGTCTTCGGAGGAAAGGTTTTCAGTTCACCTTTGACTCGGCTCACTTGTCTTTCGACACGAAGCTCTCCGGTGGAGAAGTTCAGATCCTTCCATTGCAACCCCATCAGTTCTCCACGGCGCAGTCCTGTCGATAGATCGAGCAGAAAGATTTCATAATATCCGTCGTGCTTTGCCTGAATAAGAAATCTTTGCATTTCGTCGTGCGTGAGCACTTGCATCTCTCTTGCCTTCTTGGGCGGGAGCTTACAGCCGATTGCGGGGTTCATTGTAATGAGCCCTTCCTTGACGGCCTTTTCAAGAGCCATACGGCAGCTTGCATGGCATCCTCTCACCATACGGTCGGAGAGTCCTTTGCCTTGCTGATCCTCGTACTGGAGCCTACCGGTGACCTTCAGACGTGTGTAGAAGTCTTGCAGGTCATTCTGAGTCAGCTTGTCTAACGCGATGCTTCCGATTTCGGGAATGATATGCTGATAGATTCTGTTTTCATAGCTTGTACGGGTAGTTTCTCGTATCGTTTGCTTGCAATAATGTCGGTACCAAAGATCCATCCATTCGCCGAAGCTCATGCTTGATTTTGCCTGAGTAGGAAGCCTACCTGTGATGTGATAGGTATCTCCCTGAAGCTCCTTGAGCTTTTTTGCGCATTCTGTTTTGGTGGCTCCAAAGACGCTCTTGGTTTTTGCTTTTCCGTTATCGTCATAGCCGATAATGATTCGGCCTTCCCATCGACCGTCTTTTCTTTCTCTTATAGTACCGGTTCCGTTTTTTCTTCTTCCAGCCACGGCATTAAATCCTTTCCGAGTATTTCTTCCATAAAGTCACCCACAATTTCCGAAGCTCGGAATTGCATATCGTTTGTGACGTGCGTGTAGGTGTCGAGTGTGAACGATGCGTTCGTGTGACCGAGAATACCCGACAGCGTTTTTGCATCGACACCGCTTTTAATTGCGTGTGTTGCGAAGGTGTGACGCAGGTCGTGGAAGCGTATCGACGGCAAATCAAGATCCTTTAATATCTGTTTGTGCCGATGATACGCTGCACTCGGTGCGGTCGGTTGTCCGTTGTATTTAATACTCGGAAATACCCAGTCGCTATTGACCTTTCCTTTGCGTTCCAAAAGCACTTGGTATGTACTCTCGGGCAGATGTATCGTTCTTTTACCTTTTTCAGTCTTAGGATCCCCGAGGTGTGCTTTTCCTTTGACCACTCTTCCCAAGGAACGTTGAATCTTTAGTGTTCCTTTCTTTTCATCGAAGTCCTCCCAACGCAGACCGCAGATTTCTCCGAGTCTGAGACCGGTAGTCAGTTCGAGATAGAAGAAGTCACCCCATTCTTTGTCGTCATTTAAGGCTTGCATCAGCTTGTCAAGCTCACTGTCATTTAGCACCTTAAGGTCTTTTTTCTTTTTCTTTGGCACCGTTGTACCTTCTGTTGGATTTTTGGCTATGAGATTCTTTGCGATTGCCGTTTCCATTGCCAGGTGCAGAGTGCTATGTATCTTTATTATCATATTATCTGCAAGCTTGTGTCCATGTACGGGATGGTTCTTAATTCTGCCTTCTTTTTTTAATTTCGCATACATTTTCTGCACAT
>JAFXHA010000022.1 GCA_017536635.1 Clostridia bacterium
AGAGCTTGTCGTATGTAGACATCAGCTCGCACTGACCTACTGCGGCGCACGCCTGCTTGCCCGCAATGTCCTTTGGGCGCTTGCCGAGACGCAATTTACCCACACCCATACCGATAGCTCCCGAGGAGACGAGTATCATCTCGTGTCCCGCATTCATAAGGTCGCTGATTATTTTGCAAAGCGCCTCGATCCTGCGGATGTTCACGCATCCGTTCTCGTACGTCAGAGTCGAGGTGCCGATTTTTACTACGGTTCTCATAAGAAAACTCCCTAAAGTATGTTGTTACCGATTAGTATAACACACTTTTTTCGCGCTTTCAAGACCGTGTGAGCAAAAAAACAAACTTTTTGCGATAACGTTACCCGTCTTTGCGGTTGACAATTTCTTCCGCGTGTGGTAAAATAGGTGAAAAAAGAAAGGGGGAGAAGCTATGGAAGGGCTCGGTTGCTCGTTTACGGGACACAGGATAATTGACAGAAATCACACCGAGGCCATAGGTGATCTTCTTTCTCGGGCGGTGGAATACGCCTACTCGGAGGGATGCAGAACCTTCTATACCGGGGGAGCTATGGGCTTTGATACCCTTGCCGCAAGAGAGGTTATACGTTTTCGTATTTCCCACCCCGACGTTTCGCTGGTCCTTATTCTTCCTTGCATCAATCAGAATGAAAAATGGAGCGACTCCGCAACTTCGGCATATGAGTTCGTGCTTTCTTCCGCCGACGAGGTGCGCTACGTTTCCGAAGAATATACCGAAGGCTGTATGAGAGAACGAAATCAGGCGCTTGTTGACATCTGCGATATGATGATTGCCTACGTCGGACGCACCAGAAGCGGCGGAGGACAGACAATAAGGATGGCGGAAGCCGCAGGGAAAAAGGTTTATAACCTTTATCCAACGCTCGAAAATACAAGAAAAGGCTGAAAATTAGGAAAATTTCCTTTTTTTCTGCCTTTTTTCATTTTTGCTATTGACAAATGCCGCGAAATAGTGTATAATAACAATCACTTCACCAAACTAAAGTGAAAAACACAAATTATAAGGAGAAAACACAATGAAAAAGATTATTTCACTCATTCTTGCTGCAGCGATGATGCTTACAGGCGTATTCGCACTTGCATCCTGCGGCGGCGAAACCTCAGGCGACCTTGCGGCTGTTAAGGCAGCAGGTAAGATCATTGTCGGTATTACAAATTACGAGCCCATGGACTATCCCGATGCTAACGGCAAGTGGATCGGCTTCGATGCTGAGCTTGCAGAGCAGTTTGCAGAGTCTCTCGGTGTAGATTGCGTGTTCTTTGAGATCGCTGACTGGAACAACAAGGTTGCTGACATCAACGCTAAGGAGATCGACCTTATCTGGAACGGTATGACCGCATCCGACGAGCTCGGTACCAAGATCGACTTCTCTACCGCTTATGCGAAGAACGCACAGGTAGTAGTAGTAAAGAAGGGCTCTACTCTTACTAAGGATGATCTCGGAAATGCTTCCGTTGCTGCAGAGAGCGGTTCCGCAGGTGCAATCGTTGCAGAGGAGACCATTAAGCCCAAGTCCTTGAACAAGGTTCAGAAGCAGCTTGATGCTCTTAACGAGGTTCTTGCGGGTACGTCCGATGCTGCTGTTATCGACCTCACCATGGCACAGAGCAAGCTTGGTAAGGGCGTGTTTGCTGAGCTCGAGCTCCTCGAGGGTGCTCAGTATAGCGACGAGGTATTTGCAGTCGGTCTCAGAAAGGGCAGTGACCTTAAGGCTGAGCTTGACGCGTTCCTTGCAGAGAAGTATGAGGACGGCACTATGGCGGCTCTTTCCGCTAAGTATGACGATGCTATCGTTCTCAACGATGCCGCATTCAAGTAATCGAATAATCGAACTTAAAACTTAAATTTAAAAATTGACAAGGAAAATATCTTAAATTATGGATCAATTCTTAGAGGTTTGTTCAAGACTTGCGGAAGGATTTGTTTCATCGGTATTTCTCTTTGTGCTCACGCTTGTGATAGCGTTACCGCTGGGGCTGCTGATCTCATTTTGCACGATGAGTAAGTTTGCCCCTTTACGTATGTTATCTAAAATTTTGGTGTGGGTGCTCAGAGGTACGCCCCTGATGCTTCAGATCTTCGCAATATTCTATCTTCCGGGACTTCTTATAGATGCGTTCAAATGGCCCGCAATGAGCACGGGTTGGG
This sequence comes from Clostridia bacterium, assembly GCA_017536635.1. Taxonomy (GTDB): domain Bacteria; phylum Bacillota; class Clostridia; order Oscillospirales; family CAG-272; genus HGM12713. The sequence goes on from JAFXHA010000022.1 coordinate 2,190, forward strand.
CGTGGTTCGACGCTACGTTTTCGAGCCGTTTCATAGCAGCGCTTGTGGCGTTTGGCATTAATTACGCGGCGTATTTTTCGGAGATCTTTCGCGGCGGTATACAGTCTATTTCACAAGGCCAGTACGAGGCGGGACAGGTGCTTGGCATGACCAAGAGCGAAGTGTTCTTCAAGGTCATACTGCTCCAAGTTGTTAAACGCATTATTCCTCCTATGTCCAACGAGATCATCACACTTATCAAGGACACCTCCCTTGCAAACACGATTGCCGTGTATGAGCTTATATTTAAAGCCAAAGAGTTCATGCTCGACGGTCTTATCTGGCC
>JAFXHA010000023.1 GCA_017536635.1 Clostridia bacterium
CTCCCGCATTGAGTGCAAATCTAATTTAGCCTTCCCTTGTGAGGGAAGGTGGCAACGACGAGACATTGTCGAAGTCGTTGACGGATGAGTAGGGCAAAAAACGATATTGTACTGATTTTCTCCTCTTCCGCCTCGCAAATGCTCGGCACCTTCTCCAAAGGAGAAGGCTATTTTAGTTATCTTTAAAGTTTTTGAAGAGTCCAGAGAAACTTTTTTCAAAAAGTTTCTTTGGTGGGGTGCGGGGCAAAGCCCTGCGAAAATAATAGCAAAGCCCTGCGAAAATAATAGCAAAGCCCTGCGAAAATAATAGCGAAGCCTGCAAAATCAAGGTTTTGCCCCCAAAAACACCAAACGTTCACAAATCTTCACAAAAGATTTTATATATTTATATTTTTAGTTAAAAAAAAGGTGATATTATTATATCTGTGAAAAATTTTTTAGGAGAAAAAACATGCTTGAATTAAGAGACATAGTAAAGGTTTACGGAAAAGACGAATTTGCCGTAAAAGCACTTAACGGTGTCAGTATCAAATTCCGAGAGAACGAATTTGTGTCGATCCTCGGAGCATCGGGATGCGGAAAGACCACGATGCTCAATATTATCGGCGGACTTGACCGCTACACAAGCGGAGATCTTATAATCAACGGAAAGTCCACCAAGCTTTTCAAGGATGCGGATTGGGATACCTACCGTAACCACTCGATAGGCTTTGTTTTCCAGAGCTACAACCTGATACCTCATCAGAGTGTGCTCTCAAACGTTGAGCTCGCGCTCACTCTTTCGGGCGTATCGCCTGCCGAGAGAAAAGCAAGAGCTATCGAGGCACTGAAAAAGGTAGGACTCGGCGATCAGATAAAGAAAAGACCGAATCAGCTTTCGGGCGGACAGATGCAGAGAGTTGCGATCGCGCGCTCACTGGTAAACGATCCCGATATACTGCTTGCAGACGAGCCCACGGGTGCGCTTGATACGCATACGAGCGTGCAGATAATGGATCTTCTTAAGGAGATCGCAAAGGATAAGCTCGTAATTATGGTAACGCACAACCCCGAGCTTGCCGAGGCATACTCAACGAGAATCATCAAGGTCAGCGACGGACAGGTAGTCGGCGACAGCGATCCCTTTGACGGTGTAGTAGACGTCGAGCCTGCAAAAGAGGAGACCGTGGCTCCCGAAAAGGAGAAAAAGAATAAGGACGCAAAGAAAAAGAAAAAATCGATGTCCTTCTTTACCGCTCTTTCTCTTTCGGTAAACAACCTTATGACCAAAAAGGGACGTACCGCGCTTACCTCGTTCGCGGGAAGCATCGGTATCATCGGAATCGCGCTTATTCTCGCGCTTTCCAACGGAATCCAGGGATATATCGATCAGGTTCAGGAGGACACGCTTTCCACCTATCCGCTTTCCATCACCGAGAGCACGCAGGATTATACCGCGATGTTCTCTGCGATGACCGCCGTATCCGAGGCGCAGGATGGCTATGACGATCCTAACAAGATCTACGTTGACGACTCGCTCGGCACTATGATGTCGGCTATGTCGGCAACGGTCAATAACGATCTCGTTTCCTTCAAGAAATATCTTGAGGAAAATTACGACGATATCGAGGACGCGATCAGCGACATTCAGTACACCTACGACTTCGATCTTCAGATATTCACCGAGGACGGTAAGACGCAGGTCAACCCCACGCAGATATTCGACAATATGGGCAGCTCCTTCTCGGGAATCAGCGAGCTTATGGATTCGGCGAATATGGGCGGATTCGGCGTTATGTCCGAGATGATAGATAATCAGGAGCTTCTCGATCAGCAGTACGAGCTTGTCGGCGAGAACAGCCATTGGCCCGAAAACGAAAACGAGGTGGTTCTTGTAGTCGGCAAAAACAATCAGATCAGCAAGATGACGCTTTATATGCTCGGTGTGCTCGATCAGAGCGAGCTTGAGGAGATAATGACGGCTCTTATGACCAACGGCGAGTATGATACCACGCCTATCGAGCCTTACGATCTTGACGATTTCCTCGGTATGAAGTTCCACCTTCTCAACACCGCTGATTTCTACGAAAAGACAGATAAGACCTATGGCGACAACGACGAGTATTACGTTTGGAACGACCTTCGCGACGATATCGGCTTCGATCAGGAGAAGTTTGTAACCGAGCACGGCACAGAGCTCGTTATCTCGGGTATCGTTCGTCCCAGAGAGGGCGTTGCGGCGACCTCGATCAGCGGAAGCGTTGGCTATACCAAGGAGCTTACCGATAAGATACTCCGACTCAATGCCGAGAGCGAGGTAATAAATCAGCAAAAGGAAACTCCCGATTACAACGTTCTTACGGGACTCAAATACGAGAGAACGCACTATACACCCGAGAATATCGGTGATCTCATAAACAAGATAGACGATGCTACTATGGAGCAGTTCTATGCGTTTATGACTCAGCAGATCCTTTCCAACCCCGAATTCTCGGACCGAATCAACGTAACGAGTGAAAGCTTTATCGGAATGTTTATGCTGATGCCCTCGGATATGCAGTCGGGCGTGCTTGAGGCGATCCTTAGCAGCGCAAATCTTCAGAATCCCAAGGCAACGGAAGATATCTTTACCGTTATTTCGGCTATGACAAACGGTATTAAGGTTGACGCTAACAACTTTATCAGGCTTTTGCCCGTGCTTGATACCGAGCACGTAATGCTTTCGCTTGTCGGTATGCCGGCGCGCGAAATGATGGGAGTGCCGATACCGCCTGTTCCCGGACTTGTTGAGCTTGCGGGCGAAACCACGATGAACGCGATCTACACTCAGATGACCGAAAGCTTCAAGCAGATGACGGTTACCGAGGAGATATTCCTCACGCTGCTCTCCACGATGAAGGCAGAGGACGAGGATTTCAAGATGATCGAGGAAGCGCTCTACAACGTCGCTCCCCAGACCGATGCGACCTATGAGAGCACCTTAAAGCTTCTCGGCGATGCCGAGGAGGCAGCTCCCGCATCGATAAACTTCTACGCGAAGGATTTCGCGTCCAAGGACGTCATCGAGGACTTTATCAAGAACTATAACGACACCAGAGAAAACGAGATACAGAAGATCCAATACACCGACCTTGTCGGCGTAATGATGTCCTCGGTATCGATAATCATTGACGTAATTTCCTACGTGCTTATCGCGTTCGTCTCTATCTCTCTTGTGGTTTCCTCTATAATGATAGGCATCATCACCTATATCTCGGTGCTCGAGCGAACCAAGGAGATCGGAATCCTGCGTTCTATCGGCGCGTCGAAGAAGGATGTTTCGAGAGTATTCAACGCCGAGACGATCATTATCGGATTCTGCGCAGGATTTATCGGAATTCTTGTTACTCTGCTGCTTACTATACCGATCAACGCGATCATATTTGCGCTTTCGGGCGTAGCCGTTAAGGCGTCTCTGCCTGCTGTAGCGGCTATCGTGCTCGTGCTGATAAGCATGTTCCTTACGGTAATCGCAGGACTTGTTCCCGCAAGGATCGCGGCAAAGAAAGACCCCGTGGAAGCGCTCAGAACCGAATAAGCGGTTAAAAAGTTAAAATTTGAAAGGATCTTTTATGGGTAAGTTCAAGAATAAGCTTTACCGCTTTATGTACGGAAGATACGGCACCGATAAGCTCGGTACGGTTCTCGCCTGGACCTATTTTGCGCTCGTGCTCATATATACGGTGGTAGGATTTTTCTGGGAGAATGCGATATTTACCGTTTGCTATCTTATCGCGTCGATGACGCTGATATTCTTTGTATTCTTCAGAATGTTCTCGAGAAACGTAGCCAAGCGCCGTAAAGAGAACGAAAAATTCTGTAATTTCTTTAAGCTTCGCAAAAATAAGTTCAAGGACAGAAAAACTCACGTTTACCGTAAGTGCAAAAAATGCGGAGCCGTGCTCCGACTTCCAAGATCAAAGGGTAAGCATTTCGTGGTTTGTCCGCGCTGTAAAAACAGATTTCGGACCCGCGGATAAGAAAATAAAAACAAGAGCGATGCGTCTGCTATGCATCTTTAGCGGAGAAAACACGAACACCACCAAGGATTTTTCTTTGGTGGTGTTTTCTATCGGTGGGAACTTGCCAAAGCCTCCCTTGTGTAAAGGGAGGTGGCTTGCGAAGCAAGACGGAGGGATTGACCCAATCTTTTTGTACGGCTACAAACGAACGAACTCTACGAGTTCGTTGGCGTCGCTTGCGACGCTACAATCCCTCAGTCAGCTTTGCTGACAGCTCCCTTTGCACAAGGGAGCCTTTGCTACACCGTTTCCCTCTGCGGATAGTGGGTTCGGGCTTTTGCCCGATCGTGCGTGGATTGCCACACGCTATGCTTGCCCCAGAGTTGAATCAATAACAACTAATACGTCATTGAAACATAATTGCTCCTATGGTATAATAGTAGTGCTTCGAAGCAAAGTAAAAATGTGTAAAGGAGAAAAGATGTTTTATTTGTCAGAAAATCTAAAGAAATATCGCATTATGAAAAATCTTACACAAGAGGATGTTGCAGAATATTTGGGGCTAACCCCTCAAAGCATTTCTAAATGGGAACGCGGTGAATGTTATCCAGATATAACTTTTTTACCCGCCTTGGCAAACATATTTGAAACAAGCATCGATCTGCTCATAGGTATGGATACGATACGAGCACAAGAAACACGCTATAACATTCACAAAAAAGCATCCGAGTTTCAGCGTAACGGTGATTACATTTCAGCAGAAAAGGTATATAGAGACGCATTGCTGATATATCCCAACAAGCCCGGAATGATTTTGGGCCTTGCAGGAGTGTTAGCTTTACAGAATAAATCAGAAGAAGCAATCGAGTTAATGGAACGCGGTTTGCCTATGTCTATTAACGAAAAGCAAAAAGCAACAATGCGTGCTACGCTTTGTTTTTTATATTTGAAGTGCGGGAAAGTAGAAAAGGCAAATGCACTTGCGTCTGAACTTCCGCATACAAGAGAAAGTCGCGAAGTTATTCAGCCGCTGATTCAAATGGGACTTGGCGAGTCTGAAATAAATGACAATATTCGAAATATATTACTCGGCGATGGAAAGAGCATTTGGTGATTATCCATCAACTTCAAAAAGCACAAGAAATCCATTATCGCCCCGCCTCGCGGGGCTTTTCTTTGCTTTCAGCATATCAAAAAAGCCTTCTCCTGTGGGAGAAGGTGGCAGACGAAGGCTGACGGATGAGGAGTCTGTTTCGTTTGTTTCAAACACCTCATCCACCGCTAACACGGTCCCCCTTCCCCCACTGGGAAAGGCTATTCAATTTTACCGCTAAATTTTCAGACCTTCAGCATCGCTCTTTGTTTGTCGTTATTGCTTTAGCCGGTCTTTGCCCTGCCCCACCAATTTGTTATGGAGCTTGGGACCAAGACTCATATCTCTTATCTCTTCTCTGGAAAAGTCGCGAAAGAGGTTTAGAGAAAAGTGAAGAGTGAAAAGAGAAAAGTGAAAAGTACAAAAAGAAAAAGCCGCTTACGCGACTTTTCTTTTTGGCCTGCCCGAAAGGATTTGCGAACCTGATTGGCGCGTTTGAGATCCGTTTTCCAAAATAAGTTCTACGCCAATCCCTCCAATTGCAAGCAATTGGATAAGCTTCAAACGTAACGAGAAAGTAAAATAAAAGCAGAGGCGGCTTTGCCACCTCTGCTTTTATTTGGCCTGCCCGAAAGGATTTGAACCTTCGACCTTCAGAGTCGGAGTCTGACGCGCTATCCAGCTGTGCCACGGGCAGATAACACATAATATTATATCACAAAGGTTCATACTTTTCAACATATTTTTGTCGAAAGTTATTCTTCTTTAGCCACGTGATCACTAATCTCGACCGAACTCGTTCTGAAAGCTCTCGGAGATAGTCCCGTCGCCGCCTTGAATGCGCGTGAAAATGCCGATTCGTCGTAATATCCGAGCTGCTCGGCTATCGTGCTTACCGAATATTGCTCGTACTGCAGCATGCTTTTGGCAAGCTCGATACGCTTTCGGCTTCGGTACGCCGTCGGAGTCTCGCCCGTCTGCTCGGTAAATATCTTGGAAATATGCTTGCGCGAGTATCCCATCCGCTCGGCTATCTGCTCTACGGATGCCAGATATTGCGCACCGAACATTTCCTGCTTTATCTGCTCGGTCAGAATTTTCTTTGCCGAATCCGACTTTTTTCGCTCGGCGCGAAACTCAAACTTACAAAGCGACATAAATTCCTTAAGTATTCCCGCGTAATATTCCGCGACGTCTGCCTTTGGATTAGCTTGGTACAGCGCACGGCTGAATATTTCTCTCAGCTCGTCCTCAAAATGATATTTGAAGGTCGGTCTATCCAACGAAAATCCTATCTGTGAGATATATTCCTCGAGCTGAGTTCCCGTAAGATCCACCCAATACATCTCCATCGGATCGTCGTTAACGCATATGAGATCGTGCGGCTTATTAGGCCAGAGCAGGAACGCGTCGCCCGCCGTCAGTCTTTGCTTGTTGTAATAGCAGCTGCCCTTTACGATAAAATGGACCATAAATCTGTTCTTCATTCGGCGCTGCTTGAAATATTTTTCGGGGTGGCAATACTCGTGTCCTATCGAAAACAGGAAAAGCCGCCTTTCCTCGTCGCTTTTTGGGCGCAATATCAGCATATCGCCGTAATACTGCCCCGACGGCTCGCGAAAAGCATCCGCAGAGCTCACGGCAACCATATTTCCCTTTGGAAAGATCTGTCGGTAATAATTTATTATCATATAGCCCTCTTGGTTACAAAAATACAAGTATAATTTATAGTAATTTTACCACAAATTCTTGTATTATTCAAGAGCCGTGATAATATTTTTTTAAAAATAGCGACTTTTTTCACTATTCAGCCAAATAAAAAAATGTTATACTTGTATCGTAAAAACAAAAAAATACGAAGGAGTATTGATAATGAAAAAGATCACTGCAGTACTTATTGGTGCGGGAAACCGCGGCAGAACATACGCTAATTTTGCTCACGATTACTACGGCGACAAAATTGAGATAGTTGCGGTAGCTGAGCCTGACGAGAGCATTCGCAGCTTTTGCAAGGAAAAATACGAGCTTGATGACAGCGCTTGCTATCACGATTGGGATGAGCTGTTTGCAAAGGGCAAGATAGCTGATGCGGCTATTATCGCAACTCAGGACAAGGATCACCTTATCCCCGCGCTCCGCGCGATCGACCTTGGATACGATCTCTTGCTCGAAAAGCCGATGGCGGTTACTCCCGAGGAATGCATCAAGATCGCTGACCGAGCAAACGAAAAGGGCGTCAACGTTGTGGTATGCCACGTACTCCGCTACACCCCCTTCTTTGGACTTCTCAAAAGACTTATCGACGAGGACAAGGTCGGCAGAGTGATCAATATAATTCACGTAGAGGGCGTTGGCGAGAGACATTACAGCCATAGCTACACAAGAGGAAATTGGTGTAACGTTGCCAAGAGCTCGCCTATGATACTCGCTAAGAGCTGTCATGATATGGACATTCTTCAGTGGCTTCTCGGAAAGCGCTGCACAAAGGTACAGAGCTTCGGCTCTCTCACTCACTTTACACACGAAAATTGTCCCGAGGGCGCGCCCGCGCGCTGCATCGACGGCTGTCCTTATGCTGACGAATGCACCTACAACGCGGTACGTCTCTATCAGAAGGACAGATGGTTTATCGGCACCGCTACGGGAAAGGTAAAGCCCACCGACGAGGATATCGACCATATGCTGAGGACATCGGATTACGGCAGATGCGTATACCAGAGCGATAACGACGTAGTCGACCACCAGACCGTAAACCTCGAATTTGAGGATCATTCGCTCGTAAGCTTCACGATGAGCGCATTCAACAAGGGCGGAAGATTCATCAGAATTATGGGAACAAAGGGTGAGCTGACCGCATATATGAGCGACGATAAGATCAAATATTACAATTTCCTTACCAAAGAAACGACCGAGATATCGGTCAAGGACGCAGTCAGCGATGAAACCATCGTCGGCGGCCACGGCGGCGGAGACAAGGGCATCGTGGGCACGTTTGCCGAGCTCCTTTTGGGAACCTACAACGGTAATTGCCTCTCCGACGTGTCTGTTTCCTGCGAGAATCACCTCATCGCGTTCGCGGCAGAGGAATCCAGACTCCACGGCACTATCGTCAATATGGACGAGTACGTTGAGAGATGCCGCAAAAACGCAGCTATACTTTATAAAGAATAAAATGACAAAAAACATCGGGAGAGCAACGCTCTCCCGATTTGCTTTGAGATTTTCTTTCTGCAGGGCTTTGCCCCGTACCAACCAAGGAAACATATCGGGGCACATCACTGAAAATCTACCAATTGACATTCGGCATTTTTTATGATATACTGAAATTACGATATTATTATATTGGGGATTACAATGTTTTATTTATTTGTGGTCGTTACGGCGACCTTACTGATAACGCTGCTCAACTTTTTGGGCGACGGAATATACACTCTCGGCGCGTTTGGAGTACTGCTCGGGATCACGCTCGGCGGAGTTGCGGCGGTATTTATTGTCGACGCGATAGCGGCAACGGTCGCGCGTCGCTTGCCGCAGCGTTGGTTTGCACCCGAGGCGCGCGCGTTTGACGTTGGCAAGCGCGAGAGAAATTTTTACCGCAAAACAAAAATAAACGTTTGGAAAAAGCACGTGCCCGAATGGGGCTGCTTCACGGGCTTTCACAAGGATGAGCTGAGATCACCTAACGACAGCGCGTACATAGGTCGCTTCCTTTTGGAATCAAATTACGGCGTGGCGGGACATCTTGCGGGCGCGGTGCTGGGATTTCTGATAATGCTTATTCCCCCGCTTCGACCGCTGAGCGTAGCACTTCCCGTCGCGGCTGTAAATTTCGTGCTCAGCGTTCTGCCTACGATGATACTTCGCTTTAACACCCCCGCGCTCCGCGGACTTTACCGCCGCAATCTCGAGCGCGAGAAAAAGGAAGCGGAAAAAGAAAAAGCATCAACCCCGACAGCAGCTCAAATATGATTTTGGGAGATTTATATGAATACTGCATTTTTCGTTTTTGAAATAATAGGAACGATCGCGTTCGCGCTGTCGGGTGCGCTTGTGGCGCTGCGGAGCAAAATGGACGTCTTCGGCGTCTGCGTACTCGGTATGACCACGGCTGTCGGCGGCGGTATCATCAGAGATCTGATGCTCGGCATAAATCCGCCAAACGCGCTGAGAAGCCCTATCCACGCGCTTATCGCAATAGCCGTCAGCGCGCTGACCTTTTTGCCCTTCGTGCAGAAATTTCTTGCCCGAAACAAAAGTAAATTTTACGAGGTCTCGTTGCTTATCGCCGACTCGCTCGGACTTGGAATATTCACCGTCATCGGTGTGAACGCGGGCTTTAACGCGCTCTCGACGCCGAATATCTTTCTTTCGGTATTTCTCGGAGTTATGACGGGTGTCGGCGGCGGTGTGATCCGCGATATTATGGCAAAGACCACTCCGAAGATCTTCGTCAAGCACTTTTACGCGTGCGCCGCCATATCGGGCGCGCTTTCCTGCGCGCTTTTGCGCTCGCTCTGCGGCGAGCTGTGGGCGTCGGCAATAGGTGCCGCTGTCGTTATAACGCTCCGTATGCTCGCGGCAAAATTCCGCTGGACGCTTCCGAAGCCTAAATTTTCCTTTTGGGGAGAGGATTAAGGTTTATATGAGCAATAGTTATTGACATATCTTTCCATATATGCTATAATAAAAATACAGAGAAATATCCCGACAATGTCTGTCGAGAAAAATAAAAGATCGCACAGAGTTGTCGCAAGGGGAACTCTGTGCGTTTTGCTTTTTACATTGTAGGGACCGGCGTCCTCGACGGTCCGTTCGTAATGCAAATGTAACTTAAGCCTCCATCTCCGAGGGAGGTGGCAACAGTGAGCTATTGGCGAAACTGTTGACGGAAGGAGTCCGTGTCTATGGAGTGCGTGTCAAACTCCTTCAGTCAGCTAACGCTGACAGCTCCCTC
>JAFXHA010000024.1 GCA_017536635.1 Clostridia bacterium
CCTTTTCTTTTTATTTAATCCTGAAAGGAAAAGAACCGATATGAAAGTAGAAGGCCAAGTACGAATCCCCTCCGGATGTGCAATTGCTGCTGTTATTTCCAAAGAAGGAAACAGAATGTCCGGCGAGATGATTTATAATGCTATGAAGCCGATGCACGACCGTTCCAACGGACTTGGCGGCGGTTTCGCCGGTTACGGTATTTATCCTGAATATAAGGAATTTTACGCATTACATATATTCAGAGGTGTTGGAAAAAGACATTTCCGGTGTAATACCTAAAGTAGATGATTTACATGATTCAAATAAAATATACAGTGGAAAAGTCTCCGTGTTGTTTGTTGATATGCGAAACTCTACAAAATTGTCAGATCGATTTGGTGCGGAACAGCTTGTAAAAATATATAGAAGTTATATTCGCACAGTTGTACAAGCCGTTCGATATTCTAACGGCGTTGTTCGAGATTTTATGGGTGATGGCGTTTTAGCCGTATTTATAGATGATGACAACGGAAAGTCGGAAGATAAAGCAGTTTACGCAGCACGATATATTACCACCGCAATTGATAAGCTCCTCAAGGAAGTTAGCGAAATGTATGGCTTATCGCGTGAAACTTTGCGTTATTACGAGAGCGTGGGAATCATTCCAAGTGTTACGAGAAAGTCAAACGGAATTCGGAATTACTGCGAAAAAGATTTGGCTTGGGTAGAACTTGCAGCAAAAATGAATCGAATGGAGCTTTCTATTGATATCATGCACCAATGCGTCAATTACTGTATTGACAACGGATTGCAGCCACACCTTCCCAATCACATCTTGCAAAGGCACAAAGAATATTTGATTATGAAGCGCGAGCTGATTGATGAAACGATAGATAGGCTGAACGAGGAAATCGTTGTAAAGGATTAAATGTTATAACACAAGAAAGGAAAAGAGTACCGAAAACAATTCGATGCCCAAATATTGCGATCAACATAATATTATTTGCTGATCGTTTGGAAAGCGTATATGGAAAACAATGTATTAATAATAAATGCAGATGAAGACGAAGCTTTGGAAATAAAAGAAGGACTCATTAATAAAAATGCTATCGTTTATTGCGCATCTACCATACAGCTTGCATTAAATATGTTTATGAAACATAATTTTAATCTCATTATATTAGATGCGTGTAAATACATCGAATGAGACATCTATTAAGGAAGCACAATATAATTGCTAATTGGCATCTATTAAGGATGCACTTGAAACCGGCTTAAAAGTTCAAAAACCCTTGATTTTATTGACTTTTTGAGGGTGGCATCTATTAAGGCGGTACAACACAAAAAGAAAAGTCGCGCAAGCGGCTTTTTCTTTTTGTACTTTTCACTATTCTCTTTTCACTCTTCACTTTTCTCTAAATCTCCCACGCGACTTTTCCAGAGAAGAGATAAAAGAGAAGAGAGAAAAGAAAAGGTAGCTTTTCTCCTGCGCCTTTGTGCTTTGGTCGAAAAGCATTGATTTTTAGTTAAAAATGTGATAAAATTAACTTTGCTGAGATGCAAGACCTACTTTCTCTACAATCCCCCGAAAACCGAGGACGAGAAATACGCCTATGACATTATCCAAAAGGCGTATAATTTTCTCACACAAAAGGAAGGAGTAAGCAACAATGATTATTAATTCGGATTGGCACATACATAGCGAGTATTCGTATGATGCGTCTAACTCTCTTGAGCATATAGTGGAAGCGGCTATAGCTCAAGGGCTTTCTCGTATCGGCATCACAGATCATTTAAATTTTAATGATGAAAAATTCAAAGGTGATATCTATGCCTCAGCAAATGCTGTTCATAACACACAAAAAACATATTCCAATATAGTGCTTGGAGTTGAACTTACACCGATTGAACGTCCCGAATTCGATTATATAGCAACGTGCGGAAAAAGAGAGGGCTACATACCGCCATTTCAAAGCTCCCCATACGAGCTTGAGTTGGGAATGACCAAAGCTCAACTTATGTCCCTTGGAATTCGCTACACCATCGGAGCGGCACATTGGCGATTGGACGTTCCGCATGCAAAATCACTGCAACCCGACTTGAACGCTAGCATCAAGGATTGGTACAGACAGCAGCTGTGGCTTGCCAATGACGATCGTGTGACGATTCTCGGACACCCGTGGTATCACGGGAAGGGGATTTGGTATGAAGATTTTTCTGTTATTCCGCGTTCCATGAATGATGATCTTGCGGTAGCGTTAAAGGAAAACAAAAAATACGTTGAATGCAATTCACACTTCTTCGTTTCGCCAAAGACAAGCGAAAAATTCCGAAATCAATACGCAGAATTTTTAAGAGAACTTTTCGAAATGAATATTCCGATCACTTACGGTTCGGACTCACACAGCAATTACGGAGATTCCCGTGCTGAAGTGGAGCGGTATCTGCGTTCCGCAGGATTCGTTGAGGGCGACATATCCGAGCTTTCAGAGAACGATCTTTGGAGTTAAGCTTTCACCACGGCATCTATTTTGTCAAGATAACACAAAAAGAAAAGTCGCGCAAGCGGCTTTTTCTTTTTGTACTCTTCACTATTATCTTTTCACTCTTCACTTTTCTCTAACTCTCCCGCACGACTTTTCCAGAGAAGAGATAAGAGAGAAAAGAAAAGGTTCCTTTTCACCGTGGCGAAAAGCATTTTTATTATAAAGCTTGAAAAGTAAGAGGTTTTGTGATATAATGAAATCAGAAAGGTGGTGCTATAATGAAAAAAGTATTTGTTTCTTTATTTTTACTTATCTCAACTCTTATGCTCTCATCCTGTCAGGTGAATTGGTTTGGTAGCCATTTCGATGTCCCTTGGTATTTTATAGCCGTTCCCGTATTTGTCTTGTTTATTGTCTTGTATGTAATTATAGTATCGAAAACATACGTTTGTCCAAAATGTAAAACTGAATTCAAACCCAAATGGTATCAGATATATATTACAATCCATTTCAATGATTCTCGCATCGCAAAATGTCCAAATTGCGGAAGAAAAGGATTTTGCAAGAGGAAAAATTAGTGGAATCTTTTCTGCCAACACGACTCAAAAAGAAAACCACCCATCAGGGTGGTTTTCTTTTTGTATGTAGAGTGCGTCTTGAGCTTTGCGAACTTCGTTATATGAACTGAGCACGCGAAAATATTGAACAAACGATACCATTCTATAAGAACCGCGTGCGTCGGGATCCATTCCGCCGCAGGCGGAATCTTGCGTGATGACGGCTTCGCCTTGTGATGTGCCCTTTGGGCGTGTAGAGGAACACATCACATCCCTTTGCGCCATCGGCACAATACATCACTATGAGCGAAGCGAATAACATCACTGCGGCAACGCCGCAACATCACTCTTTACAAACCGCAAAATTTGTGGTATAATATTATCAAAAGCGAGAAGCGCTACTAATGTGTATACAGAAGGCACAAAAGGAGATAATGTATGAAAAAAGAAATTATCGGAGCAAAATGGGTAGAAAACGGAGTGGCAGATGCCATCTTTTGTTGCAATGATGAAAAGCCAAATATCTTCCTTATCGGAGATTCTATCCGAAAAGGATACTGCGAAACGGTAAAAAATGAGCTTTCGAATAGAGCCGAGGTCTTTTATCTTAACGATAATTGCAGAAGCTCACAATATGTGATCTTCTGCATGAGAATATGGGCAAGCTTATTCGATGATCCGACAAAGGTAGATGTGATTCAATTCAACTGCGGTCATTGGGACGTGGCGCATTGGTGCGGTCACGAACTGCCTCTCACGAGTGAGGATGAATATGCGAAAAATATACAAATAATCATTGATCTTCTAAAGAAGTTTTTTCCGAGGGCAAAATTGATATTTGCCACTACAACCCCAATGAATCCTGACGGTGGATCAGAGGGCGGGGTAAATCCCCGTTCAACAGCAACAATTGACCGATATAACCGTATTGCTGTCGATATCGTCGAAAAAAATGGGGTGATTGTCAATGATCTTAACGAATATGTGAGAGAGTGGAATAGTAGCTGCTATAAGGATACCTGCCATTATACGGATGAAGCGTTTGCCGCTCTTGGCAAAGAGGTTGCACGCAGACTTGGCGATATGTTGAACGATAAACAATAAAAAGATGTAAATATGATGAGAAAATATTCAAAATAGATACCCTGTGATCATACCGATGTTCTGGTCATCGGTGGAGGATCCGCGGGGCTTTGTGCCGCAATTGCATCCGCACGGGCGGGAGCAAAAACCACGCTGATCGAGCAAAACGGATTTTGCTGAGGTATCGGCGGTGGCGTATACAAAAAGAAAAGTCGCGCAAGCGGCTTTTTCTTTTGCTACGGTGTGTTTTGCCCTCGGCGACTGACTGTATGGATCGACCTCCGCCTTGGCGGAAGATCGTAACATTCGAGAGAAAAGGAAATATTTACAAAGAAATATTGTATTTCTCAGGAAAATGCGATATAATAAAACCAAATAAATGTGACAACAAAGCCTTGCGGCGTTGTCACGGCATATGTAGGTTTTATTGAATCATAATGCCTTCGGCACCGACAAGCAAGCTTGTCTTTATGATATAATGAGTTAGTCAAATAAAAGCTATGAAGGAGGGTACGGCGGTGGGAACAACAAACAAATACGGCGAAGTGCTTTATTCATTACCGAAGGTCGGTACAGCGGCTATAGAATTGTCACATTTTCCAACAAAGCATCAGGCGTTTATCTTCAGGGCGTATGAATATGTACCGATAGATAGGATCGCAAAGGTATTGGGAACGGATGTTGAGACGGTAAGACTTGCAGCCGGTGAAATGGGATTGCCCGATTACGCCCCGGGCGATCTGTGGCTGCGGCGCGGTTATATTACGATCATTCGCAGAATGTGGCATATTTTACCGTATGAGCAGCTATTAGAGTTGCTGGACATGGACGAGCAAACTCTTGCGCGTATGATGCGTCAAAATGATTTCCTTGATGTCAAGCTGTCAGATAAGCCACTCTGTGAAAGAGTTGTGTGGCGAAAGCTCACCGAGGAAGAAAGAATAAGTACGCTCCGGATCAAAAAAGTGATGTGTTCGCTTGATCTGTCGGGAAAGCGACCGTTCGAATTTGAATATGATGTTCCAACGTTGCATTTTGAGGGTGAGCAGCGCTTTGCTACGCGTATGATCTATGCTTTTTCGGGCTTATATCAGAATGCATTTGAGGTGGATAGTGAGGAATTTTTGCCCGATGAGCAGTTGAAGGCATATCAGGCACTGGGTATCAATGGGATCTGGACCCAAGGCACACTTTCTCAACTCGCCCCTTTTCCGTTTGATCCTAGCGTTTCAGTAGGATATGAAAAGCGCATTGAAAAGATGATAGCGATGACCGAGCGCCTTGCTCGCTACGGTATCAAGCTTTATCTTTATCTCAACGAGCCGCGCGCAATGCCGCTTACTTTTTTTGAAAAGTACCCTGAGTTGCTTGGACATGTGAAGAATGATGAAGGGTGCCTCTGCACATCCAAGCCGCAGGTGCGGGATTATCTTAGGGATTCCGTTGAATCGATATGCCGCACCGTGCCATTGATAGGTGGCTTTTTCACCATAACCAGATCGGAAAATCTGACGAACTGCTACTCTCATTCTGGCTTTCCGAATAAACCTTGCAACTGTTCCAAATGTAAGAGTAGAAGCGTTGCGGATGTGATCTCCGAAACAATAAGCTGCTTTTCGGAGGGCGCACGGCGTGTAGATCGGAACATCAAGGTGTTTGCGTGGAGCTGGAGATGGGCTGAGTTTAATGAGGATATCATTAGACAGCTTCCCAAAGATGTTATACTCTTATCGCAGAGCGAATTGGATATTCCGTTTGAGATAGGCGGAGTCAAGGGTAATGTCCTTGACTATTCTATGAGCATTGTCGGTCCGGGAGAGCTTGCGCGCCGTGAATGGAAGATAGCAAGGGCTCGTGGATTAGAGGTTGGAGCAAAGGTGCAGATAAACACCACGTGGGAGGCATCCACCGTTCCCGCAATACCGATTTCACCGTCTGTCGAAGAGCATATGAGAAGCCTTCAAAAAGAGGATGTCAAACACCTGCTGTTGAGTTGGACGCTTGGTGGATATCCATGTCACAATATTGTGGCGGCGGCAAGGTATTTCTACGAAAAATGTACGGGTCAAACTCAAAGTCCTACACTGTATGAAGCGGAAAAGCAATTCGTCGAGGCATTCAGAGAGTTTCCGTTCCATATCAATGTTCTCTATTTCGGACCGCAAAATGCGGGCCCCTCTAATCTTCTGTTTGAAAAGCCGACGGGATACAAAACATCTATGACCTGCTTTGCCTATGATGATCTTAAAGGCTGGAGGTCGATATATCCGCTCAGCACCTTTGAGGAGCAATTTTCAAAGCTATGTAAAAAATGGGAGATCGGCTTGGATATGCTGGATGAAGAAGATGAAAGTGAGACCGCTATTATGGCAAGAGCAACCTATTGCCTTTTTAAATCTTCTTTGAATCAAATCAGATTTATTCGCGCCAGAGACGAAGGGTTCTATTCAGATGCCGTCTCTGCCGCAAAGGAAGAATTGCTCACCGCAAAAAGAATGTTAGCGCTGATGAACAAAAACGCGGCAATCGGATATGAAGCGGCAAACCACTATTATTATTCCAAGGGGCAGCTTGCTGAAAAGATAATAAACTGTAACTACATAGTTGAGGTCTTTACAGGAAAGGAAAAAGAATCTGTTTAGGCGAAGCTTTGAATTGACCGAACTCGCCACCTGATTTTATTGACTTTCCCGTGGTGGCATCTAAATTGGCTGTACAATACAAAAAGAAAAGTCGCGCAAGCGGCTTTTTCTTTTTGTACTCTTCACTATTATCTTTTCACTCTTCACTTTTCTCTAAATCCCCCGCGCGACTTTTCCAGAGAAGAGATAAGAGAGAAAAGAGAAAAGAAAAGGTAGCTTTTCTCCCTTTGGTTGAAAAGCATTTTTTATTTTATGTTGAAAAGTAATAGGTTCTATGGTATAATTGATATTGAAAAGTGAAAGGTGGCAAAGTTATGAAAACAATAGAAAATATTTCATATGGAAATCTTGACTCCGTACAGAAGATTGACTTATATTTGCCCGATGGTGCAGCATCTTCAATGTTCGTGTATTTTCACGGCGGAGGATTAGTGGGTGGAAATAAGAATTCCGCAGGTGTTTTTGCTCCATACCTTACGTCCCGCGGTATTGCCGTTGTATCGGCGAATTACAGAATGTATCCGAATGCTGCGTATCCCGATTTTATCTGCGATGCGGCAGAGGCGGTTGCTTGGGCGAATAGATATATGAAAGAGGAAATCGGCTGCGATAAGCTATACGTCGGCGGAAGCTCTGCGGGCGGATATCTTTCTATGATGCTTTGCTTTGATAAACGCTATCTTGAGAGTGTAGGACTTGACAATTCGAAAGTAGCGGGATATTTTCACGATGCAGGTCAACCTACCGCGCATTTCAACGTGCTTAAATATGCCGACATTGATCCCCGTCGCATCATTGTTGATGAAACAGCTCCGCTTTACTACGTTGGATTGGAGAAGGAATACTACCCGCCAATGCGCTTCGTGGTATCTGATAACGACATAAAAAACCGTTATGAACAAACGATGTTGATGTTATCCACTCTTTCCCATTTTGGATATCAGAACTTTGATCATATTGTTATGCACGGCAAGCACTGCGAATACTGCGGAAAGATCGATAATGGCGGAGAAAGTGTATTCGGCCAAATGATTTATGACTTTGTTAAACAATTCGAATAAACATATGGCATCTATTTTGTCAAGACAACACAAAAAGAAAACCACCCATCAGGGTGGTTTTCTTTTTGCTTTCGGAAACGAGTTCTATACTTCACGACCTCGAGTAGCTATTCGGACGGTATTTGAGCATTTACTATCGCTTTTTACTTGGCGCGTATCCGAAATAATTTTTATATGCTCTGCTGAATGCATATATAGACTGATATCCTACCAATTCCGAAACCTCGTATACGGAATATAGCTTCAAGAGATTCTTCGCAATCTCCATTCTTTTTTTGTTTCGGTACTCAATAAGATTCAAGCCAAAAGCATCTTTGAATTTTCTTTCCAAATAAAATTTATCGTAAAAGAATGTTTTCGCAAAATCATCAAGTGTCATTCCCATACCGTTTCCGGCATCTATATAATCCTTGATCTGAAATACCACGTTCGTCTGTTTCTCCACTTGGAGTAATTCGTAAAAGTTGTCGGCGATAATAATTGCGAGTAATTGGACCATCAGCGATTTTCTTGTCAAATCGTCTGAATGTTCTGAAACTATACGCTTAAAAATCGCCAAAAACTCCGCATTTTTTTGAATATTAAGCAGTGGCGTGCGGTTGTAAGCAGAAAAATAATCTTTGTGTATCCATTCTCTCTCCTCATCAGACATTTTATCAATGTCCTTAAATGATATCGGTATCATTTCGCTTTGAGGGCGATGGGTAATATCAAAATGAATATGCGGCTGAGATATTTCTCCACGGTCAAGATGGAAGCTGTGCGATATTCCCGGACGGATAAAAACAAAATCTCCCGCACTGCAGAGATATGGCTTATCATCATATATAAAAGTAAATGATCCTTCTTCGATATATATCAGCTCGTAGTCGTAGATAACTCGTTTGGCAATATTATGTCCTTTCGGGATTCTTGATTCCATTGCTAAACGAATATACGGATTTATCAATGACAAATTCATAACCGTGCCTCCGCTCAATAAATGTTAAATCAATGTCAACAATAGACATTTACATTATACAGTAATCGTATTATAATGTCAATATAATCATTGTGGAGGTGCAAAAAATGTTAAACAACTTAACTCTGAAAAAAGATATTCGAACGTTTTCCGTTTCACCCGAAAATATAACGGGAATGAAGGGTGAAGGGGGAAAAGCAACGCTTGAGGAGGGCAGCGCGGCAAATGCTGCCAGAGAGCTTGGCCAGGGATGGAAGGTCAACCCTTACATCGTGTTGGAAGCAGGTGAGACTGCCGTGCTTGCGGATATTAAGGGAGAGGGCGCTATCAAGCATTTTTGGATTACCGACGGTGCAAAATACGGCAGACAGTTGCTGCTTCGCATTTATTTTGACGGGCAAAAATCTCCTGCCGTTAATGTCCCGCTTTCCGATTTCTTTGCCAATGCCGACTATAACGAATATCGGCAGATCAACAGTCTTGCAATATGTAACAATCCTCGCAAAGGCATGAATTGCTACTTTGAAATGCCGTATTTCAAGGGGTTCCGCGTGGAAATTGAAAACACCGGCACAGCAAATGCCAATATTTACTATCAAATTGATTGCGAAGAGAAAAAAATATCTCCTGACAGCCTGTATTTTCACGCACAGTTCAGACGTGTAAATCCTCTGCCGTATAAAGAGGTTTATACAATACTTGACAACATCAAGGGTAACGGTCTTTACGTAGGCACTTATTTGCATTGGGGTGTGAAATCCAACAGATGGTGGGGCGAGGGAGAGATCAAATTTTATATCGATGGCGACACCGATTTTCCCTCTGTTTGCGGAACCGGTACTGAGGATTATTTTTGCGGAGCGTATAACTTTGACGTGAACGGCAAATATACCGAATTTTCCTCGCCGTATAGCGGACTCAGCAAGGTGGGGTATACCGACGAGACTTACCGCTCGCAAAGGTATTTTGATATGTACCGTTGGCACATTACAGATCCGATATATTTCAAGGAAGATCTGTGTGTAACCATACAAGCTCTCGGTTGGAGAAGCGAGGGAAGGTATCTTCCGTTACAAGACGATATTTCCTCGGTTGCTTATTGGTACTCTGATAATTTAGATGATGTGTATCCCGAAATGCCGTCTGCAAACGAGCTTGAATTGATTTGACTTTTTTAGCCTTGGCATCTATTAAGGCGGTACAACACAAAAGGAAAGTCGCGTAAGCGGATTATTCTTTTTGTACTCTTCACTTTTCTTTAAATTCCTCACGTGACTTTTCCAGAGAAGAGATAACGTTGATTTTTATTATAAGGTGTAGTGCGATTATCAAAATAGGCGGTGATATTACGTCTAACGATAAAATTACCGAACAATCAATGGAATTTGAGGTTCCTATTATAAACCTTGTTACCGCCGTTGAGGTGCTCGAAGAAAAACTTATGGTTTTAGACTTTGTCCGGAAATTGAAATAAGAGGTGCTTATGAAAAAAATATTAGGTATAGAGCTTGGCTCTACGAGAATAAAATCTGTACTTATAGACGAGAATGCATCCGTTATAGCCCAAGGCTCATATGAATGGGAAAACACTCTTGTTGATGGGCTTTGGTCGTATTCTCTTGAAGATGTGGAAAAAGGCTTGCAGACGAGTTACGCCAATCTTGCCGCGGAGTATAAGGCAAAATTCAAAGAAGAACTGACCGAAATAGATGCCATAGGCATCTCTGCTATGATGCACGGTTATCTTGCGTTCGATAAGAACGATAATCTCCTTGTTCCTTTCCGAACGTGGAGAAACACCAACACCGAAGAAGCGGCCGACAAGTTGACCGAACTTTTCAAATTTAATGTTCCTATGCGTTGGAGCGTGTCGCACTATTATCAAGCGATACGTAACGGCGAGGAACATGTAATAGATATAAATTTTCTCACCACATTGGCAGGATACGTTCATTATAAGCTTACGGGTAAAAAGGTACTTGGCGTAGGTGATGCTTCGGGAATGTTCCCTATAAGCAGCGGTGTCTATGATAAGGAAATGCTTTGCAAATTCAATACCCTTTTGAAGCAGAATGGGATAGAAACGCCCTTTGAGCGTATTCTCCCCAAGACACTCGTTGCGGGTGAGGATGCCGGAAAGCTTACCGATATAGGCGCAAAATGGCTTGACCCTACGGGTAAACTGAAGTCGGGCTGTGTTCTTTGTGCGCCCGTGGGAGATGCGGGAACGGGAATTGTTGCTGCAAATAGCATAACTCCTCGAACGGCAAACGTCTCTGCAGGAACATCGGCGTTTCTTATGGCAGTGCTTGAAAAGAATCTTGATTCCTACTATAAGGAAATAGATATGGTAACCACTCCCCACGGGGCCCCCGTAGCGATGGTACACGTAAATAACTTTACCTCGGAGATAACGGCGTGGACAAATCTATTTGAGGAAGTTATTGAGATCGGTGGCGGTGAGATAGGAAGAGGAAAGCTTTTTGATGCTTTGTACGCAAAGTCCCTTGAAGCAGATAAGAATTGCGGTGAACTTGTGGGATATAACTTTCTTTCAGGTGAGCCTATTGCGGGAGTATCAAAAGGTATTCCTATGATAGCCAGAATGCCCGACGGAAGGCTGACGCTTGCCAATTTTATGAAAATGCACATCTACTCAGCTCTCGGTTCACTCGCGCTTGGCTGTGAGATACTTTCGAAGGAAAATGTAGAGATAGACAGTGTATATGGACACGGCGGCTTTTTCAAAGCTCCCGTTGTCGGACAAAGTGCAATGTCTGCGGCTATCGGCGCGCCTATTACCGTAATGCAGAATGCAGGTGAAGGTGGTGCGTGGGGCGTTGCCCTACTCGCTTTGTTTACGTGTTGCGGCGGTAATGATCTCGAGATATTTCTTAACAACATTTTTGAGGATGCCGAAAAGTCAACTGTCTGGGCAAGTGAAAGTGAAATAAACTCTTTTCGTGCGTTTATGAAAAAATATAAAAGAGGTCTTGCCGTAGAAAAGCTTGCCTCAGAGGTGCTGTGAAGTTAGAAGCTTTGAAGCAAAGATTATTCGATGTACAAGCTAAAAGAATTAAACAATCTTTGTGAAAAGCATGAGATAAGTGTTGCTTCGTACACCGCTTTCGGAACTGTCTCGACGAACATATAATACCGGAAGATACGCGAAAATAAGGGAGGTGTTTTTTACGGTGAAAGCTCGAAAACATATATCCCGGCAAGGATAGCAATTTTTAATAAGTGTTATACAATGTGATATAATGTTACAAACAGTGAGATATTGCTGTATTACGTTAAAAGAGGATAAATATATGGAACAATTTTTATCAGATACAGATATTCAAAGCTTAATTGATCAGAAAAGCATTGTTGGCGGAAAGGTTTATTTACCGGCGGGTGAATATACTATCCATCAACCGCTCGTTCTGGATACTCCATCCTCTGTTTTAGAGGGAGAGGTTTGGGCGTGTAACGTGGATCCGAATGGTGTGTTTGAATCTCCTTATGGAACAAAGCTTAAGCTAAAAGGAAGAAACTTCCCGGCGATAGTAGTTGGAAAAACTAAAGTCCTTTCCGGTACAATGATAAAGAACATAGGTATACAAGGTGATATTGAAGGAATGGACACCAGAGGACTTTTTGATATTAACAACGTTAGCTCATCCGCAGGTATATTTTTTGAAAATATGCGCGTGGATCAAGCGGAGTTTTCAAAAATATCCTGTTGTGGCTTGGGCGTTGCAATCTGTGCGAAGGGGGATTGCTTCGTGGATGCCTGTACCTTTGAAAAAATAAATACGGATGGCTGTTGTATAGGTGTGTACTTTGCGCCCAATGTTGCCGTTTTTACGCATTTCAGGCAATTTATTGTGGCTGATACTCCGTCTTACGGATTTTTCTTTGACGGTACGGGCAGAGCTATTAAAGGCGTTGACATCAGCGATATGGTATTGGTCCGAAACTGCGGTTCAAGCCCGATTGTTGATGAAGAACCTGCGGCGGTATATTTCAAAAACGTTTCCAATTGCATTTTTCGTGATAATTTTGTGGCTGAAACCGGAGCTTTTTGGTATTATTCTTCAGATGCTACACGAAATGAGGATAGGCAAATATCTGCGAATAAAGCTATTGGATTAAAAATCGTAGGTAATCAAAACAAGGTGATAAATAATAATTTTTCACATTCTTCAAGAGAATCTATTTCCATAGAAGGTAATGGAAATGTTATTATGAACAATACTGTTGACGGAGACGTTATCATAAAAGGGAACGGAAACGTAGTTCACAATCTGGTCTTTACAAAAAAGGAAAGTAGATTGATATTGATAGGTGATGCAACGTTAACGAGTGAAATTTTCGGCGTTGCTGAAGAAAGAATAGTTAAGCGTAGCTTTTAAGCCACAGCTTTTGTATGACATCACCGCTTGAAAATATCTTTTTTATAGCCTATTCACACAAAGAAAACCACCCGTCAAGGTGGTTTTCTTTTTTGGCTGTTACCTTGAAAAGTTTAATATAAGGTTCGTGCCCTCGTTTATATCTGCCATTTGGTGTAGAGGATCGACGTGCGGAGATCATCACCGTATGGTTGGTAATAAACGGTTACGAGCGCTCGGTCTGTGTTTTTTGTTGCACATTAAGCTCTTACGCTTGGATCAACAGCTCATAAGTACAGGTTTTGGATATTATTAGGCGCGTGGATATCATTGCGCTGTCGCCGTATATCTTTGGCTTGTTTTTAATAAAAAATTTTAAAATCCTATTGACAAACACAATACTTCGTGATATGATGTATTACGTAAGGGGGAGTATATATGGATATTCAATTAAAGCGCGGTCTGCTTGACGTTTGCGTACTGACCGCAATAAAAAATGAGGATTCATACGGATATAAGATAATCAAGGATATGAAACCGTATATTGAAATGTCGGAATCGACGCTATATACCATTCTCAAGCGGCTCGAGATCGCAAATATGCTGACGGTAAGATCGGTAGAGCACGGGGGAAGGCTGAGAAAATATTATCATATCACGGACGCAGGGCTTGCGCGCATAGAGGATTTCAAAAATGAGTGGCGCGAGGTAATGTCGATATACCAATTTGTAACCAGGGAGGATGAACACAATGACCAAGCTTGAATTTGTTTTAGAGCTTAATGATAGACTGTCGGGATTGCCGTCGGATGAGATCGAGGAGTGTATCGGCTTTTACGTTGAAATGATCGAGGATGGCGTAGAGGACGGTATAAGCGAGGAAGAGGCAGTTGCCCGTATAGGAAAGATCGACGAGATAGTGGATCAGATAAT
Source organism: Clostridia bacterium (assembly GCA_017536635.1). GTDB lineage: Bacteria > Bacillota > Clostridia > Oscillospirales > CAG-272 > HGM12713. The sequence goes on from JAFXHA010000024.1 coordinate 14,083, forward strand.
AGCCGGCATACCCTTTACCAAGATTGCCAAGGAAAAGATAAAGCCGAAAAGACGTCTGCGCGCTTGGGAGATCGTGCTTTTGGCGGTTGGCTCGCCGTTGTGGATAACGCTGGGAGCAGTAGCATTTGCCGTTCTTTTAGTGCTTTACGCAGTGCTTTGGACGCTTGTCGCTGTGGCGTGGAGCGTGTTTGCGGTATTTACCGCGTGCGCGCCTGCGGGGATCTTTTTCGGAGTTTTGTGTTTCACCCAGGGCAGACCCTTTGTGGCACTTTTTGCTATCGGAGCGGGAATTGTATTGGTTGGACTTGCGATATTTGCATTTTTTGGATGTGTTGCGGCAACCAAGGGCTGTGCAGTGCTCACTAAAAAGATTGCGATTGGAATTAAAAAATGCTTTGTAGGAAAGGAGACGAAAAATGGCTAAAATGAAAAAATCGGCTATAATATGGCTTATAATTGCTGCGTCTCTTGTTGTTTTAGGACTTTTTACAGTCACGGTTTCTATCGCGTTGGCGGGATTTGATCTCTCAGGCTTCGGTACAGTACAATACGAGACCAATTCTTATGAGATCGATGAAGAATTTTCAAATATTTCAATAAATGCCGACACGACCGACATTACCGTTAAACGATCTGATGACGACAAGGTCAGGGTAGTATGCTACGAGGAATCAAAAATAAGACATAGCGTTGCCGTTGAGCACGGTACGCTGACGATAGAACAAGTTGACGAGAGAAAGTGGTATGATTATATCGGCATAGGCTTTGAAGGCACAAATGTTACGGTATATCTGCCCGATGGCGTGTACGGAGATCTTTCGGTGAATATTGACACGGGCGATACCGAGATCGGTAGAGATCTTCTTTTTGAGAGCATAGATATTGATTCGGATACGGGCGACGTAACGAATTACGCCTGGGCGACGGGCACCGTTAAGATAAAGACCACCACAGGTGGCATAACTCTTGAGGATGTTCTTGCCGAGGCGTTCGATCTCACGGTGTCGACAGGTAATATAAAGGCTACGGACGTAAACTGTAGGGGCGAGATAGATCACAAATGCTCGACGGGCAAAAGCTTTTTCGAGAATGTTAACTGCGAAAGCATTATATCCATCGGAAGCACGGGGGATATGACCTTAAAGGACGTTGTGGCAACGAAAAGCTTTTCGATAGAAAGAAGCACGGGCGACGTGCGATTTGAGGGATCGGATGCTGCGGAGATCTTCGTGAAAACCGATACGGGCGACGTCGAGGGTAGCTTGCTTAGCGATAAAGTTTTTCTTGTAGAGACCGATACGGGTGATGTCGATGTACCGAATACCATCACAGGCGGCAGGTGCGAGATAACCACCGACACGGGAGATATTGCCATAAGCGTTTCGAAATAATATATAAAGAAAAGCAACCCTTCGGTTGCTTTTCTTTTTTATCGCGTATTAGCGAAACGCCTTTGGCAGCTTTCCGGTTATTCTTTTGAATACGGCATAGAAGTGCTTCATATCGCTGTATCCTACCTCTTGCGCTATCTGCGCTACGCTAAGCTCTTTATTTTTCAAAAGATTACACGCGTCTTGAATACGAAGCGTTTGAACGTAGAGACTGAGCGTCTTTCCGGTTAATGATTTAAATATACGCCTGAAGTGTGAGGGGCTGAATCCGGATATCGCGGCAAGATCTTCGGCTTGAATGTTTTCCTTATAATGAACGTTTATGTGCTCGAGGATCTCTAACATCTTTTGAGTCTTTCCGGAATTCACGCTTAATTTCAGTCGGCAAATAATTACAAGAAGCTCGATAACGTATCCACGCATAATATCGCGATATCCTATTTGCTTGGCGGTGAATTCCTGGAGCATTCTCTCGTAAATGTTCAGAATGTGATTATTTTCACTCCCGTCTGCCGTTGCAAAAATATAGTCGGTTGGAAGATTTGTGTATAGATTGGTCAACAAAAAACGGTCGGTAATATCGAAAAAATTGCGGCTCTCACCAAGCGCATCGTTAAAATAAGCGGGTGTGAAAATGCAGTTATATATGAGCAGCGGCTCGTCCTCTGAAATGAATTCGTGAGGAATATCGTAATTTATCAGAACGATATCTCCCTTGGACGTCCTGTGTTCGATTCCGTTTACAATATGAATGCCCGTACCCTCTGCCACGTAGGCTATTTCAACGAAATTATGAGAATGATAATCGGTTTTAGAGTTGACGAGGCTTCTGTTTATATAAGCCGAGCCCGTTTGCAGTATAGATTCGATATGCTTGCTCATAACAATGATCATTTACCCCCATAAATAAAGTGATAATTCCTATTGATAATCATTATATCACATGATATAATAAATTGCAAGCAAAATAAAATATCAAAGGAGACGTTTATGACTTCACAAGAAAGAGTGATGAGGGCGATCAAGGGAGAGGCTGTCGACCGAACGCCTGTATACGGCTGGGTATTTGCTAACCTTAAGGATGAGATCAGCAAGATATACGGATCGGTTGAAGCTTTTGAGGATCTTTACGAATTTGATGCGGCTCATATATTCGGCGGTCCCTCGCCTTTTAAAAACAGAGAATATCTTAGGAGTATTAAGGATCGCTATGATGAGTTTACTCCCGAGGTTTTGTTGGACGAGGAATTTTTCTTTCCGGCAGCTGATCAGGATTGGTCAAGAGTCAAGCAAGCGCTTGAGCATCATAAAAAACGCGATAGATTTTGTTATTTGCAGACTCCCGGATTTTTTGAATTTTTCAACGATATATTTGGTATTGAAAATCAGCTTATGTATCTGATATTGTATAAGGATGAGCTTGCAGAGCTTTATTCCCGACAGGCTGATTGGATAATAGGTTATGCGGATTGCTGTCTTGAGCTCGGTATAGATTGCGTACACGTTTCAGACGACTGGGGATCTCAGCGTGATCTTATGTTCAGCCCTGCGCTGTGGCGTGAGCTTATAAAGCCAAATCTCAAGCGAGTTATTGATCACGTGCATTCAAAGGGCGGACTTATCAGTTTGCATTCGGACGGTTGCATAAAGGCGGTAACCGACGATCTTGCGGAGCTTGGAATCGATATGCTCCATCCGTGGCAGGAAAGCGCGGGAATGTCGTATGATACGTATCTCGAAAAATATTCGGATAAATTCGCTATCCTTGGCGGTGTTTGCGTTCAGACAGCGTTAGGTCTCGCATCTCAGGAGAAGCTGGAATCCGAGATGCGCCGCGTGTTTGGACTTCTTAAGGGCAAGCGCTGGATATGTTGCACCACGCATTTTGTACAGAATCATTGTACTATGGACGATTTGAAGTTCGCATTCGATCTGATATATAAGCTCGCAAGAGAATAAAAGAAAAGCACCCCTTGGGGTGCTTTTTTTCATTAAAATCATTTTCATTTTATATTGAAAATCGGTAGCCTTTGTGATATAATCATTGTGTTAGTTTCAGGAGATTATAGGAAAGGTGGGCGCGATGAAAAAGTATACCGAGCTTTTTTTGCTGATGCTGAAAATAGGGCTTTTTACCTTTGGCGGCGGTTACGCGATGATCGCCTTGCTGGAAAACGAGCTCGTGTCAAAAAAGAAATGGATAGACAAGGACGAATTTCTGGACGTGGTCGCAATATCCGAGTCCACGCCCGGACCGATAGCTATAAATTCCGCAACCTATATCGGTTACATGCTGCTCGGATTCTTCGGATCACTCGTGGCTACGGTGGCGGTTTGTATTCCGTCGTTTGTGATCATATACGCGATCTCTCTTTTCTTTGACGCGTTTCTTTCGTTTGAGCTTGTGGCAAATGCCTTTCGGGGAATACAGATCTGCGTTATATATCTGATACTTGCCGCAGGATTTAAAATGCTCAGACAAATGAAAAAAACGGCACTCAATATCGTGATCTTGTCAGCCGTTATACTTTGTATGCTCGCTTTTTCGATATTCTCGGTCAGCTTTTCAACTATTTTTTATATTCTCATTTGCGGAGGTATAGGCTGCTTCGTTTATCTTATAGGCTTGCTGCGCAAAGGGAAGGGGGCTGACAAATGATATATCCCGAGCTTTTTTGGACCTTTTTCCAGATCGGAGCCGTTTCCTTTGGCGGCGGCTACGGAATGATATCACTCATTATGGAAAAGGTGATTACAAACGGCTGGCTGACAGAGGCGGAGCTGCTCAATATGATAGCCGTCGCCGAGTCCACGCCGGGACCGATCGCGGTCAATATTGCAACCTTTGTCGGCTCGTCGCAGGGTGGAGTTCTTGGAGCGCTTTTAGCTACGCTTGGTGTGATTTTGCCGTCGTTTATAATCATACTTATAATTGCCGCGCTGATAAGCAATTTATTGAAATATAAGGGCGTTCAGGCGTTTCTGGGCGGTGTTCGCCCGTGTGTTGTGGGGCTGATATTGGCGACCGCCGCTACGATGCTTATAAGTACTATCTTTGGGTTTAAATCACTTGGCGACACGGTCGTTCCCAACCTGCTCGGCTTGATAATTTTTGCTATTATTGCCGCAGTAGCGATCATTTTTAAAAAAATCACTAAAAAGCAACCTTCTCCTATCCTGCTGATCTTGATATCGGCAGGGCTGGGAATGGCATTTTTTAGATAATAAAATAATAAAGGACGGAAATGAAAATGGAATTTAAAAACGGAATGAAATTTTTGTTTATTGGAAACAGCGCGACTCACGTTAACGATATTCCGCAAACGCTTCAGCGCTATGCCGCAAAGTGCGGCTTTGAATTTGAGGTGGCGCAGATAACACCCGGCGGCTGTGAGCTCGCGAAGCACGCGGATACGTCAACCGAGCTCGGTCAGCGCGTGCTCGCTGAGATAGCTAAGGGATACGACGTAGTTTTCCTTCAGGAGAACGGAAGCTGTATGTCGAGTGATGAAAAGCGCGAGGCGTGCTTTGACGCAAGCCGCAGACTTATCAAGGCGATCCGCGAGAGCGGGGCAGAGCCTATGATCTACGTTCGTCCTCCGTGCTTCAGAGATTATTACGGTTATCCCACGCTCGTGCAGTGTGAGAAATTCGACGAGATATTCGGCGCGATAGCCGAGGAGAACGGCGGAGTCGGTTGCGTGTACGTCAACCGTGCGTTTTCTTATGCCACAAAGAATCTGAATTACGATCTTTGGGGCGAGGACAGAGCTCATACCAACCTTTTGGGTGCGCATCTTATCGTCAGTACCTTTTTTGCAACACTTTTCGGAGTATCGGCTACACGTCTTGAGTCGGATACTATCGATGTCGCCGACGCCCGCGCGCTCGCAGAGGTAGCGGATAAGGTGGTTTTTGAGGGACAAAGATAAATATGTTCAAAATCAACGCAGACGTTATAATGTTTGATAAGGACGGAACCCTTATCGATTTTGATGCTTTTTGGGTTACCGTTTCTTATAAAGCATTTTCTGATATTTTAAAGGAATACGGCAGAGAGGACGTTCCGATAGACGAGATACTCGAGGCTATCGGAGTTCACAATGGTACGACGGATATCGACGGAGTTCTGTGCAAAGGGACCTATGAGCAGACCGCTCAAAAGATGTGCGACGTTTTGAAAAAATATGGTTGCGACGTTCCTTTTGATATAGCCGTTCAAAGTGTGCTGGCTGCGTACGGTAAAAATACTGGTGTGGGCGAGATCAAGCCGACCTCTCCAAAGCTTGCAGACGTGTTGAGATCCCTTAAAGCTCTGGGTAAAAGGCTTGCCGTGGTAACCACAGACAACGAGCCGATAACCCGCAGGTGCCTTAGCGCACTCGGAATAGAGGAGCTTTTCGATAAAATATACACCGACGACGGAATATATCCGCCCAAGCCCGATCCGTATTGCGCTGTGGATATCTGTAATGCATACGGCGTTCCGCGTGAGCGCGTGCTGATGGTGGGGGATACTATGACCGATATCGAGTTTGCGACGAACGCAGGAATAGCTGTCGTTGGAGTTGCCAAAAATCAAGCCAACAGAGCGCGACTTGAATCAAGAGCTGACGCGGTCATATCGGATATGGCAGAGCTGCTTGATATAGTGGGTTGAGATTATGATCACAGGAATTTTTGCAGGTGTCCTCTGGGCGCTGGAGACCGTAATACTCGGCATCGCGCTTGCTATGTCGCCCTTTGTATCGACCGAGCAGGCTGTAATTCTCGCTCCCTTTGTAAGTACGTTTTTGCACGATGCCTTTTCGTCGATATTTACCTTTGCATATAACGCGGTACGAGGAAATCTTAAAAAGCTTTTCGGCGCGCTTCGTTCAAAAAGCCTGAAATGGCTGATACTCGCATCTGTTATCGGCGGCCCTGTCGGAATGACGGGATACGTGCTTGCCGTAAAATATATGGGCGCGTCGGTAGGCGCGGTAGCAAGTGCCGTATATCCCGCAATAGGTACGGCATTGGCATATTTTTTCCTTAAAGAAAAGGTCAGATGGTATCAGTGGATATTTTTGATCCTTACTCTTTGCGGAGTGTATGGGCTGAGCTATTCGCCCGCTGTCAGCATAAGTAATTTCTGGCTGGGACTTATCGGCGCGCTTATGTGCGCGCTCGGTTGGGGCATAGAGGCAGTAATACTTGCAAAGTGTCTCAAGGATCCCGAGATAAAGAACGAATACGCGCTATGGATACGTCAAACCGTATCGGCATCGGTTTACGGTATAATAATTATCCCTATCCTAAGCGGATGGAGCTTTACCGCATCGCTCTTTACGAGCGGTACAGGTATGCTTTTGCCCACGGTAGCACTCGCGGCTCTCTGTGCTACGCTGTCCTATCTTTGCTATTACAAGGCTATTGCAAAGCTTGGCGCGGCAAGAGCAATGTCTCTGAATATCACGTATACCGCGTGGTCGATAGTTTTTACCGTTATAATACTTGGGGATATGAGCGTGCTTGATCCCTTGACGCTCGTTTGCGCGGCAGTCGTAGTCGTGTGCGGTATTGCCGCGGCGACCGACCTCAAACAGCTTTTATCCAAGCGCAAAAGGGAACAATAAAAAGGCGTGTTTTACACGCCTTTTTATTATACAATATCCCCCGCGAGGGATTTGTTTATGATATCGCAAACGTCGTTGCCCATTTCCGAAAGTATCCACAGCTTTATATACGCCGCGACGGGAGAAATATTTCTGAGTCCGATTATGCCAAGCTCGCCGTACTCACTTGCACTCGCGTATTCCGGGCCGTCCGTAATGCCCGTTGCGAAAACCGCAACTCCCATTTGCCGAGCCTTGCGGAAGAACTCGCGAGCTGTCTCGGACTTTGTGTTGACGGTTCCCGAATGATAGGTGTTAAGCAAAATATATTTTACCTTTTCGTTAATTTCGGGATAGGTCATTCCCGTGTAAGCGGGAAGAAGCATAATTTTTTCGCTGGACTTGCCGAGCACCGAGAGATCAAGCGGAGCCGTCTCGTCTGCCCTTTCGCGATAGCTTTCATTCCTTATAAAATTGAAGTCGGCATCAAAATGTCCGAAAACGCAGTCAAATATGCTCGATACCTCGTCGGAAAACGCCTTGCCGGCAAGAAGCCTCGTCGCGCGGTGCAGCATTACGGTGGTGCTGTTGTCGTTTCGGTAGGGAACGAAAACTCCGCGTCCGATTGATGCCCGAATAGCGCATATCGCCGCGTGGAGATTGTCAAGCGCGTTGCTTTGCGCGTGTTCTATCGGACGGTTTGCCGAAACTATGCATATCGGTATGCAGTCCGAGCCTGCGGCGTATCCAAGCGCCGCGGCGGTATATTGAAGCGTGTCTGTGCCGTGAGTTACCACGATTCCGTCGTATCCGCTGTTAAGAGAGCCAAGCACGCACGCCGCAAGCTTTTTCAGGTTCTCGCCCGTGTTGTTTTCGCTGAGCTCGGTGTAGGGCTCAAGCACGTCGTATTCGAAATCTATGGGATGCTTTGCCCCATACGCCTCGATTATTTTATATGATTTCTGCGCGTCGGGAGATATTACGTTTCCCGCCTGCAGAGTACTGCCTATCGTTCCGCCTGTAAAGACGAATAAAATTTTCATCGAATAACCCCCGATTACGAGTATTTACCCTAAAATTATAGCATAAACCAAAATGATTGTCAATAATAGCTCGATTTTCATTAAAAAATTAAGATTGACACGGATACAAATGCGTGTTATAATAAAAATAATAATGAATCACAAAGGAATAGGAAAATGAAAAATATTCTTGATAAAAAAGGCTTTATATGCGATATGGACGGTGTTATCTATCACGGTAACAAGCTTCTTGACGGAGTTTCAGAGTTCGTAAATTGGCTTATTGAAAACGATAAGAAATTCGTATTTCTTACCAATAGCCCCGAGAAGACTCCGCACGAGCTTTCTATGAAGCTTGAGCGTATGGGACTTTCCGTCTATCCCGAGCATTTCTATACCAGCGCAATGGCAACTGCGGCGTTTCTTCATTCGCAGATGCCTGGCTGTACCGCGTACGTTATCGGCGAGGCGGCTCTTTCCAAGGCGCTTTACGACCAAGGAATATATATGAACGACGTCAACCCCGACTACGTTGTCGTCGGCGAGACTCGTACGTATAGCTTTGAGAAAATAGAAAAAGCGATAGCGCTGATCAACAAGGGCGCAAAGCTTATCGGAACCAACCCCGACACTATCGGTCCTACCGAGCAAGGCGTTATGCCCGCAACGGGATCTTTGGTCGCTCCTATTGAGATAGCAACGGGGAAGAAGGCGTATTTTGTCGGTAAGCCCAATCCGCTTATGCTTCGCCACGGACTCCGCCGCCTTGGCTGTCATAGTGAGGAGATAGCCTTTATCGGCGACCGTATGGATACCGATATTATAGCGGGAATCGAATCAAACGTCGATACCGTGCTCGTCCTCTCGGGCGTAACAGCAAAAGAGGATATCGATAAATTCCCCTACCGTCCCAAGTACGTGCTCAGCGGCGTGGGAGATATCGTTAATAGTAAGGATTGATAAAAAAGGAACACAGATATCCATCTGTGTTCCTTTTTGTGTGTAAAAATAAGATTTCTAATATTTACAGTAATATTTTATCTGTTATTTTGGGATTATGTATGATATAATTAAATAAAAAAGCTAATATAAGGAGACGTTTATGAATCAAGTTAAGAAAATAGGTCAGATAATTCCCAAGCATTCAAAGGACATAAAAAATTCCAAAATAGGTCTCGGTTTCGAAAAGCTTGACAGAGACGTTTTCGATCCCAATAAGGCTTACGACAAGGTCGCCGAATGCGGAGTAAAAAAGGCAAGGATACAGTCGGGCTGGCAGAGAACAGAGATCGAAAAGGGTATTTACGATTTTCGTTGGATAGATGACGTCGTAGATAATTTTACCTCGCGCGGAATAGAGCCCTGGATATGCCTTTGCTATGGCAACGCGCTCTATAATGAGGAAGCGGCAACATCCTTTGGCGCGGTAGGTTATCCGCCGATATTCAACGATGAGCAAAAAAATGCTTGGTCAAATTACGTAAAAGCGACGGTCTCGCGTTACGTGGGCAAGGTGAATTATTTTGAGGTGTGGAATGAGCCTGATGGTTGGAGCTGTTGGAAGCACGGGGTTAACGCTACCGAATACGGAAACTTTGTTATAGATACGGCGAAGGCGATCAAAGAAGCGAATCCCGATGCCAAGATTATCGGCGGAGTTACGTGGCACAGAGAGCTGAGCTATCTTAATACGGCGTTTCAGACCGGAATGTGCGACTACATAGATTATCTTTCATTCCACGAGTACACTCCCGACGAGAGACAGGTATATGAAAGAGTCGCAACGCTGAGGGCACTCGTTAGTGAATATAATCCCAAGATAGAGCTTATCCAGGGAGAGAGCGGCTCGCAGTCTCGCGGCGACAGAAACGGCGCTCTTAAAAAAATAGCTTGGAGCGAGGATATACAGGCAAAGCAGCTTGCAAGGCATACTATGGCGGATCTTATCACCGACGTGCACTTTATGTCTTATTTTTCCTGTATGGATATGATAGAAGCGCTTCGCGGCAACGTCAACGATAAGGCTTCCTATCTTGATTACGGATATTTTGGAATACTTGGCGCTGAATTTGACGAGAACGGAAGATCGTCGGGCGAATATTATAAAAAGCCCTCGTATTATGTGCTTCAGAACATAGCCTCGGTATTCTCGGAGGACTTTAAGGTCTGCGAGCTGCCTATATTCGTTCACGCGGGCTATTCCGAGAGAAAGCACGAAAATCAGCTTCAAAGGTTTGAAATAGCATCGGGCTGCTTTAGACGTGATAGCGGAGACGCGTTCGTTTATTGGTATCCGAGCAATATAGTTACGTCGAGCTACTGCTCGTCGATAACGCTTGAGTATTTCAGCAGGTATACCGATATCAAGCTTGTTGACCTTATGGACGGCTCTATATACGAGATCCCCGAAAGCAATATTGAGGACAAGGGCGACGGAGTCAAGGTCATAAAGGAGCTTCCTATAAAGGATACCCCGCTTGTTCTTACGTTTGGCGAATTTTTAGTATAAATATAAAAGCAACTCAAAACCACCGATCGAAAGACCGGTGGTTTTGAGTTGTTTATCATTCAAGATCAAGCGCTACTATCTTGTTTGCAAAGAAGAACTTGCCGAAGATGTATTTGTCAGATGCACTTTCGGTAAGCGTGATTATTTTTCCGTCGTAATAATCAAGTCCCTCAGCCATAGCGGGACCCTTTATCTCGCTCAGACATTTGTCAAGATAATATACAGACGCACCGTCGAGTGTCTCACCCGAATCGACGGCATCACTTTCGCTGTAAACGTAATATACGCTGTCGGTAAGGCCGTACGAGGTGGACATAACTACCTTTCCGTCGGGCGTGAAGCAGATGCCCTGAACCTTGTTGCGAATAGAATATATCCTGTCGGGCGTTGTCAGATCGTCGTGGGAGTAGCGCGACACGATAGCGTGGTGAGTGCCCTCTGCGGTTTCGTATTTGTGGTCGGTAACGTACGCGCCGCCGTCGTGAAATTCTCCAACGTATACGTAGCTGTCATCGGCGTAGATAAATGAAGCCGAATTGTTTACGGGAATGCTCTCGTCAAGACTCAGTACGTCGCCGCACTCGGCATTAAGAACGTCATCGACAGAGAGAATATGTACCGCCTTGCCCGATGCAATGTATATTTTGTCGCCGTGCGTAGCAATTCCACCCGCGTGTCCGGTAAATGACTTTCCGTCCTTGGAGAGTGATACGTAATATGAGTTATTATCGGTGTTGGTAACGTATATGCGGCTGGCATCCTTATCCTTCATATATCCGGAGACGAGGATCTTACCCTTGCCGTCAAGCTCACATATGCCCTGACAGACGAATCCGTCCGAAAGTCCGGGATTTTTACATACGTTGTCCTTTGCGGAATAATAATCAGAGTAAATAAAAAGCTTTGCGATATTGAGTCCGCCCCATGCGAGTACTACGATACCGACGAGAACGGATAGAATTATAAGCATGATCTTGCCAAGTTTTTTCATAATAAGCTCCTAAAAATTATTGTTAATATCATTTTACCATAATTCGACAAAAAAATCAAATTTTTATCAAAAAATAAATATTAATTTTTTCGGGAAAAACTCCATAAATTTATGGAATTTTTCCGTTGAACAGATGCTGTATACGTGTTATAATATGCGAGAGGTGATAAAATGTATTACGGCTTGATTACTGTGTCCGTTATTATGTTCGGAATACAGTTTTTATTTAATGAAAGATATCAGAAGGAAAGCGGAAGTGGCATAGGATCTACGTTTATGCTTACTTTTTTCTCGAATCTTGCCGGATTTATCGTTTTACTTATAATAAATAAATTTCAGATTGGATTTACACCGTTTACCTTTTGTATTGCCTTGCTTGCGTCAATATGCGGTATTCTGTATGACTTTTGCTCGCTCAAGGCGTTTGAAAAGATAAATCTCTCATTATATTCTATTTTCGCTATGCTTGGCGGAATGCTTCTTCCGTTTATTGTAGGTATTCTGTTTTATGATGAAGGTCTGAGCGTTGGAAAGATAGCTTGTATCATTTTTATAACCGCTGCGCTGTTTTTGACGCTTGACGGAAAGGCGCAAAAAGGCGGGACCTTATATTATATGGGTGTGTTTGTGCTCAACGGTATGTCGGGCGTGCTTTCCAAGATATTTCAAGCCGCGCCGTTTGAAAAGACTAACGCGGAGAGCTACAGCATATGGTCGGCGCTTATATCCATGGCAACATCATTCGTGTTTTTGGTGCTTTGGCGCAAGCGTATCAAAAAGCCGAGCGTGAGATCATATATTTATATGATCGGTAGCGGAGCCATAAGCAAGGTAGCCAATCTGTTTTTGCTGTTTGCTCTCGCCGCACTTCCCGCATCTATGCAATATCCCTTCGTTACGGGCGGAGTTATGATCGTCTCGACCGTGATAGCCTTTTTCGGAAGAAATAAACCGTCAAAAAGGGAATTGCTCTCCATCGCGCTCGCGTTTCTCGGAACGCTGGCGTTGCTTGTGATACCGATATAAAATAAAAAAGGCCGCAGGCTCTTTTGAGCCTGCGGCTTGTGGTTTTATTTGTCTCTTATAGCGTCAATAGGCTTGCGTCTTGCAATATTGTAAACGGGCAGGAAGCTCGATATGAGCGCAACTACTATGCTTACAAGCAACATCAGGATTATCTGTCTTGCACCGAAATGCAGCAGCGTGATGTTGATGCCCTGCTTCTGCATCCAGCCATTTGTAAATATTATTGCCGCGACAGTCGTTGCCGTTGCGAGAACAAAGTTGATAAGCGCGATTATCAGCGCCTCGCTGAAGAATATCTTGAACACGTCGGACGAACGCGCTCCAACTGCACGGAGCACTCCGATCTCACGCTTCTTGTAGGATATGGAGGTAGAGATGAAGTTCATCAGCAGCAGAGCGGAGAATACCGCAAAGCCAACGCCTACCCAAAGGAATATCATAGCACCGATCTCAATGAAATCATTGAAGTTATCGAGCGTATTCATGACGGCGTTCTGGAGAGAGAACTTGAGATCTACGTTTTCGTCATATGACATTTCAACAAGATTCTGTATGGTCGCTCTATCCTTTGCGAGAGGTGCGACCGCAAACGACCAGATGCCGTTCTCGTGCTCGGCTCTGTCCTCGGTATAGCCCCAATCGCTGTTTTCCATTTCCGCATCGTACCAGGCGGTGTAATCGTTGTAGAGCTTGTTTGAGATAATTCCCTCGGAGTAATTGCCGGATTTTATAAAGCCAACGATCTTGAGGTCGTCATATTTGTATTTTGCCGATTCATTGCCGAGCTCATAATCGTGCTCCCACAGTTCTACCTTTATCATTGACGTCAACGCATCAACGGAGAAGCCTGCGAGATCGCGTATCATATTATCTGCTTCGAGATTCAGCTCCTTGCCACTCTTGCCACCGAATGCGTTATTTTCATATCCGCCCCATTCGGAGTTCTGTACGTAGTGATATGCGTAGAAGTCGCAAGCATAGTTGATCTTGTCAGCCTCGCCGTGCGCCTCCCATTTATCTGCGCCGTGATAATCTTCCTTTTCCATCAAAGCCAGAAAATCGTTATTCTGCCAAAGCTTACCGTGTTTTACGGTGAGGTAGGCGTCAATGCTCTTGATTATATTTTCGACATTGTATCTTTCAAACGTGATCTTGCCGTCGCTATCTGCGTTTATTTGGTTGAATACCGAAATAATATTGCTGATGACAAAGCTCGGCATATCCGTCTGTATCTCGGCGGGCAGCTCTATTCCGAGAATATCGTCGGCAATATAGGGAACTATAGCTGCGGTTACTGCCTGATAAGCCTCGTTGCTAAGCGTGCCGCGATCCTTGAGCTCTTTGTTGTACTCGTACAGCGGCAGCTCGTACTGACCGTCATACCACCAATTCTTGCAGAACGTTCTTGCTTCAGCCGCAGTCAGAGGCTCTGTTATTCCATGGAATTCCAAGCGGTACTTGTTTACCGCAACGGTTAGTGCCTCGCCGTCCTTGGCAAAGATATCGTCGATGTACTTATAGAGATATGCTTCATATGCGCGGTTGATATAGCTGTTATCCGAATAACTGTAGTTATTCCAGTTTTCCTCTCCGCAAATAGCCTTGAGTGTTTCCTCAAGCTCCGCTACGTTTACCGTTATGGTGGCATTGTAGGGCATAAAGCGATTTATGTAATTTTCGGGAATAATTATCTCATTGTCAGCAAGCGTTGTGCGCGCCACACCGTCGGTCCAATTGATCTCAAGGTCCTTCAGAACCGAATCGCTTGCCAAATTGTTATAGGTTTGAGTATATTGCTCTTTGAGTGATACGTCGAATTTCTCGTCGCTTTCATTGGGGTTCTTAAAGGCTTCTGTGGGGCTGAGCTTTACGCTGAGCATCTTGTTGCCCCAGGAGTGCATATAGGGGAATATTTCCTTGAACTGATTTGCCGACGATTTTGCAAGCGCTACGATATCATCGTTCTGCATAAATCCAAGCAGGTGCATACCGTAGTTGAGCTCGTTTGCAAGCTCTGCCTGAAGCACCATATCGGTGATGTCTGTATCGCCACCAACGTCGGGCATAGATTCATCTTTGGGCAGGAATGACTGATATCTTTCATAGTCGAAATTGGTATTGACTATGCCGACGATCTTATAGGATTGAGGAAGACCGCCGAAATTTGAGTTGAGCGTTATATGCTTGCCTATGATCGAGTTGTCAGCACCGTTGGGATCCGAGGTTATCTTGTTTGCGTCTATCTTTTCCTCAAAGTTGGTGTTAACAAAGCCGTATTCGTTGAACTGACGGTAGAGAAGCTCGGTAATAGCTATCTCGCCTGATGTCGTGGGAAGACTGCCCGTTACGGCAAATCCCGCATCGTTTACCGATGCTTGACTCATATTTACCATACCCGTCATTTTGCCCGTGTAAACGGTGTTTGACTGATATTGCTGATACATAGAGGAGAGGGAATATCCGCCGCCCCAGAGCTGACCGCCGTTATATACGGGAACGAAATCAAGTCCCGTTTTATCTCTGAGAGCTACGATATCGGAGTCGTTCATAAGCTCGTCGTTAAAATATGTGTTGGAGTCTCCGTCGCTGTAGGTTATCGTGTTGCGCACTCCAAGATTTACCGATGCGCTTGTAATGTTGGAATCCATCATCGAATCGACCGCAGAGGTTACCTTGTTGTAAGCTCCGAGCGTGTCGGCAAAGCCAAAGAGCGCAAACGCGATAAGTGAGAGGAAGATGGTCATTACGAGCCTGAACTTCTTGTGCTTGAGGCCGCTGGCGCCGATTCGAAGCGCGTTTTTTGCGGGAAGCTTTGATCGAATGAATTTGGAATCTTCCTTTTTGTATTCCTTGAGCTTGTAGTCGGTCTGGGTATCAGTACCCTCAAATACCGACGTGTTGCCCTCTGCGCTGATTCCGACAGCGCTTCTGAGCTCGTCGTTTATGCGCCCGTCGCTCGAGAGAATTATGTCGTTCTTGTTGGCTGACAGATAGTCGTTTATCATTTGCAGATCGTTTGCGGTGAGACGGTACCCGCCCTTGATGCGAAGAAGATTATCATTTATCTTCTGAATACCCTCGCTGAGCTGCACACTTTGCTTTTCGTGCTTGGTAACGTCGGAGATTATTTTTCCGTCCGAGAGCTCTATTATACGGTCAGCGTACTTTTCCGCAAAATCACGGTCGTGCGATACGATGAGCACGAGCTTTTCCTTTGAAAGCTCCTTTAGAGTGTCGAATATTTGCTTACCGGTGCTTGAGTCAAGTGCGCCCGTGGGCTCATCCGCCATAATTATCTGCGGTTCCTTGACGAGTGCTCTGGCAATTGCCACTCTCTGCTTCTGACCGCCCGAAAGCTCGTTGGGCTTTCGCTTTGCGTAGTTGAGCAGGTCGACCTTTGCGAGAATTCCGTTTATCTTTTCGTTGGTCGCCTTTTTGCCCTGAAGCTCCAGCGCAAGACCGATGTTAGCTCCTACGGTGAAGTCGTCAAGGACGTTGTATTCCTGAAAGATAAATCCGATAAAGGTGTTTCTGTAAGCGTCGAAATCAGATCCGCCGAAATCCTTCGACGATCTGCCCTTGATTATAAACTCTCCGCTGTCATAGCTGTCAAGACCGCCCATAATATTAAGAAGGGTAGACTTACCGCTTCCCGATTTACCGAGAATAAATACCATACCCGATTCGGGGAAGGCAATGCTGACGTTATCGAGAGCTTTGACGCTCTCGCCTGTTTTAGATCTATACGTTTTGTTTAAATTGCGTATTTCAAGCATCTGTGCTTTCTCCTTTCAAAATTATTTATGAATTTATAAAATTATACACTAAAAAATATTTCATTTCAATAGATTTAAAAATATTTGGATCCTATTATAAAAATGAAGCGTTGGATTTATTTATTTTAAATAAAAACACAAATAAAAAGCGGTGCGAGAAACGCACCGCTTTTTATTTGTATAGAAGTGTCTGTTAATATAAAGTATTAACGATTACTTTATTCTTGCAACGCCGCTCTTAACAGCTGCGTCGTAAACCGCCTTTGCAACGGTTGTGCCGACTCTGGGATCGAACGCCTTGGGGATTATGTATTCCGCGCAAAGCTCATCGTCGCTTACGAGCGATGCGATAGCGTGTGCCGATGCGACCTTCATTTCCTCGTTGATCTCACTTGCTCTTGCATCAAGTGCTCCGCGGAAGATTCCGGGGAACGCGAGAACGTTGTTTATCTGATTCATAAAGTCGCTTCTGCCTGTGCCGACTACTGCCGCGCCTGCTTCGAGCGCAAGCTCGGGAGTGATCTCGGGAACAGGGTTTGCCATCGGGAATACGATAGCTCCGTCGTTCATAGAAGCTACCATCTCCTTGCTTACGATTCCGGGTGCCGAAACGCCGATAAATACGTCAGCGCCCTTCATTGCGTCTGCAAGCGTGCCGTCAAGAGAATCCTTGTTCGTAAGCGAAGCAAGCTCTGCCTGAGGAGCGGTCATGCCGTCCTTGCCGGGCACGAGAGTGCCTATTCTGTCGCAAACGATCATATTCTTGACGCCCATGCTGAGCAGAAACTTAGCGATAGCCGTTCCGGCGCTACCTGCACCGTTGATAACTACACGAACCGTATCAATGCTCTTGTCGACCACCTTTAGAGCGTTGAGCAGAGCAGCACCGAGAACGATAGCCGTTCCGTGCTGATCGTCGTGAAAGACGGGAATATCGCAGATCTCCTGCAATTTTCTTTCTACCTCAAAGCAACGGGGAGCCGAGATGTCCTCAAGGTTGATTCCGCCGAAACTTCCGGATATGAGGTATATAGTGCGTACCAGCTCGTCAACGTCCTTGCTCTTGATGCAGAGTGGGATAGCGTCAACGTCGCCGAATGCCTTGAAGAGAAGAGCCTTGCCTTCCATAACGGGCATTCCCGCTACGGGGCCTATATCGCCAAGACCGAGAACCGCAGTGCCATCAGTGATAACGGCTACGGTGTTCCATCTGCGAGTGAGCTCAAAGGACTTGCTCTCGTCCTTCTGGATCTCCAAGCAGGGAGTAGCAACACCGGGGGTGTACGCAAGGGAAAGATCGTCGCGGTCTTTTACCGGAACTCTTTGAGTAACCTCTATCTTACCTTTCCATTCATAGTGTTTTTTTAGCGATTCTTCTGCGTAGTTCATTGTTTATCTTATTTCTCCCAAGGGAATACGTACTTGGTAAGTCCGAGATCGTCTCTTACCTTGATCATTTCTTTCTGAACAGCCTCGGTTATCGGAACACCGGAATCCTTTCTGGTGAGCCATACCTCGTACTCCTTCTCACCTGCGGAGTAGATTCTCTCTGCGCCGGGAGCCTTCTTGGAGTTACGAACGCTGCGAATGATCTCTCCGGACTTCTTTCTTGCAAGGTCTTCGCCGAGGAAGTGCTCGGTGTCGATAGCGATGAAGAAGTGTCCAAGGTGATAAGGACGGATGTTACCGTTCTCATCCTTGCCGTCGAGTGCCTTACCGTAAGCACCGTCCTGAAGAACAGCGGAAAGAAGCTCAACTACCATAGCGTAGCCGTAGCCCTTGTATCCTGCGAGGTCCTCACCGATACCGCCGAGGGTGGTGAGAGCTGCAGTACCCTGACGGATCTGCTTGAGCGCATCTCCTGCGTCGCCTTCAACAGCCTTACCGTCGAGGTCGATCATAGTTCCGGGATGTACGTCCTCGCCGATTCTTGCGTAGTACTCGATCTTACCGTTCTGGGTGATAGAGGTAGCGCAGTCGAGGTTGAAGTCAAACTCCTCGTCGGTAGGAATACCGATAGTGAGGGGGTTGGTTCCGAACATACCTTCAACACCGAAGGTAGGAGCAACGGAAGGACGAGCGTTGGTACCGGTAAATCCGATACAGCCTGCCTTTGCTGCCATAGAGGTGTAGTAGCCTGCAATACCGTAGTGGCAGGAGTTACGAACAACTACCATACCCATACCGTATTCCTTAGCCTTAGCTATTGCCATAGACATAGCCTTGTATCCGATAACCTGTCCCATACCGTCGTGTCCGTCAACAACAGCGGTGGTGGGGGTCTCCTTGATTACCTCAAAGTTAGTAACGGGGTTCTGAATTCCTGCGAGAATTCTGTCGATGTAGATCGGCTTAAAACGGTTACAGCCGTGAGATTCGATACCTCTGCGATCGCTCTCAAGAAGAACGTCGGTACAGATCTTTGCGTCCTCGCGCGGTACGCCAACGCCTACGAAAGCGTCTTCAACGAATTCCGCAACTGTTTTCCAATCCAAAACTACTCTTGCCATGATTTTTTTCTCCTTTTAAATATATGTTTTATTTTTTTTGCTTCCAAAATTATATTATAAACGTTTTCAGCGCTTTTGTCAATAGATAATTGATTTTTATTGCAAATGCGCTCTTAGTTCTTAGCAGCCTCACGTCTTGCCTTCATCATAGCCTTCATACGAAGCTCAGTATCGAGGATCTTTTTGCGGAGTCTGATAGACTTAGGCGTTACCTCGATAAGCTCGTCGTCGGTTATGAATTCGATAGCTTCCTCAAGAGAGAATACTATCGGGGGAGTGAGCAAAAGCTTTTCGTCGGCGCCTGCTGAGCGGATAGCCGTGAGCTGCTTTTTCTTGCAGGGATTTACGGCGATGTCGTCGTTTTTGGGGTTTTCGCCGACGATCATTCCCTCATAAACGGGAGTCTGAGGTCCTACGAACATATTTCCGCGCTCCTGCGTGTTGAAGAGACCGTATCTCGTGGTCTCGCCTGCCTCGGATGCGACAAGTGAGCCTGTAAATCTCATTATGACCTCTCCGCGATAGGGCTGATAGCCGTCGAAGATCGTGTTCATAATACCCTCGCCGTGAGTTGCAGTAAGGAACTCTGAGCGATATCCGAAGAGGCAGCGAGAGGGAATAGAGTATTCTATTCTCATACGGCTGCCGATGGGGTTCATCTCAAGCAGATCACCCTTGCGCTGACCGAGCTTTTCAACTACTGCGCCAACGTATTCGGAAGGAACGTCAAGGGTTACATGTTCCATAGGCTCACACTTTACGCCGTCTATCTCCTTATAGAGAACTCCGGGGTTTGAGCAGGTCATCTCGTATCCCTCGCGGCGCATCGTTTCAATGAGTATAGAGAGGTGCATTTCGCCTCTGCCCGCTACCTTGAACTCGTCTGTCGTGTCTCCGTCCTCAACGCGAAGCGATACGTCCTTGAGGAGCTCCTTGTAGAGACGGTCGCGGAGCTGACGGGACGTAACGAATTTGCCTTCCTTGCCAGCAAAGGGGCTGTCGTTGACCGAGAAGGTCATCTCGAGCGTAGGCTCGCTTACCTTAACGAATTCAAGAGGCTCAGGAGCGGCAAGGCTGGTTACTGTATCGCCTATGGTGATCTCCTCTGCGCCCGAGAAGCAAACGATGTCTCCCATCCTTGCGGTATCAACGGGAACTCTGAGGAGTCCGTCTATCTGATAGAGCGAGACAATCTTTATCATCTTGGGCTTCTCGCCCGAATGATAGTTGCACAGATATGCCGATTGATTTACCTTTATTTCTCCGCGCTCAATGCGTCCGATACCGATACGTCCGACGTAGTCGTTGTAGTCGATCGAGGAAACGAGGAGCTGAAGCTCTCCGTTCTCATCTCCCTCGGGAGCGGGAATATAATCAAGTATGCAGTCGAAAAGGGGAGTAAGATCTGTACCTTCCTCGTCAGGAGAGGTGGATGCCGTTCCCGCTCTGCCCGAGCAGTAGAGCATAGGGCTGTCGAGTTGCTCGTCGGTAGCGTCAAGATCGATAAGAAGCTCAAGTATCTCGTCCTCTACCTCGCCGATTCTCGCGTCGGGCTTGTCTATTTTGTTAATAACGATTATAACTCTGTGTCCGAGCTCAAGTGCTCTCTGGAGCACGAATCTCGTCTGGGGCATAGGACCCTCTGCCGCGGCAACGAGCAGAATAACTCCGTTTACCATTTTGAGTATACGCTCGACCTCGCCACCGAAATCCGCGTGGCCGGGAGTGTCGATGAGGTTGATCTTTACGTCCTTGTAGTGAACTGCGGTGTTCTTTGCAAGAATGGTGATTCCTCTTTCTTTTTCAAGGTCTCCCGAGTCCATAACGCGCGTTACGGTCTCCTGATTTTCTCTGTAGATTCCGCCCTGCTTCAGCATCTCGTCAACGAGCGTGGTCTTGCCGTGGTCAACGTGGGCGATGATCGCAATGTTTCTTAAATCGTTTCTAATCACAAAAATGCTCCTCTTTTCTGAAATTAACTTTTTACACCAATATTATATTATATCATACTTTTTTCATATAATAAAGATGTTTATCGACGATTTTTTGAAAAAAATAAAAAATCTTGTTGTGCAGATTTACAAAAAATGTATGAAATGTGAATATGCGAGGGCAATAATATTTTTATTGACAAATCTTTCCGTCTATGCTATAATAAGAATACAGATAAAAATATCCCGACAACACGCTTGCCGAGAAACATAAAAAATCAACGCACAGAGTTGTCGTAAGGGGAACTCTGTGCGTTTTGCATTTTACATTGTAGGGACCGGCGTCCCTACAGTAAAAATATTTGTATTCAAATGTTCACCGCCAACACTACAATGAAAGTAGATATTTTATGAAAAAACTAATTATTTTACTATTAGCCTTAACTCTTATCCTCGGCGTTTTTGCGTCGTGCAACAAAAGATATCTCCAAATAGACGAAGAAACGAGCAGTTCTTCGAGCGAAACGATTACGGCAATAAGCACAAACACTGTTGAAGAAACTTCAAAGGAAACAACCGAAGAAACCACGCTTGACAGTACTGAGGAAAGTGTCGAAACGGCTAAATATAAAGAGACAATAAACATTACCGAAACAATGGAAACCATAAAAACAGATAATGGTGTTGTAGGTGATATCGATATCGGATATCGCCCATTAATCGAATATGATTATACTATACAAAAAGTTGGAGATCAATATTATATGGTATTGAATGACTATACGCCAAGCGGTGAAGTACCTTACGGCAGCACGGGGTATAGTTATATATCATCGCCGCTTACATATTCTGGTATGAGTGCATTAGATATGCTTAAGTACGGTATTCCTAATGGGCAAATGGGATATATGAGCGATTCGTATATCGGACATTTATTGTATTTTAAATCCCAAGAAGACAATGTAGGGGTTAAGTTATATGATGTGGAACATGTTTGGCGACCTAAGACATTACCGTATTCTTGGGAGTTGAGGAAAATCACTTCCGATGAAGCCTCTGATATCGCAGTAGCTTGGAGCGGCGAAACATATCGTTTCCATGCGGAAAAGAGTGGTAGCAAACCTATGTCTACGTCGATGTGGATAGAGATACTTACAGAATCAAGATTTTTAAACGATATATCGGAGTGCGAGGAGTTAAGTATCGATAAGAAAACTTTTAGCAATGAAAGCAAAACGGCAACCGTTATTACGACAACTTCACAAGAGTATATATTCATTACTAATGGTAAATATTTTGTCAAAATAGAATATTATGGAGCAGATATCTCAGAGCAAGATTACTTAACATTCGAATTTGAAGAGTATTGAGAAAATCACAATTTTGATAATTAACGTTTAAAACAACACCCCGCTATTGCTTTGACCAGCAATAGCGGGGAATTTTTTTATATATTTATATATTAGCAAGATATTATCTTGCTTTGTTGAATTTTTAAGTCGGAGATTTTATAAAAATAAATTAAGATTGACATAGATTCCGATTTGTGTTATAATAAAATGAATAATAATGTAAATATAACAGAAAAAGATGAAAAAATGAAAAAGAAGCTACTTATTTTTGATCTTGACGGCACGATTGCCGACACGATATATTCAATACGGGACGGAGTTAATCTCGCGATGCAAAAGTACGGCTTTCCCGAGCGCACGTATGAGGATACGCGCGACGCGATTGGAAACGGCGCGCGAGAGCTGATACGTCTTTCCGTGCCCGAGGATAAAAGAACAGATTCGGAGCTCGTTGACAGAGTTCTTGCCGATTACGACGTCTGTTACGGTCAGACCTACGACAGAGTTGAGGGCTGTTACGACGGAATGGAGAGTACGCTCCGAGAGCTGAGAGCGCGCGGCTATATGCTTGCCGTGCTTTCCAACAAGCAGGACGAATACGTAAAAAAGATAATAGACATTCTCTTTGAAAAGGACTTTTTTGCCGACGTGAGAGGGCAGAGTGCGCTTCCTCGCAAGCCTGATCCTACGGTTCCTCTGATGATGGCGGAAAATCTTGGTGTTTCGGCGCAGGACTGCGCGTTTATAGGAGATAGCGACGTCGACGTCCTGACAGGCAGGAATGCGTCGATGATGACAGTTGGCTGCTCTTGGGGATATCGCGCGAGAGAGGCGCTCGGCGGTGCGGACGTTATCGTGGATGCTCCGACAGAGCTTTTGCGCGTATTTGAGTAACAAATTGTAATAAATTTTCAGAAAAAACATATATTTTAGTGGAATGCGAAAGGAAAAAATAAATGAAGGTTGGATTCGTTTCGCTCGGCTGTCCCAAAAACCAGTTGGATACCGAGGTAATGCTTCACGAGGTCGCAAGCGCGGGATATGAGATAACTCCCGACGAGACCGAGGCAGACGTAGTTATAATAAATACTTGCGGATTTATCGAGAGCGCGAAAAAGGAGTCGATAGACAATATTCTTGATATTGCCTGGCTCAAAAAGCACAGAAGCCTCAAGGCGATAGTCGTTACGGGCTGTCTTGCCGAAAGATACCGCGAGAGCATTCTTGACGAGATGCCCGAGGTCGACGCTGTGCTCGGAGTTGGAAGTATACATAATATCGTCGAGGCGATCGAGGCGGTAACTATAAAGAAGAAAAAGGGCTCAAAGAGAAAGTATACGTCCTTTGAGGATAAGGAGACGGTACGGCTCGGCGGCGACAGAATACTCACAACGCCCGATTATATGGCGTATATCAAGATCGCCGAGGGCTGCGATAACAGATGCGCTTATTGCGCTATACCGTCCATACGCGGAAGATTTCGAAGCCGTACGGTAGAGGATATAGTTGCCGAGGCAAAGCAGCTTGATGCTCTTGGTGTAAAGGAGCTTTGCGTAGTGGCGCAGGATATCACGAGATACGGACTTGACCTTTACGGTGAGTATAAGCTCGCGCATCTGCTTCGCCGGATAACCGAGAATACGAGCATTCCGTGGATACGCCTGCTTTATTGCTATCCCGACAAGATCACCGATGAGCTTGTTGCTGAGATAAGAGACAATCCGAGAATAGTAAAGTATATAGACATTCCGCTCCAGCACGTAAGCGACAGAATGCTGAAGGCTATGAATCGCCACGGCGACGGCAATACCGTCAGAGACGCAGTCGCAAGACTTCGCCGCGAGATCCCCGATATTATCATCCGTACCACCTTTATCGTGGGATTCCCCGATGAAAGCGAGGAGGATTTCGAGGAGCTTTGCGAGTTTGTAAAGGAGACCGAATTTGACCGCCTCGGCGTGTTTACCTACTCGGCAGAGGAGGGAACCGTTGCCGCGGAGCTCCCGAACCAGATCGACGAGCAGGTAAAGCAGGACAGAATGGATATGCTTATGAGCGAGCAGATGGATATAAACCTTAAAAAGAATGAGGCTATGATAGGCAAGACCGTCAAGGTTCTTTGTGAGGATTACGATGCCGTCGGCGAAATACATTTCGGACGCTCGTATGCCGATGCGCCCGAGATCGACGGAAAGATATATTTCCGCGCTTCCAAGCGTATAGCTCCCGGCTCGTTCGTGAACGTAAAGATACGCGAGGCTCTCGACTACGACCTCGTTGGCAGAGCCATTATTGAAGAATAAGAGAGGTAATAAAATGAAAATGAATTTGCCCAATAAGCTGACAGTACTCAGGCTTTGTCTTGTGCCCGTCGTTATGCTGATAGGCTTTTTGCCGAGCAGTATTATTCCGTTCTACCTGTCCTGCTTTTTGTGTGCGGCGCTCTTTATCGGAACCGCGGTTACGGATATGCTCGACGGTAAGATAGCGAGAAAGCACGGACTTATCACGGATTTCGGAAAGTTTCTCGATCCGATAGCCGATAAATTTATGGTTATTGGCGCGATGTTCGTCGTTCTTTATAAGTTCCCGAATCTTCAGGGGCTTATGATAGCATCGCTTATCATCGTAATTTTTCGTGAGCTTGCCGTTACCTCTATGAGACTTGTCGTCTCCACGGGAGAGGGAGTTGTCGTTGCGGCGAATATTTTGGGAAAGGTCAAGACTGTTTCTCAGATAGTTTTCGTTTCCACAGCGCTTCTTGAGCCGGTAGTTCAGTTTATCACAAGATGGATAGTAGGACTTATCAAGGGTGAGATGCCCGTATGGCGTACCGATTTCGTTATCCTCACCTGGCTCTCTATGCTCTTTATGCTCGTTATGACCGTTTGGTCTGGTATAAATTATATAAAGAGCTATTGGAAATTTATCAATACCGAAAAATAAAAATCATCCCGAGCCGAATATTCGGCTCGGAATTTTGTTACTATTTGAGTTAAACTCAAAGCGATTATTAAGAGGATTTTTGTTAAGAAAATTAAAAAAACTCAAAAAAGATAAAAAAAGACAATAAAAAAGTAAAAAAAGGACATTGTTTTTCTCTTATAAATATAGTAAAATAATAATAGAATCCAAATCAAAGGAGAAAAGTATGGCAAAATATTTTCTTGCGGTCGACATAGGTGCATCGAGCGGAAGACACATTCTCGGAAGCGTGCAGGACGGTAAGCTCGTGCTTGAGGAGGTTTACAGATTTACAAATGGGATGACCAAAAAGAACGGTTCTCTCTGCTGGGACACCGATGCGCTTCTGGCAAGCGTTATTGAAGGAATAAAGGAATGCTCAAAGCTTGGAAAGATACCCTCTTATATGGCGATAGATACCTGGGGTGTTGATTTTGCGTTGCTTGACGGAAACGGAGAGCTTATCGGAGATACGGTGGGCTATCGCGACAGCCGTACCGACGGAATGGACAAATACGTCGAGGAGCTCATCTCCGACGCGGAGCTTTACGCACACACGGGTATTCAGAAGCAGGTATACAATACGATATATCAGCTTATGTCGCTGAAGGTCAATAAGCCCGAGGAGCTCGAGCGTGCGGAGTATTTGCTTATGATCCCCGACTATCTCGGCTACCGCCTTACAGGTGTTATGCATCAGGAGTATACCGAGGCAAGCACCACGGGATTGCTTGACGCGAAAAACGGCGAGTGGGATATGGAGCTTATCGAGCGCCTTGGATATCCCAAAAAGCTTTTTGGTAAGCTTTCGATGGCGGGCGAAACGGTAGGTCAGCTCAAGGCAGATATTGCCGAGTACGTGGGATACGATCTCACAGTCGTTCACGCACCCTCGCACGATACGGCATCCGCCGTGCTTGCAGTGCCTGCGGCAAACGACGATTTCCTTTACATAAGCTCGGGAACCTGGTCGCTTATGGGAACCGAGAATCCTGTCGCAAATCTTGGCGACAAGGCAAGAGAATTTAACTTTACCAACGAGGGCGGGTACGACAAGAGATACCGTTTCCTTAAAAATATAATGGGACTCTGGATAATCCAGTCTATCAAGAGGGAAGCGGAAAAATATTCTTTCCCCGAGCTCTCGGTTATGGCAAGAGCGGTCGGAGATACCGAGGCGAGAATCGACGTCAACGACAAGGCGTTTCTTGCTCCCGAAAATATGACCGAGGCAATAAAAAAATGGTGCGGCAGGCCCGATATGCCGCTTGATGAGCTGCTTTGCTGCGTATATCACAGCCTTGCGGAAAGCTATGCAGATACGGTGCGTGAGCTTGAGGAATGCTACGGAGTGAGCTATAAGTCGCTTCATATAGTCGGCGGCGGTAGCCGCGATGCCTTTCTTAACGAGCTTACTGCTCATAAGTGTGGGCTTGAGGTAATAGCAGGGCCTACCGAGGCAACGGCAATCGGAAATATAATTTGTCAGATGCTTGCCTGCAAGGATATTGGTTCCGTTAAGGAAGCAAGAGCGCTCGTTGCTTATTCGTTTGACGTAACTCATTTTAATTGATAGAGAGATTAGATATGAATCAGGAATATATTTTAGCAAAAGAAAAGTTTGCTACCCTTGGTATTGATACGGAAAAGGTAATAGATGAGCTTGCAGACGTATCTGTTTCGCTTCATTGCTGGCAGGGAGACGACGTGTGCGGTTTCGATAGCGACACGGGTATCAGCGGCGGCATACAGACCACGGGAAATTATCCCGGAAAGGCGACGACTCCCGAGCAGCTTATGGCTGATATCGACAAGGTGCTTGCTCTCGATCCCGGCGCGCATAAGCTTAACCTACACGCAAGCTATGCGATATTTGCCGACGGTGAGTACGCTGACCGCGACGCTATACTTCCTAAGCACTTTGAGCCGTGGGTAAGATTTGCCAAGGAGCGCGGTATGGGAATCGACTTTAACCCTACCTTCTTCGGTCATCCCAAGGCTGATGGACTTACACTTTCCTCGCCCGATGATCATACGCGCGCGTTTTGGGTAAGACACGGAATCGCTTGCCTTAAAATCGCAGAATATTTTGCGAATGAGACGGGCGTGCCCTGTGTAATGAACGTGTGGATCCCCGACGGATATAAAGATATCCCCGCGGACCGTCTCGGACCTCGCGCGAGATTTATGAGGTCTATGGACGAGATCCTCGCAACGCCCTACGATAAAAGTCGTGTGTTCGTAACGCTTGAATCCAAGGTGTTCGGAATCGGACTTGAGTCCTATACCGTCGGCTCGGCAGAGTTTGGTATGGGCTACGTGCTCTCTCGCGGAATCGTTCCGCTGATGGATAACGGACATTATCATCCCACCGAGGCGGTCTCGGATAAGATATCCTCGATGCTTCTGTTCTCGGATAAGCTTGCGCTCCACGTTACCCGTGCGGTAAGATGGGATAGCGACCACGTTATCCGTCTTGACGACGAGACGCGTGAGATTGCCAAGGAGATCGTAGCAAGCGGAAGGATGAAGGATATCTTCATCGCACTTGATTATTTCGATGCAAGCATCAACAGGATCGCGGCTTGGACGGCGGGTCTGCGTAACTTCCGCAAGGCACTGCTTATCGCAATGCTCACGCCGAACGCAAGATTCACCGAGCTTCAGAACGAGGGAAGAATGACCGAGCTTCTGGTCCTTCAGGAAGAGATCAAGTCTTACCCCTGGGGCGCGGTTTACGACGAGTACTGCCGCCGTCTTGGAGCGCCTGTCGGCGAGGCTTGGCTTGAGGACGTATTGAATTACGAAAAAGAAATTTTGATAAATAGATAAATATAAAGGAGAAAAGAAAATGAAAGTAATGGACAGCGCATTTGCGCAGAGCTTTGTTAAATTTGCAGACGACGGTTGGAACAGAGGATACCACGAAAGAAACGGCGGCAACCTTTCCTACCGTATTCCCACAGAAGAGGTAGAGGCAGTAAAGGAAGATCTTGATTTCTCCCGTCCCTTTACCGATATCGGAACCGACGTTCCCGCACTTGCAGGTGAGTATTTTATGGTTACGGGCTCGGGTAAGTATTTTTCCAATATCCTTGCCGCACCCAGAGATAACTGCTGTATTATAGAAGTTGACTCAGAAGGTAAGAAATACCGTATTCTCTGGGGACTCGAAAAGGGCGGCAAGCCTACCAGCGAGCTTCCTACGCACCTTATGAATCACGAGGTAAAGAAGCTTGCGACGAACGGCAAGAGCCGTCTCATTTATCACTGCCACCCCGTAAATATTATCGCTATGAGCTGTGTTCTTCCGCTCACCGACCGTGATTTCACTCTCGCTCTCTGGCAGAATATGACCGAGTGCGCAATAGTATTCGGCGAGGGCGTAGGCGTTATTCCGTGGATGGTCTGCGGCGGCAGAGAGATCGCAGTTGAGACCGCAAAGAAGATCGCAAAGTACAACGTGGTTGTATGGGCACAGCACGGACTTTTCTGCGCAGGTGCTGACTTTGATGAGACCTTCGGACTTGCTCACACGGTTGAAAAGAGTGCGGAGATATACGTAAAGATCTATTCTATGACAGGCGGCAAGGCACCCAGACAGGTTATCACAAACGAGAATCTCAAGGAGCTTCAGGGACTTGCTGAATTCTTCGGCGCAAAGATCTCTCCTGAGTTTATGGACTGATAATTTTAATTTTTTAGAAAAAACTATATTTAAAAACAAGCCCGACCCAATTGGGTCGGGCTTGTTTTATATTTTGTTTTATTTCTGATCTGCTTCCTTTTCGTTGCAGGTATACGTCAGCGGTATGTCGTATGCGCTCTCGTATATTTCCTTCCATATGCGAGCGTTTTCTTCCATCATATAGTTGGTATTGACGCGATAGTTGTTTTCTTCCTTAGGATATATAGGCTCTGCGATATGAATGGTATATTCCTGAATTGCAAAGCCATCGTCGCCTATTATTTCCGAGTCTTGCATAGTGATAAAGCAGGGAAGAACGGGCACGTTGTTCTTTGCCGCAAACATAAACGCGCCTGACTTGAGAGGTCGCGGCTTGCGGTAGTTCCACCACATAGCCTGCTCGGGATATACGAGAATGAAGTGTCCTTCGCTGAGAAGCTGATTGACCGCTTCCATAAATTTCATCAGCGTCTTTCTGTTAGACGAGAGGGGAAGCGTGTTGCAATGGCGCATCAGGAAGCCGTAAAATCCGGGGAATGACGTGTAGTTGCCCTCTCGGATAACGCGGAAGAAGGTTCTGTCGGGCTGCTCCGCCGCCTCGTATGCAAGCTGTATCGCAAAGCTTTCGAAGGGATTAAAATGATTGCAGGTGATTATCGCACCGCTATTCAGATTCTTGAAGTTTTCAATGCCCTTGATCTCCTTGATTATCATCTTCTTTTCATCGATGAGCTTGTATACGAACTTTCTCGCTATCATATAAGCGAATCTGGTCTTTATCTTATCAAGCAGATTCTTCTTTACGTATTCGATATCGTCGGGCATAAGAGTATTTCCGGGAGGGTCGTCCTCAACGTCCTCATCGAATCTGCCCTCGCGCTCAAATTGATCTATTTTATGTACTATCTCAACTCGGTCGTGCGCGCGTTTCTCGCGGTTGACGTTGTTAAGATAATTGTCATCGCGGTTCGTTTCGTTTATCGCGAGCTGAAGCAGCTTGTCGCAGGAGACGCGATCGCGCGCTCTCTGCTCATCGGTGTAGGAGTTCAGCTCCTCGAGTATCTCCTCATAAATCGAGGTCTTTTCGGCATATTTCCAGAAGATATCACCGTGTCTGCAATCGGCGTAATGCCAAGGCTTGTTGGTCATAATGTAGTGCAGTATGCACGCCTGCTCGATGGGGTAGGCTATTTTTCCGAATATTTCGGTATTCCAGCGTTGATCGAGCCAATATACGCGATCCTTACATATAAGGTTGAGATAGTCCTCATCCTGAGTTACCACAAAGTTATATACGTGCAGGTACTGTATGAATTTGTCAAGGATAAAGTGCATTCTGAACTGATCGCAGTTGATAAGAAGCATTCCCGCGTTGAAGAAATTGTAGCGTGAAATACCGATTACCTTTTCAACGTACGTGCCGTATTCGTCGACCTGAACCATTGCTTGCTCGTGGCAGGCGCCGACGTAAGCGTCCTTTATATCTGTATTGTAAAGCTCGCTGATATCTCCCTGAACGATCGTGTCGCTATCAATGTATATAGCCTTGTCGTATTCGGGGAACATCTCGGCGATAAACAATCTGTAATAGGTAGTCTTGGAATAGTAATCTCGGATAGGGAGCTTTTCGGCGATAGAGTGAAGATGCTCGGTAACGTCATTGAAAGAGATCTTGAAATTGTCGTTCTCAAGATCGTAAAGATGCTCCTTCATCTTATCTGTTATCTGTGTGTGAAGCACGTATATCCTGTAATCGTAATCCTTTGATGCATTATCTATCATCGAGCGGAGCGAGACTATCGTATATTTTACAAAATTGTCATCGCATGCGTAAAATATCGGTATTATTGGTCTGTTCATTGGTAAGATCCGATCCTTTTCTTAAAATAAATACTTTTTTGCGACCGTTATAGTCGAAAGTAGTATTCAATACTATATTACCACAAAAGATATATTTTGTCAATAAAATTATTAAAATACTTGTAATATATCCGTCTCCAAATCATTCCGAATTCTTGACAAAAGCTAAAAAATGATGTAAAATGAAAATACAGATATTGTGCAAAAGAGGTATATTATGAAAAAAATACTTTTATTACTGATATCAATATGTCTTATAACAGCGATGCTCGTATCCTGTGCCGATATGGGCTCGATCAATAATAAAGATACGGGCGGCGATTCTACAAGCAATTCGGGAACTACGACTGCCGAGAGTGGCAGCGAATCCAATGATACCGACACTGACGTGTTGCCTGGTGATGCTGACTCTAACAATGAAACCTCAGACGTTACCGCCGACACGTCTGATCATACGTCGAACGAGAAAGAGAGCGCGGAAACGGAGGAGACTCTCGCCCCCGAGATCTCTGAGAATTGGCCTGCCGAGCGCATCAAGGGCGAGGTTGGAGAAGAGATTCCCGCCTTCCGAGGTGCTTTTGAATCGGTCGAGCTTTACGCTTTTCCTTATGCTGTCATAAATCCCGGTGTTGAAATAGTTGTTTGCAAGGTCGATCCCAACGACGTTGAAAATTATAAAAATATTCTTTTGGAAAACGATTTTGTTGGCGACGGAGAGCAGTATATTAAATTTGTTAGCAACGGTACGCTTTCTGTTGTTTTATCCAAGGGTAGCGAGCAGGGAGATCTTATCATTGACGTTCGCCTGTATAAAACCTCGGGAAGCCTTAATAGCTGGCCTGCCGAGGCAATAAACGAGGCTCTGGGTGAAGACATAGGACTTCCGTCAATGATTGCCGAGAGCTTTGAGCTTGAGAGTGATGTGGACGAGATATACGGCATTGTGGTAAGAACTGCTATCGTGGTCTGCTATGATACTTATGAAGGTGCTTTAAATGATTACAAGAGTACCCTCGTATCGCAGGGATACGGGCTTTCCGAAGGGGTGTACCAAAAGCTTACCGACGAGCTTTCGATAAGCGTTAGCGTAACCGAGACGTCTTATTATGCCGAGGGATCGGTGATGGTAACCGTATCCGTAACCGACAATCTTTCGGTGTCTCATAAAATGCCGACTAATATCAAGGTGCTTTATAACGACACTGAATCACGTTATACCGCTACGAAAATAGATAAGGATTATATGCTCACGGTGAAAAGTGGCGAGTCGACGAGCTCATACTTTTATAAGTATGATGCCTCAGCAAAGAATTGGACGGAGTATATGGCACTCGGCGGATCTGATTGGAGCAGCACGGGTGTTGTAAAGGCGAGCAAGCTTTCGGTCGAGGAAACAGTGTTTGGTTTTGTAGTCGATTCAAATATGGTCATATTTACCGATTCGGGCGAGACGGAAAGTTGCTGCGGCGTAGCTGCCAAGAAATACGTTTTTGAATACGAGCAGGGAATGACCTTATACAAATTACAGCATCCCGATAGCGGTCTTATACTTGAGGTCGGCGTAATTGAATTAAATATAGCTACTGACTGCGTAACCGAGTACAATACCAATATAACGGGGTTCGAGACTCCTACACCGTAAATTTGATTTTAATACGATGAAGTGTTCCTGATACTTCGCAGACTTTGGGCAGGCGATAACAGTAACTATCAGAATATCGTGACGATCTGGGCGCAGGTAAAGGGTACGGCAACAACGAAGCTCAACAATCTTATGGTCGATATTCTTGACTATTGATTTACATAATAAAACAAAGCCGCAAGGAGATTTCCTTGCGGCTTTTAACCTTTGATAGCAGGCTCTATTCTTCGTTTTTTGACAGATAATCCTTTGGGGAGACACCGTACCGTTGAACAAACGCTCGATAAAAGGATGCGTAATCCGAATATTTCAGCATTATAGCGACTTCGTTGGGCTGAATTCCTTTTTTGAGAAGATCAACGGCGATCTTCATTCTTTTTCTCGTCATATATTGCTTTGGCGTTTCTCCCGTGGCTTGATGGAATACTCTGCCAAAATGCTTTGGCGTAAGACCGAGCATTCCCGCCAGCTCGCCAACCGAGATGCCGTAATCACGTCTGTCCATAATGCTTTGGGCGGCTTTTACATAATTGTGGGAAAAATTTTTAACGTCGAAAAGCTCGTCGTCGCGCGGCGCGGGCTTTCGGTAGGAAAGCAGCATGCTGACAAGTCCCATAGTGTATTCGTAAATATTGACCTTTTCGTAATCCGTATCAAGTGCGGTGTCGAGTAGGGGAATGATCTTGTCGGTATAATCGGTCTCAAAAACGAGCTTTGAGGACGAGAGCCCGTGATCCTTCGCAAAGGCTTCAAGCTGCTCTCCGCGCAGTATTACCCAATAAAATTCCAGCGGATCGTCGGGATCTGCTTCAAGCGAAGAAGCAAGATAAGGCCATATTATAAAGCAGGAGCCGCGGCCTATCGGCTGACCGTTGAATAAGCCCTTTCCCTTAGTGCAGAAATGGATAACGAGGCGGTTCATATAAATAATTTTATCGAATTTTTTGTGCTTCCAGGCTTGCTCTCTGCCAACCACCCAGAGCCACACGGGCTCTTCCTTTTCCGAGGGGTAAAAGTACAGCTCGTTGTTCCAGTTTTTCTTTCCCGCGCAGGATTCGAATATATTCCGCGATATACCGGTAAAGCGGACGCGTTCTCCGTCGTCGTTATAAAATGAGGCGTTATATTTTACGTGCATATATATCTCCTAAAACAATGTTAAAGCGTGATTTTGCAATAGATCGACAAGGCTATAATATCATACATAATATGCTTTTTCAATCACAAAATGTCGCGTAGAGATTGCATTTTGTCGCAAAAGCTTATTTTGCCCTTGACTTTTAATATAAAAATAGTATCATTGGTATCGTAAGATAATTTTGGAGTGAAATATGTTTATTGTAGCTATACTTTGCTGTACGGCTCTGCTGCACGCTCTGCAGGTGCTGTTTACTAAATTTTTTAATCAGAATTATAATGGCGACAGCAAAGCGTCGCCCTTCGTTTTCGCGGTCATGTCGGGTACGGCGCTTGCGCTTCTCACGTGGGCAATAGGCGGATTTTCATTTTCTCCTTCCTGGCTTACTGTCGCCCTTGCTTGCTCCAAGGCATTTTTAGTGCTTCTCTTTAACGTTGCGCAGATAAATGCCGCCTCGCGCGGATCCTTTGCGATAATGTCGGTATTTATGCACGGCGGCGGAATAGTTGTGCCGATGATAGTATCTATGATCGCGTTGAGCCAATCGCTCACACCTGTGCAATATTGCGCTGTAGCCGTGCTTATTGGATCGCTCTTTTTGCTTAATGCAAGAGGTGTCAAGGGAGAGCGCGCAAAGCGCGGATATTGGATGTGGTGTATTCTGCTCTCTATTGCCAACGGCGGTTGCGGAGCTTTGATGTCAATGCAGGCAAATCTTCTGGACGGTGCGGAAAGGACAGAGATGATCGCTATAAGCAATGCGGTGTCGGCGCTCTTTGCACTGATATGTCTTGCCTTTATCCGAAAGAGAAGCATCGGAGAGGATTTTAAAAAGATAAATAAGCGCGCGGCGGGTTGGCTGTGCTTGTATTTCGCCGTTGCCGTTGTTGCCGCAAACCTTTATTCTTACGCTTTTTCGAGAGCAAATACTACGATAGTTACTTGTACCGATATAGGTGGCGCGCTTGTGCTCTCGGCGCTATTTGCGCTCTTTATATTCAAGGAAAAGCTGAGCAAGCTTCAATGGCTCGGAATGGTGCTGTCGGTCGCGTCGATCATCGTTTTAAGTATATAATTAAAATCCCGTTGCTAATGCCGTTTGTTCTTAAGGACAGTTTTTGAGAATTAAGAATTACGAGCATTGCGAAGGCGAAGAAAAATACGAGAACATTTCGGTGTTTCTCGTATTTTTCTTTTTTTGCACATTTGCAGATTTTCCGTCTTTATAGTACACTTAAAGCACCAAAGGAAAGGATGGTGCAATATATGGAAAAGTACATTGAACAAAACGGAATTACCTATGAACTCAGAGGTGAGCAATATTATCCCCTGCTTGAACTCCCCGAACAAAAGGAGATCGGCAAATACGGAAGATTGCACCTCGAACATCTCAAAGCGTATCGCAAAGGGCGTTACACCAATCTTCTCTCGGAAGGTACACTCAATGAAAGACTCTATGAGATCAACCTTGAAGCAAACGAAATGATTGAAACCATCATTTTCCGTCTTGCTGCTGAAAGAGGTATCGACG
>JAFXHA010000025.1 GCA_017536635.1 Clostridia bacterium
CCTTTTCCTGACCGATAAGTGAGCAAGCGTAGTTACCGCCTACCTTCGCAAAGCCTGTGCCTCCTTTAACGGCTCTTACGTATTCTCTTTCAACGAATATCTTTACGGGCTTGATTCCCTCGGGATAATAGGATCCAACAGGGCTGAGAATGATTATAAATTTATAGCTCTTTGACGGATGAACTCCGAGCTGAACGTCGGTAGCTATAATAAAGGGGCGAATGTAAAGAGACGTTCCTTCAAGTGCGGGAACCCAATCCTTCTCCACCGAAACTATTGCCTTGAGCGCGTCAAGAACGTCGGAAGGATCAAGCTCAGGAATACAAAGTCTCTTATTGGTATTGTTCATTCTCTCAATATTCTTGTCGGGTCGAAAGAGCTGTACGTCGCCATTCGGGGTTCTGTAAGCCTTAAGGCCCTCGAACATCTCCTGCGCATAATGGAAGACCATACACGCGGGATCAAGAGAAAGGTTCTGATAAGGAATTACTCGCGCGTCGTGCCAACCCTGACCCGCGTCATAATCCATAACGAACATATGGTCCGTAAATATCTTGCCAAAGCCGAGCTTATTCCAATCGGGCTTTGCTTTTCTCTGTTCTGTAAGTTCATATCTGATATCAAGCATTTTTATATCCTTTCCGCCAAATCAAGCTATGTTTTTTGCGATTATATCACCCATCTCGGAGCATCCGACCTTGGTGGTACCGCACTTTGCCGCATCGTAAATGTCCGCAGTACGATAACCGTCGTCAAGCGCCTTATTGACAGCCGCCTCGATAGCATCTGCCTCTACTGCCATTCCAAAGGAGTATCTGAGCATCATTGCGGCACTCATTATAGTTCCTATCGGGTTTGCGATATCCATTCCGGCAATATCGGGCGCCGAGCCGTGAATAGGCTCGTACATACCGAGCGTTCCTTCCGAGAGACTTGCCGAGGGCATCATTCCGATAGAGCCCGTGAGCATACTTGCCTCATCGGAAAGTATATCGCCGAACATATTTTCCGTAACGATAACGTCAAACTGCGAAGGATTCTTGATGAGCTGCATAGCTGTATTATCAACGAGGATGTCAGAATATTCAACGTCGGGATATTCCTCTGCAAGCTTATGCATAACGGCTCTCCAAAGTCTTGAGGAATCAAGCACGTTAGCCTTATCTACCGACGCTACCTTCTTGCCTCTCTTGCGCGCGGACTCAAACGCAACGCGGCCGATACGTTCTATCTCGTGTTCGCTATACGTCATTTCATCGGTAGCTACCTTTTCTCCGTTTATCTCTTCAGTTCTTCTCTTTCCAAAATAGATTCCGCCCGTAAGCTCACGAACGATCATAAGATCGATTCCGTTACCTACGATAGATTCCTTTAAGGGTGAGGAATCGGAAAGCTGGGGAAAAAGCTTGGTAGGACGAAGATTCGCAAAAAGTCCAAGCTCGCTTCTTACCGCAAGCAGAGCCTTTTCGGGACGGATCGCAGGGGGACAGCTATCCCACTTAGGTCCTCCGACAGCTCCGAGCAGAACGCTGTCCGCAGCTTTACATTTTGCCATTCCCTCGTCGGTTATCGGTACGCCGTACTTATCAATACTGCACCCGCCGATATCGACCTCGGTATATTCAAATTTATGACCGAATTTCTCCTCTATAACGCCAAGCACCTTAATTGCCTGATCAACTATCTCGGGGCCTATTCCGTCTCCCTTGAGAACTGTAATATTCTTTTGCATAAGCTCACTTCTTTCTGATTGGTTTAAATTATTTATTGTTTTTGAGATAATTCATAAGTCCGTCGTTCTTTATGATCTCTTTTACGAAATCCGGGAACGGCTCTGCCTGATATGTCTCATTTTTGGTTTCATTAGTAATAACGCCCGTGTCAAAATCAACGGTTACCGAATCTCCCGCCTCGATCTTCTCACTTGCCTCGGGACATTCGAGGATCGCAAGACCGATATTTATTGAATTGCGGAAGAAGATTCTCGCAAAGGTCTTTGCGATAACGCAGGAGACCCCCGAATTTTTTATTGCGATAGGCGCGTGCTCACGCGACGAACCGCAGCCGAAGTTAGCTCCGCCGACGATAATATCGCCCTGCTTTACCTTTTTGACAAAATCCTTGTCGATATCCTCCATACAGTGAGAAGCAAGCTCCTTATGATCTGCGGTGTTCAGATATCTTGCGGGAATAATAACGTCGGTATCGACGTTGTCGCCGTATTTGTGTATGTATCCTTTTGCCAGCATAGCTCTCTCCTCCTTAGTCCAGATCTCTGGGATCGCAGATCCTTCCTGCGATAGCGCTTGCCGCCGCTACTGCGGGGCTCGCGAGATAAATTTTAGAGGTTACGTGTCCCATTCTTCCCACGAAATTACGGTTTGTGGTTGCAACCGCGACCTCGTCCTCAGCGAGTATTCCCATATAACCGCCAAGACAGGGACCGCAGGTAGGCGTAGAAACGACGCAGCCCGCATCGATAAAGGTATCGATATATCCAAGCTTGATACATTCCTTATAAATGGTCTGAGTTGCGGGAATGATTATACACCTGATACCCTTTGCAACGTGCTTACCCTTAAGTATTTCAGCCGCTGCCTTCATATCAGAAAGTCTGCCGTTGGTGCAGGATCCAATAACTACCTGATCGGGAATTATATCCGCAAGCTCTCTTGCGTCCTTGGTGTTCTCGGGAAGATGAGGACAAGCCACGGTGGGCTCAATCGTCGAAAGGTCGATTACGACGGTCTCATCATACTCGGCGTCATCGTCAGCCTTGTAAATCTTGAATTCTCTGTTTACTCTTCCCTTTACGTACTCGAGAGTTACCTCGTCGACCTCAAATATACCGTTCTTTGCGCCTGCCTCGATAGCCATATTAGCCATACAGAGACGGTCGTCGATGCTAAGGCTCCTGAGTCCCTCGCCCGTAAATTCCATAGAGCGATAGAGCGCTCCGTCAACACCGATCTTGCCGATTATGTAAAGGATTACGTCCTTACCCGATACGAAAGGACGAAGCTCGCCCACAAGCTCAAACTTGATAGCCGACGGAACCTTGAACCAAGCTTTACCCGTAGCCATACCTGCCGCCATATCGGTGCTTCCGACGCCGGTCGAGAAGGCTCCGAGCGCACCGTAAGTACACGTATGCGAATCGGCACCGATAACAAGCTCACCGGGGCCTACAAGTCCCTTTTCGGGAAGAAGCGCGTGCTCTATTCCCATATCTCCGACGTCGTAATAATTGGTAATGTCAAAATTCTTAGCAAACACTCTGCACTGCTTACACTGCTGAGCCGCTTTTATATCCTTGTTAGGTACAAAGTGGTCCATAACGAGCGCGATCTTATCCTTGTTGAAAACGCCCTCAAATCCGTTGTTCTTAAACTCATTTATAGCAACGGGAGAGGTAATGTCGTTTCCGAGAACAAGGTCGAGGTTCGCCATTATCAGCTGGCCCGCCTTGACTGAATCGAGTCCTGCGTGTGCCGCCAATATCTTTTGCGTCATCGTCATTCCCATATAAATATCCTCAAGCTTTCATTAGTTATTGTTTTTTATATTTCTGTTAATTGCCGATATAAGCGCGCTGATGGATGCCGAGATAATATCGTCGTCAATTCCCGCGCCCCAGCTGGTCTGACCGTCGTCAAAGGTTACGCTGACGTAGGTTACTGCCTTAGAGGACGAGCCGGTAGAGAGCGCGTGCTCGTTATAAGTGAGGTTGGAGTAATGTATTCCAAGCTGCTTCATAATAGCATTGCTGACTGCGTCGAGACGTCCGTTTCCTTCAGCCGAGATATCCTTTGTCTCTCCGTTCATGCTTATAGTAATGATCGCCTTCATCGCGTCGGGCTTACGAATAAAGTGGTAATCGAGCAGCTCAAGCGGCGCATTGATGCCAACGTACTCGCTTGTAAATATCTCGAGGACCTCTGCGGCGGAAAGCTCCTTGTGGCCTCTGTCCGAAAATCCCTTGACAGTATATCCGACCGCCTCGCGCATCTTGGGCGGAAGCACGTAGCCGAAATTGTGCTCGAGCAGGTATCCGATACCGCCCTTGCCCGACTGAGAGTTGATACGTATAACGTCGGTCTCGTATTCTCTGCCGACGTCCTTGGGGTCAATAGGAAGATAAGGCACCGTCCAATAACGGCAGGTGTGATCCTCTCTCCATTTCATTCCCTTTGCTATCGCGTCCTGATGTGAGCCCGAGAATGCCGCGAATACGAGCTTACCCGCATAAGGAGTTCTGTCGTATACCTGCATTCTGGTAACACGCTCGTAAAGCTCAGTAACGTACGGCAGATCCGAAAAATCAAGTCCCGAATCAACGCCCTGTGCGAACAT
The DNA here is from genome assembly GCA_017536635.1 of Clostridia bacterium. GTDB lineage: Bacteria > Bacillota > Clostridia > Oscillospirales > CAG-272 > HGM12713. The sequence goes on from JAFXHA010000025.1 coordinate 4,354, forward strand.
ATTAAGCGCCATAGTAACGATATCTACGTTACCCGTTCTCTCTCCGTTTCCAAACAGAGTTCCCTCTATTCTGTCGCCACCCGCAAGAAGTCCCATTTCGGCGTCCGCGACTGCGCATCCGCGGTCATTATGCGGATGAAGCGAGATGATAACATTCTCTCTGTACTTGATGTTTTCGCTTATGTATTCAACCTGATTTGCGTAAACGTGAGGCATAGATACCTGCACTGTTACGGGCAGATTGATTATTACCTTATTATCTGCAGTAGGCTTCCATACGTCGAGCACGGCATTACATATCTCGAGCGCAAATTCAGGCTCCGTTCCTGTAAAGGATTCGGGAGAATACTCGTATCGGTAATTCACGCCCATTTCCTTGCTGTATTTATTGAAAAGCTCTGCGCCCGACACTGCGATGTCGATTATTTCCTGCTTCGACTTTTTGAACACCTGCTCTCTCTGCGCGACAGAGGTGGAGTTATAAAGATGTACGATAGCATTTTTACAGCCCTTGAGACTTTCAAAGGTCTTTTTTATGATATGCTCGCGCGACTGTGTAAGCACCTGGACTGTAACGTCGTCGGGAATAAGATTCTGCTCAATGAGCGTACGCAAAAACAAGAACTCGGTATCGGATGCTGCGGGGAATCCAACCTCTATCTCCTTGAATCCGATATCAACGAGGAGCTTGAAGAAATCAAGCTTCTCCTCGAGACTCATAGGAATTATCAGCGACTGATTACCGTCTCTGAGATCCACCGAGCACCATATAGGAGCCTTGGATATTGAGTTATTCTTCGTCCAGCTCATCGAGTTTCCGACTGCGGGAAAATACTGCTTTGTATATTTGGTATAATTCATCTTAGACATTTATTATTGCGAAAGTCCTTTCGTATTATTTCATTATCGCGCCCTTATCTGCGCCGTCAACAAGCTTTGCGTATCTTGCAAGCCAGCCGCTCTTGATATTGGGCTCGGGTGCAACGTACTTAGCGCGTCTTTCGGCAAGTGTTTCTTCATCAACAAGCACGTTAATAGATGCCGCGGGAATATCTATTTCTATGGTATCCCCTTCCTCTATAAGCGCGATATTTCCGCCGTCAGCGGCTTCGGGAGAAACGTGTCCGATAGAAGCTCCGCGGCTTGCGCCCGAAAATCTTCCGTCGGTGATAAGCGCTACCGTCTTATCGAGATTCATTCCGGCAAGCGCACTCGTAGGATTAAGCATCTCTCTCATACCGGGACCGCCCTTAGGGCCTTCGTATCTTATAACGACAACGTCGCCGTCTACGATATTACCTGAATATATTGCCGCAATAGCCTCTTCTTCAGAATTGAAGACTCTTGCTCTACCGCTGTGCTTCAGCATTTCGGGAGCTACCGCACTTCTCTTGACAACACAACCCTTCTGAGCGATATTTCCCCAAAGGATCTGTATTCCGCCGGTCTCACTGTACGGATCGTCGATGGGACGTATCGCGCCCGTATTCTTTATGTAAGCGCCCTTGACGTTCTCGCCTACGGTCTTTCCCGTAACGGTTATCGCATCGACGTCAAGCAAGCCCTTTTTGATAAGCTCTGCCTGAACGGCGGGAATTCCGCCTGCGGCGTCGAGATCCTGAATATGAGTAGGACCTGCGGGAGCAAGGTGGCAAAGATTGGGAACCTTTGCGCTCATCTTGTTAAACAAGTTAAGGTCAAGCTCAACTCCTGCCTCATTGGCGATCGCCAAGAGGTGCAGAACACTGTTAGAGCTGCATCCGAGCGCCATATCGCACGCAAGCGCATTCTCAATAGAACGCTGATTTATGATATCTCTTGCGCGTACGTTATTTTTAACAAGCTCCATAATAGCCATTCCCGCATGCTTGGCAAGTATCGTTCTCTTGTTGCTTACCGCGGGGATGGTTCCGTTTCCGGGAAGCGCTATTCCTATTGCTTCGCAAAGGCAGTTCATGCTGTTCGCGGTATACATTCCCGCGCAGCTTCCACAGCCGGGGCAAACGCCCTGCTCGCATTCCTCAAGCTTACATTCGTCGATAATACCTGCCTTATAAGCGCCGACCGCCTCAAACATCTTGGAGAGGCTGACCTCTTCGCCGTTATAGGTTCCTGCGAGCATAGGTCCGCCACTGCAAACTATTGCGGGAACGTTCATTCTTACCGCCGCCATTACCATACCGGGAACTATCTTGTCGCAGTTTGGAACGAGCACGAGACCGTCGAGCTGATGTGCCATAGTCATAGTCTCAACACTATCACAGATAAGCTCACGGCTTGCGAGCGAATACTTCATTCCCACGTGTCCCATAGCTATACCGTCGCAAACACCTATCGCGGGAATAAGTATCGGCGTACCGCCCGCCATTCGAATGCCTGCCTTTACGGCATCGGCTATTTTATCAAGATGAAAATGCCCCGGAACTATCTCGCTGTGAGCGCTGACAACGCCTATAAGCGGACGCTCAAGCTCCTCTTTTGTATAGCCCATAGCATAAAACAAGCTTCTGTTCGGCGCTCTTTCTGCACCCTTTGTTACGTTATCGGAACGAAGTACCATAAAATTTCTCCTTTCCTACCCTTCTTTAAAGAAAGGTAGCCAAAGAACTTTCTAAACGTTCTTATTGGTTATTATATTTTGATTTTCTTTTTTACTATATCAACAATTCTTACTATTGCCGGAGAGAGTATAAGATTTACAAGAAACTCTCCTATAAAGTTAAGACCTGCAAGTCCAAGGAATACAAGGCTGAACGCATTTTCAAACGAGCCGAACGCGTCCGGGAACATTGCGGGAAGCCCTTCCATCGTCTCGAAGAAGAAAAGAAGCATTCCTACAACGAAGATTCCCGTATTGACGATAGGCGCGGTAACAGCCGCGAGAACGGTTTTAAGATATACGAATTTCTCGCCGAACAGCTTGCCCAATCCCTTATATACAAGGCCGGAGCAAAGTCCCGCCGCGATTGCCTTTACCAGACAAACGATTATAAACCAAACAGGATTGGCGGTAAATAAAAGGTATGAAAACGCATCGATTCCAACGATACCCATTATCATGGTGATAACACCGAACACACCGCCAAGCACAGCGCCTTCCTTGGGGCCAAGCAAACAAGCGCCGACAACTATCGGCACGAGCACAAACGACATAGGCAGCGGACCTATTTTTATAAAGGATCCGAGCATCTGAAGCACTACGACAAGAGCTATGAGCAATGCCATTTGTACCATACGCAATATTTTTTGATTTCGGGTATTATTCATAATCTTCAATACCCCCTTTTGTTAAGTACAGCCGTCTGTGCTGTCTCAAAGAAAAAGTAATTTTTGAACATAATATGTTCCTTCCCGGGACTTTCACCCTTGGCTACCGTCCGCAACCGCAGTACAGTGCAATAAAATTTATAATACTCGGCTAAGCCGTTATTACCAAAGTCAGATATTGTTTTTATAAATGCAAGCAAGTCCCATCAGCGTAAGCTCGGGGATATGCCGCATATTATGATTACACGAGCCTATAACCGACTGCGCGTATTCACCCGTTATAAATATTTCGGCGCTATCACTGCCCATTTCAGCAAGGAATCTGTCGATAAAGCCGTCTATCATCATAGCGTGTCCGAGTATTACCCCGGCACGCACCGATTCATAAGAATTTTTACCGATAGCACGCGCAGGCTCTGCCGCGCTTACAGTAGGAAGAAGTGCGGTCTTTCCGTGCAGAGCGCCAAAGGACATCTCGATGCCCGCAAGGATACTGCCGCCTATATATTCGCCACGCGAGTTTATGGCAAACACCGTTGTTGCCGTGCCAACGTCAATGATTATACACGGAGTTTTTGATATGCTTTCATTTTTACATATATCGATAACTGCCGCCGCGTTGGCAACGAGATCCGAGCCGAGCTCCGACGGGTTATCTATTTTTATAGGAAATCCTGTTTTTATTCCCTTTCCAACGACCGTAGCATCAACACCGAAAAGACGCTTTACCATATCAAGCAAAATTTCGGTAAGCTGCGGAACTACCGACGAGAGCACGGCGGAATCCACAGAGCATCTCTCGATATTATAAAATCCAAGTATGCCCGATACGGCAAGCGCATACTCATCAGAGGTCTTATTTATATCGGTTGCGACCTTAAAGCTCTGCGCAAGCCTATCTGCATCAAAGAGACCAAAGTTTATAACAGAATTATCTATCTCTATCGCAAGCAACATATTTTTAACCTCCCTTTTATCTTGGGAAGCTCCTTTCGGAGCTTCCCGTTATTTAATGATTATTTCTTGAGCCAGGACATCATCTGACGGAGCTCTGCACCCGTCTTCTCAAGCTGATGCTCGCTCTCCTTGCGGCGCGTTGCAAGGAACTTTGCCTTTCTGCCCGCGGAGAATTCCTGCATAAATTCAGACGCAAAGGTACCGTCCTGAATTTCGGAAAGGACCTTCTTCATCTCCTTGCGGGTCTCCTCGGTGATAAGTCTCTTACCGGTTCTGTAATCGCCGTACTCTGCGGTATTGGAGATAGAATATCTCATCATAGCGAATCCGCCGTTGTTGATAAGGTCAACGATAAGCTTCATCTCGTGGATACACTCAAAGTAAGCCATCTCAGGCTCGTATCCTGCCTCAACGAGAGTGTCAAAGCCCGCCTTCATAAGCTCGGTTACACCGCCGCAAAGAACAGCCTGCTCACCGAAGAGGTCGGTCTCGGTCTCCTCTCTGAAGGAGGTCTGAAGAATACCTGCTCTGCCTGCACCTATTCCGCACGCATATGCAAGTGCATATTCCTTAGCCTTGCCCGAATAATCCTGATGTACTGCGATAAGGCTTGGAACACCCTTACCCTCAACGTACTGGCTTCTTACGGTCTGTCCGGGGCCCTTGGGAGCTACCATGATAACGTCGATATTCTTTTCGGGCTGAATGAAATTAAAGTGAATGTTAAAGCCGTGAGCGAACATAAGCACGTCGCCGTCCTTCATATGAGGAGCAACCTGCTTGTTGTATATATCTGCCGCGAGCTCATCGGGAACGAGCATCATTACGATGTCTGCCGCCTTTGCCGCATCCTCTACCTCCATAACCTTGAAATTGGGGTGAGTTGCAGCGAAATCAGCAGCCTTCTGCCAATGTCCGCTTCCCTTTCTGAGTCCTACTACTACGTTGCATCCGCTTTCCGCGAGGTTCATCGAGTGTGCGTGTCCCTGGCTTCCGAAGCCGATAACTGCTACGGTCTTGCCGTCAAGCAATGCGAGATTGCAATCGGAATCATAATACTTGGTAATCATTTTTGTATTCTCCTTTTTATAATTAAAAAATTATTTTTGTTTTTATCAGAGATCGTACGCTACGTCGCCACGCTCCATAGCGATAGCGCCCGAACGACACATCTCTATCATCTTGAAATCGTGGACTGCTTCAAGAAAATCGTCCACTACGTCGGGAGAGGCTGCAAGCTCAGCTATAAGGCAACCCGAGGTAATATCAACCGCATTTGCGCCGAAATCCTTTATAAGCTTCTTAAGTGCCTCAATATCCGCGCCAACGGTAGAAAACTTAACGAGCAGAAGCTCCTGTATCAAGCTGAAGCTCGGCTCGACCGAGAAGATCATCTTGGATTCCACGAGCTTATCGGTCTGCTTCATTATCTGATGAAAGTTCTTTTCATCACCTGTAGTAACTATCGTTATACGAGATATTTTAGGATTTTCGGTAGAAGAAACGGTAAGAGAATCTATATTAAAGCCTCTCTGCATAAACAACGAGCTGACACGCGTAAGCACGCCCGCGTTGTTTTCAACGAAAAGAACCATACACTGCTTTTTCATTACCGTACCTCCTTATTTGAAAATAGTATCGTGAACGGTCTTGCCTGCGGGGATCATAGGCAATACCTTTTCATCCTTGTCGATAACACACTCTATCCATACCGGGCCGTCGCACTTGACTGCATCCTCGATCGCCTTATCAAACTCTGCGGGAGTAGAGCATCTGAATCCCTTAGCTCCAAACGCTTCCGCAACCTTTACGTAATCGGTAGCACGGTTAGGCTCGCTTGCTGAATATCTCTGACCGTAAAATACACCCTGCCACTGATGCACCATTCCAAGAACGGTGTTGTTGAAAATAACGGTTATAACGGGAAGCTTGTAGCTAACCGCGGTACAGAGCTCATTCAAATTCATATGCAATGATCCGTCGCTCGTAAAGTGAACTACCTTTCTGTCGGGACACGCGACCTGTGCGCCTATTGCTGCACCGTAGCCATATCCCATAGTTCCAAGACCGCCGCTGGTAAGGAAATTCTTAGGCTTTGTATGATGCAGGAACTGTGCCGCCCACATCTGATGCTGTCCGACGTCAGTCGAATAGATAGCGTCCTCGCCTACCGTATTGCAGGTCTTTTCGATAATGTAATAAGGCTTAAGCTCGGTCTCGCAAGGCTCCGGAGCAAAGTCGTCCTTCTTCCACTCGGCGATCTTTGCCTTCCAAGCCTTATGCTCATTGGGCTTTACGTATTTAAGCAATTCCTGAAGAACCGTCTCAACGTCTCCGACGATGCTATAATCGGCAATAACGTTCTTATTTATCTCGCCGGGATCGATATCGATATGTATTATCTTTGCGTTGTGTCCGAATTTCTGAGTATTGAGTGCAACTCGGTCGCTGAATCGCGTACCTATTGCTATCATTACGTCAGCGCGATTTGCCGCGCAGTTAGCCGAATAACGTCCGTGCATTCCGAGCAATCCGAGATTATTCTCCTCACGGTAATCGATAACGCCCGCCGCCATAAGAGTATGTGAAGCGGGTATATCTGCTCTGCGAATAAGCTCAAGCAGCTCATCAGACGCCTCGGAAAGCTTAACTCCGCCACCGAAATAAATAAACGGGCGCTCTGCGCGATTGATAAGCTCGGCCACCTCCTCGACATTACCGACTATCTTTTTGGTAATAGTCTTTTCAACGGGCGGAGCTGGAATATAAGTAGTGCTCTCTGCGGTAATATCCTTAGGTATGTCCACAAGCACAGGGCCGGGTCTGCCGCTCGACGCGATCCTGAAAGCATCGCGAAGCGTATCCGCGAGATCCTCTACCTTACGCACAACGAAATTGTGCTTTGTGATAGGCATTGTAATTCCCGTGATATAAACCTCCTGGAAGCTATCGCATCCGATAAGATGAGAAGCAACGTTGCCCGTAATAGCGACCATAGGAACGCTATCCATATACGCCGTAGCTATACCTGTTACGAGATTGGTCGCGCCGGGACCGCTCGTAGCGATAACTACGCCGACCTTGCCCGTAGCTCTCGCATAGCCGTCAGCCGCGTGAGCCGCTCCCTGCTCGTGAGCGGTAAGATAATTCTTTATCTTGTCGCTGTTTTTATAAAGAGCGTCGTAAATGTTAAGAACGGTTCCTCCGGGATATCCGAACACCGTATCAACGCCCTGCTCAAGTAAAACCTTTACAAGTATTTCCGAGCCGTTCAATATCATTTTCTTTCTCCTTTTATTTTTTACTGCCGTAAATGCAAATTTAATCAAAAAGACCTTTATCTCTACGTTTAAAGAGACAAAGGTCTAAAACTCTGCGGTACCACTCTTATTGCTTTTGCAAGCCACTCGTGCCCCACCATTCAGTAAGGCTGTCCTTGATAACGGAGACATTCCGTCCGCGTCTACGCAACCGAATATGCGAATCGGTCTTCAAGCGGAAGCTCGGGGAGGAGATTCGCATGGTAACGTTACCGATTCACATCACACATCGGCTTTCTGAAAACGCTTGCATCCTACTGATTCCCTTTAAACGCTTATAATAATAATGAATTTTTTAAAAACTTGTATTAAATTTTATCACAAAAGATTTTATTTGTCAACAGAAATGAAAAATCTTTTATAATTTGATACATTTTGCACAGTTTTTTAGTCAACAGAGGTGTTTTTGCAACGCATTTAACACAAAAAAGTTACTATTTTTTTATTAAAGCTCGGCTATTACCTCGACCTCAACAAGAACTCCCTTAGGAAGCTGCTTTGCAGCCACGCAGGAGCGCGCGGGCTTTGAGGTAAAATATTTGCCGTAAACGGCGTTGAACGCCGCAAAATCACTCATTTCTGCGAGGAAGCAGGTGGTCTTGACCGCCTTATCTATAGATGTTCCCGCAGCCGCGAGCACCTCGCAAAGATTTTTGCATACCTGCTCAGTCTGTGCTTCTATCCCCTCTGCCTCTACGTTGCCGCTTGCAGGGTTTATTGCTATCTGTCCCGATGTAAATACCATTCCGCACGCTTTTATTGCCTGGGTGTAAGGTCCTATTGCATCCGGTGCCTTAGGCGTATATACTTTTTCCATATTCTTTTTCTCCTTTTATACAAGTCTGAATCCCGCGTCGCGAAGCGCGTTTTCAATTATGTTTATATGCTCGTAATTTCTCGTTTCGAGGACGATTCTCAAGAAGCATCCGTTGATATCCATTTTTTCACTTGCACGCTCGTGATGTACCGAAATAACGTTGCCGCCGTGATTTGCAATGATCGTGGAAACAAGCTGAAGCTGACCGGGCTTATCCATAAGCTCGATACAAAGATTGCAGGTCCTGCCTGAAGTAAGCAGACCGCGCTCGATAACTCTCGAAAGGATTGTAACGTCAATGTTACCGCCCGAAACTACACAAACAACATTTTTATTCTCAATGGGAAGCTTATTGAACATTACCGCTGCAACGGCAACGGCACCTGCGCCCTCTGCGATCATCTTATGCTGCTCTATCATAGCCAGAATTGCAGATGAGATCTCATCCTCAGTTACGGTTACGATCTCGTCAACAAATTTCGAGCAATAATCAAAGGTATTGACGCCGGGCTCCTTTACCGCTATTCCGTCCGCAATGGTAGATACCGAGGCGAGACGCTCGATCTTTCCATCTTTGATAGAATTATACATACTCGGTGCGCCTGCTGCCTGAACTCCGTAGACCTTGATGTGAGGCGCGAGCGTCTTTATAGCAAAGGCAACTCCCGAGATAAGTCCTCCACCGCCTATCGGAACGACGACTGCGTCTATATCGTTGCGCTCCTTGAGTATCTCAAGGCCTATCGTTGCCTGTCCCGCTATAACGTTTTCGTCGTCGAATGGGTGAACAAAGGTATAGCCGTTTTCATCACGAAGCTTTAACGCGTGATTGTAAGCGTCATCGTAAACTCCGGGTACCATAACTACCTCAGCACCGTAGCTCTTGGTAGCCTCAACCTTAGAGATAGGCGCTCCGTCGGGAAGACATATAGTTGCCTTTATTCCGTATTTTGCCGATGCAAGTGCAACGCCCTGTGCGTGATTTCCCGCCGAGCAAGCGATAACTCCGCGAGCTTTTTCCTCATCGGTAAGCTGGGATATCATATAACCCGCTCCTCTTACCTTAAACGAGCCCGTTACCTGAAGATTTTCCGCCTTCAGATAAAGATTACATTTGCTCGAAAGCTTAGGAGACGGTGTAAGCGGCGTCTTTCTGATGACGTCCTTTAATACGTAGGATGCCTGATATACCTTATCAAGTGTCAGCATTTTCATTTCCTCTCATTCTTATGTGTTCGGGGCGATAAAAAAATAAAGCCCCGTCTCTGAAATCAAGAGACGAAGACTAATATCTCCGCGGTACCACTCTTATTGCCATACAAGTATGACCACTCACGTACGCTCGGCATACGTTCTCCTTTAACGCAGAAGATACGCGCTGCTCTACCTGTATAAAACGCTCGGCAGCGAGCTCCGGGGTGATTTAACATATGAAGCAAGCCGACGCTTTACACCACCCAGCGTCTCTCTGCGCACTTACAACACTGTCGCTCCCTATCATCGCAATGAATATATAATACCCCATTTATTTTCAATTGTCAAGAGTTATTTTTAAATTTTTTGCAGAATCAAAAAAATTTTTTCAAAAAGCTATTGACAAAACACAGTTGTAATGGTATACTTGTAAAGCATTTTACTTTACACTTTGAAATTCTCCGATAAAATGCGCTGAAACGGAGGCGACGTCAATGTTTGAAAAAAATCTTAATATCGCCTATTTGCTTGATTTTTACGGAGATCTGCTTTCGGAAAGAAAGCGCTCTGTAATGAATATGTATTACAACGAGGATCTTTCGCTCGCAGAGGTCGCGTCCGAGGTTGGAATATCCCGCCAGGGCGTACGCGATCTTATCAAAAAATCCGAGGAAGAGCTTTTTGAATATGAAGAAAAGCTTGGTCTGGCAAAAAAAATAAGCTCGCTTGAGGAAAGCGTACAACGGCTTCGATCTATTGCATCCGAGCATTCTCTGCCCGAAGCGCTGCAAAACGAGATCGACGTTATATCCGATATAATTGATTCCTAAGCGTTTAAATATTGAAATTCAGATAAAAGGAAGGTGAGTATATGTTTCAAAGTTTAAGCGAAAAGCTTGACAATGCCTTCAAGAAATTCAGAAACAAAGGCAAGCTTACAGAAGCCGATATCAAGGCGGGTATGCGTGAAATAAAGCTCGCCCTGCTCGAAGCTGACGTAAACTTCAAGGTAGTTAAAGACTTTATAAATTCCGTGTCTGAGAGAGCTGTGGGTGCTGACGTTCTTGAATCCTTACTCCCCGCTCAGCAGATAGTAAAAATCGTCAACGAGGAGCTTACCGCGCTTATGGGCGGAACACAATCCAAGCTGACAATCTCTCCCAAGCCCCCTACGGTCATAATGATGGTAGGTCTTCAGGGAGCAGGTAAAACAACACACGCGGGAAAGCTTGCGGGAATGTACAAAAAGCAAGGCAAGAAGCCGTTGCTCGTTGCCTGCGACGTGTACCGTCCCGCTGCTATCAAGCAGCTCGAAATCGTTGGAGAAAAGCTTGACATTCCTGTGTTCTCTATGGGAGACAAGATATCCCCTGTCGAGATCGCAAAGGAAGGATTGAAATTTGCTCAAAACAAGGGCTACGATATGGTATTCGTCGACACCGCAGGCCGTCTGCACATCGACGAGGAGCTTATGCGTGAGCTTCAGATGATCAAGGAATCGGTAGAGCCTACCGAGATACTGCTTACTATTGACGCTATGATCGGTCAGGACGCGGTAAACGTGGCAAAGACCTTCAACGAGCTTCTTGATATAACCGGAGTTATCCTGACAAAGCTCGACGGCGATACCCGTGGCGGCGCTGCGCTTTCGGTAAGACACGTTACGGGAAAGCCGATAAAGTTCATCGGTACAGGAGAGAAGCTCGACGCTATCGAGCCTTTCCATCCCGACAGAATGGCGTCGAGAATTCTTGGAATGGGCGACGTGCTCTCTCTCATTGAGAAAGCCGAGCAGGCTTACGACGAGAAGAAGGCGATGGAGCTTGAGAAAAAGATCCGCGAATCCTCCTTCACTCTTGACGATTATCTTGAGCAGTTTTCTCAAATAAAGAATATGGGTAGCCTTGATCAGCTTATGGGAATGGTTCCCGGAATGAATTCAAACGCTCTCAAGGACGCAAAGATCGACGAAAAGGCAATCGCGCGTACCGAAGCAATAATCAAATCGATGACCCCCAAGGAAAGAGCGAAGCCCGAGATCCTCAACGCGTCCCGCAAAAAGCGTATTGCGGCGGGCAGCGGAACAAAGGTTGAGGAGGTAAACCGCCTGCTCAAGCAATTCGAGCAGACAAGACAGCTTATGAAGCAATTTTCAAATCCGAAGCAGCTTTCGAGATTTGGCAAGAAAAAGATGAAAATTCCGTTTAATTGATTTAATTTGATGGATTTTTATAAAAAATTTATACTTTATTATTTTTTACGGAGGAAAGAAAAATGGCAGTAAAAATGAGATTGAGAAGAATGGGCGCAAAGAAGGCTCCCACATACCGTGTTATCGTTGCAGACGGACGTTCTCCCAGAGACGGTCGCTTCATCGAGGAGCTTGGTTACTTTGATCCCCGCGCTGACATCGTAAAGATCGATGCAGACAAGGCTAAGACCTGGCTCAAGAACGGTGCTCAGCCCACCGATACGGTTAAGGCTCTTCTTAAAAAGTCCAACATTATTGACTAATCGTTGCAGGTGATGTCAGATGACAGATTTGAAGGAAACGCTTGTCAACATTGCTAAGGCTATTGTTGAGCATCCTGACGACGTTTGTGTTATCGAAGAAACCGATGGCAACAAGGTTAATCTTACCCTTAACGTCGCTGAAAGCGATATGGGTATGGTTATCGGCAAGGGTGGCAAGATAGCTAAGGCGATCCGTACCGTTATGAGAGCTGCGGCAAACGCTACCGACAAGGAAGTTAACGTAAGCATCAGATAATAACGGAAACAACGGAGTTATCGCAAAAAAGGGACGGCCTATCGGTCTTCCCTTTTTGACTTTTTAAATTCAAGTGAGGTTTTTATGGGTAAAGAGGTATTCATAAGCGAACGGCTCTCGGAAATTCTCGCAAGATCCGCCGGCACCTTAAAAAAATATATCGATTCATTTCCGGATATACAGGGATTTGCAAGTCGTGATGACGTTGCGATCAAGAAGGCGACTGCCGAATATTATCTCTGTGCAAGCGCGCTGATAAAGGATCTCGAAAATATCTGTAATCTCTCGGACGAGGTGTCGGTGATCATTAAAAAAGCAACTGAGTCAGCCGACGAGGAATCGCTTTCAAGCACACTTGCTATATTTGATGGAATTATGGATATAACCCGCGCCTACGAATCGTTTTTGCAAAGCTCCGAGAAGATCGTATCCGGCGCAAAACAGGATTTCTCCTATGTCGCCCTGCACAGAGCTGCACTTGCACTTTACGGCAAATTATCTTTAGAAAGAAGCTCCTCGTAAAAGGCATAGGTCTTTCGCGACATTTCTGCGGCATTAAGCTCGCCATCAAACCGCTTTTTCGAGGCTTCGGACATAACGCTATATAGCTTTTTATCATTGCTGAGTCGGGCTATTGCCAGGCTCAGCTTTTTTACGTCTGTCATAGGATATAAAAATCCGTTTTCTCCGTCTTTTATCATATATGGATTTCCGCCGTAATCGCTTGCGACAGCGGGCTTTGACAGGCTCATTCCCTCGGAAAGCGCAAGGCAGGACGTCTCGGTACCAACCGAGCAATTTACGTTAATATCGGCAATATTCATATAGGGCGCGATATCCCAGATGAACCCCAAGAATCGCACTCTTTTATCTATGCCAAGAGCCCGTGCTCTTTCTTTCAGCTCTTTTTCAAGGCTGCCGCTTCCCATTATCAGAAGATATATAGCCTTCAGGCTCTCATCGGACATAGCTTCAAGCAGATATTTATGTCCTTTGCATTCTTCGAGTCGTGCGCATATAACAAGCAGTGTGGTATCAAGAGGAATATCGAGAGAATTCCGCAGGAAGCGCTTCTCTTCTTCGCTTATTTTCCTCAGAGCCTGCGCACCGTTGATTATAACCTTTATACGCTCCGACGGAACTCCCATCTCCACGAGATTTTCCTTTGCCGCCTCGGCTACCGCGATATATCTGTGAGTCAGCGCGCGCTCAATTTTTGCAAATAAATATCTTAAGATCGGTATTTTAAACCTTAGTGATACGGGATAGGCGCAGTGTCTCGTGCATATTCTGACGGGCACTCGGCAAAGGCGCGCGGCAATTCTGAAGGTAAGACTTGAATGGGCATTTATCACGTCGGGAGAATGTGATCTTATGATTCTGACATACTCAAAAAACGCACCGATATTGAACGATCGGTCGCCACGCCCTTTTATCTCTATAAACTTAACGCCGAGCGGCAATAGCTTTCTTTTAAGCAGACTTCCCTTTGGCAAAAGCACGGTAATATCGTATTTTTGCAGATCGGTATGTGAAAGACGGTTGACGAGTAACACCCCGGCGCCACCGATATTCGTATCTGTTATACACTCTATTATTTTCATATTTTCTCCAAGCCTTTTTTAATATGTTTACCAAATATCAAAATAAAAATGCTTGTATAAGGTACTTTTTTATGATATGATATATAATAGCTTCTCAAATATAGAATTTTTTCATTTTTTCGAAATTTATGCAACCGTTCCAATATTTTTCTGTACTATATGATAAAGGAATAAAATATTTTTTACACAGGAGGTTTTGCGATGCATACGTTTAAGCAAATTATTTCTTTGATGCTCTGCGTGCTTATGTTGACGGGTCTTTTTGCGTCCTGCAGCAATGCCGAAAGCATCGATCAAGGAGGTAGTGAAACGTCTACCGAAGCGAGCACCACACCCGATGTCAGTGATCAGCAGAATGCTGACGAGTCAAAGGATACAAGTGCCGCCACAGATATCATTGTATCTGATGTCAACCCTTTGTTACAGATCAACGAGGAAACTAATTTTTTGGAGATCTCCTACGATAAGGGTGCTACCTGGACGTCTCTTAACGTTACCACTACCGCTCAGACGCAGAACGGAATAAAGCCAATTTTTAAGTTGGATATCGAAACCAATACCCTTCTGGTCTCCTATGACAACGGAACCACATGGGCTCCTCTCAACGCCGCAGAAGGCATTAAGGGCGAGCAAGGTGAAAAAGGCGAACAGGGTGATAAGGGCGATACGGGCGACAAAGGTGATAAAGGCGATAAAGGCGACAAGGGTAACACCGGCGCTACCGGCGCTACCGGTGCTACGGGCGTAAGCATCGTCAACGTTTACGTAGACAGCAACTATCATCTTTGGGTAGAATTTTCCAACGGGACCAAAAAGGACGCGGGATACGTTGGAGTTACCGAAAGCGGCGGATCCGGAAATCAGCCCGGCGGAAGCACTCCCAGCACTCCGTCTATCGATCCACCTTCCGTCAACAGCACTTCGGCTTTCGATTCAATGACTATTGAGCAGCTGCTTGATCCCAGCCTCCAGCTTGGAACAGATATACCCGATAGCATAAACTATAGAGGATATCAGTTCACTATTCTCGGCGACACAACAAACGTAAACAGAGAGTTCATCAACGAATCTGACGGCAGTCTTATTGTTGACTCTATCATAAGACGTCAGCAGCACGTCGAAGAATATCTCGGCGTCGATATAGTGGTTGTTGAAACTATCGGTGGATACTCGGGCATGGAAACCTTTGCATCCGAGATCGAGATCGCGGCGGCAATTGGCGATCCTTACGATCTTGCGGTATCATATAACCTCATTCCCCCTGTGGTCGCGGCAAAAGGTCTCATCAAAGATCTTGCAACGTCCACGAGCCTTAATCTTGTTAATTCGCTAAAGCCTTATTGGAACAGCGCTCTAAAGGACGAAATAATACTCGGCGGACGCATATTCTGGGTATCTGACAATTCCTCGTGGAATAATATCCGCAATATGATATGCTTGTTCGTTAATAACTATTATTTCACTCACGTAAATCAGGGACTTAGCAAAGACGATCTTTACGATATGGTATATGATGGCACCTGGACTATGGAAAAAATGCATATACTTGCGCAGAATGCTTACAAGAACACAAATACCTCAAATTACGGTGCAGATGACTTTGATTCCTACGGCCTTTGTGCCGCTGCGAGCGGAAGCTGGCTTGAAAATTGGCTTTACGGCGCAGGCTTCAAATTAACAAAGGTCAATTCCAGAGGTACTTACGACTGGACACTCGGCGATCAGGACGTTGTAAACTTTATTGATTGGTGGCAGGAAAAGCTTACTGACAATGACATCGACGTTGCCGACGGTCAGCAGTACAGAATGTTCCTTGAGGGCAGAGCAATGTTTGAGCTTTCATCAATAGCGATGACCGAGCAAAACATAGATCTCGACTTTACAGTTCTTCCCTTGCCTCTTTACAGCGCAAGTGTAAAGAACGGATACTCCACACCCTTTTCTAACGGTTATGCAGCTTGGATGATACCCAAGTCATCGGTCGCAGAATCCTTTGAGCGCTCGGCAACCGTGCTTGAAGAGCTTGCCGGAAGCGCGAACCAATACGTTGCTCCCGCTTACTTTGAGATATATCTCAAGAGACAGCTCGCGGCAGACGATCCAGAGATGAAAAAGATGTTCAATATCATTCGTAACTCTATTGTATTTGATATGGGATATATCTACGGATCATCTCTTACCGTTCGGCATCCCAATTCGTACAGTTATGCCGAGGTATTCTTAGCGGTTCGCAGAGTTTGGACGGGCGGACTTGCCGGATATTCCGACATATCTACAGTCTGGGCACATATCAAGGATACCGCAACAACAAAGCTCAACAATCTTATGCTTGACATTGTTGATTATTGATCGACACATAAATTTAACGCCGCAAGGTCAAACCTTGCGGCGTTTTGCTTGAATATTAAAAAAACATATTTACAATAACGATTTTTTGTGATATAATATAATAAACTAAAAAAATACAAGGAGGTTTTTCGTGCATGTTTAACAAGATTATTTCTTTACTGTTATGCATCTTAATTATTACAAGCATTTTTGTCGCCTGCAACAATTCCAATCAAGTTGAAGAAACCACACAAGCAAGCACAACTGCCGAAAGTTTAAGCGAAGCTTCGGATCAAACTGAAGCCGAAACGACTCTTGAAACGGAATCGGAAACCGAGTCGGAAACTGCGCCTGATACGAATACCTCATCAGAGGAAACCACACCTATCGGGGGAGGAGGATGTCCGCCTCCTATAGATATTCCGGATTCCGATATACACGAAGATATAGATTACGGCGGATACGATTTTGTCGTGCTTGCTGACGATACTGTTATGAACCGTGAATTTCTTGAGAATTCTAACGGAGAGCTTGTTAAAGACACGATAGTTATGCGTCAAGAATACGTAGAAGAATTTCTCGGCATCAAATTCCATTTAGTTGTACTCGAAGGCGGATATGGCAACGTGGAAGAATATGCATCTGAGATTGCCGCCGCTTCCGGCGCCGGTACGCCATATGATCTCGCTCTTGCGCATAACCTTATTCCGCCTGTGATTGCGGCTAAGGGACTTGCTCGTGATCTTGCAGAATCTGAAGCTCTTAATCTTTATCACACCGAGAAGCCATATTGGGCTCAAAAAATAAATCAGGAGATACTGATAGGCGGACGCTTCTTCTGGGCATCTGATACTGCATCATATAATAACCTTCACCATATGCTTTGCATCTTCACAAACCTTGAATATTTTTCCAGAATCAACGAAGGGTATGATAAGAACGATCTATATAGCTTTGTCACTAACAAAACCTGGACTATGGAAAGTATGTTTGTTTTAGCCCAAGGGGCTTATGAAAACATAAACAAAGAAGGTGAGGAAGCCCAAGGAGCAGACGATCTTGATTCTTACGGTCTGCAGGCTGACGAGTCGGGCGACTGGCTTGATAATTGGCTTTATGCTACGGGGCTTCGACTTACATCCTTGAAAGAGAATGGGACCTATCATTGGGATCTCGCACAAAATGAAGTTGTAAGCTTTATTGATTGGTGGCAGGAAGCGCTTAATGATGACGATGTTGATAAGCAGGACGGCTCGCCGTACAAAATGTTCGAGGAAGGCAGAGCAATGTTTGCTCTATCAAATCTTGGAATGGTAGAGCAAAGCCTCGAAATAGAATGCACTATACTTCCCCTTCCGTTTTACAATTATGCTATAAAGAACACTTACTCTACTCCTCTCGCTGACGGTTACTCGTCTTGGCTTATACCGAGAGCTATAAAAAAAGAAGCATTTCAGAGATCATCCACTGTGCTTGAAACGCTTGCAGGTGGTGCAAATAGGTATATTGCTCCCGCTTATTTTGAGATATATCTCAAGCGACAGCTCGCGGTAAACGATCCCGAGATGAAAAAAATGTTCAATATAATCCGCGATTCTGTAGTATTTGATATTGGACATCTATACGGATACTCTCTGACTGTCGCGCCACTTGACGAAGATGGTGACGAAATTCCTGTGTACGTTGCCTTGCGCAATGTATGGGCCGGAAACGGAACCGGTGATTATGCGGATATTGAAACCATATGGTCAAAGATCAAAGATGAATCCGCAATAAAGCTAAGCAGTCTTATGACAGAGCTTCTGAATTACTGATCGACACATAAATTTAACGCCGCAAGGTTTGACCTTGCGGCGTTTTGTTTTTTAAGTTTTTATCTTCTTTTAAGTCTGCCTACGACACGGCCGCAGCATACCATTTCGGTATATCCGCGAAGCAATATATCGCCGTAATCGGGATTGAGAGAAATAAGACGATCTCCGCCGTATTTCTTGAAATATCCGTTTCCGTCAAGCACGAATATACCAAGCTCGCCGACCTCGACAGAATCGGTATCCTCAACAAGAACCACGTCTCCGTCATGGAATCTCGGCTCCATACTGTCTCCGCTGATGCGAAGCGCGAAATCTGCCGTTCTCGTTCTCTCGTTGTCGGTAACCGTGATGGTATCAGCCTCGGTATCGTCAAGATAAACACCCGTACCTGCAGAAACCGGCAGATTGTAAAGCATAATAGTTCGCTTTGCTCCGATCGTTCTCGGCTCGATGACCTTGGCTGTTGCCTGCTTCGGCTCGGATCTTTCGGACTTGGAAAGGCTTCTGTAAACAAGCTCGTTTGCCAGAGGTGTAACAACTCTCTGAGATTCCTTTTCTACCACCATTGATACAAGCTCGCGCGAATGCACGTCAAGCTCGCGGTAGCGCTCGATAAGCGCAAGCTCATCCTTTGACAAGGTACAGTTATGGTTATTTTCGGGTATTCCCTTTACTATATAATCAAGTGAATATCCGAGAGCGTCAGCAATAGACACGATGTTCGAAAGCTTGGGCGAATCGCTGATCCCCGCAGTTATTTTACTGAGTGTTCCGAGCGGTATGCCCGTAAGCTCAGAGAGCTTTTCGTTAGTTATCTTTTTTTCGCTTTTGATCTTTTTTATTCTTTCGATATAATCCATAACGTCCCTCCGTTTTCCGTTTATGGAATAATTATATCACACATTTTGACATTTGTAAATAGTTTTTTGAAAATATTTTTTCGATTTTGGAGTTTTTTAAATATTTTTCACTATATCGATCAATGCAGATCCGACTATTCCCGCCGCGCACATAGCTTCCTCAAGGCTATTTCCGCTGGCGCCTATCTCTATGGTCATTGAATATGGCGCAAGCTGCTGATTATAAGTAGTACTCTCAAGGCTTACGGGACGGCAGATATTCGTATATTTATCGTTAAGCGCCTTGCGGAGCTTCAGCGCAAGCGAAAGATTTTTCTCCCAAGTGTCGTACTTTTCTCCCGACCACGAGCTTCCGACCGTGCATTTGACCTGGGCGCATCTATCTCCCTCGGCAAGCGTTATCGGCTTTATTATATCACCGTTTGAATTTATCACGGAATCACGGTGCACGTCTATCACAAGCTTTATGGACGGATAGGTCTCAAGATATTTTTCGACGGTTTGCGCCGAACGAGCATAGGCATCCTTATATTGAACGCTATCGTGAAGGACTGTACTATGAACGGTAGGTATACCCGCTCGATTAAGCACGTCGGCGAGTACGCTTCCCACGGCAACTACGTTTTCCTTGGCGTTATGCGAGCGGGCAATTTCGTTTTCGTCGTAAGTATGATAAAGCGCGCCGTGCTCGGTATAGCTCTCTGTGCCGTGAGTATGTACGATCAGGACAAGCGGAGCATCTGACGAGGACAGACCCTCAAGACCGTCTCCGCCGAGCTCGGCGTACAAAAGCGACTTTATGTCGGGAACGTATCCCGTAGAATTATTTATATAATGCTCCCCAAATGCAACGAGTGAAAGATCTACGGGAATTATCGCAGCGCTCCCCTCGGGCACGACAGAATAATCAAAATCATAAATACTTTTCAGCATTTCCGTATCAGGCGCAGATTCACTTTCGGTATTCTCCTCGCTATCGGCTTTAGCGCTCGTTTCGGAGTTGATTTCGCTGTTTTCCGTACTCTCCGTGCTTTCGTCAGTCGACGTACTGTCGGACATATCCGATGCTTGAGACTCTGTTTCGATATCTGTGGTATTATCCGTAATAGGCGGCTCTACAGGCGTGCCGCGAGGAATAAGAAATAGAATACACACGACCAAGATACAAGCGCATATAAAAAGCGCCATTGCTATTCTTAGTGCCCTGCCAAGTCGTATTGCTCTTTGTCGGCGCGCGCTTTTGCTATCAAATTTCTCATCAAGATCCTTCCAAAAATCAAAGGCAAACTCGTCCTTTTTCCCTGATTCAAGGCGCGCTCTTTCGGCGCCTTCGAGCCTTTTCGTTTCTTTTTTCATCGGATGTCCGCTCCTTTCCTTTACACAAGCATATAAATTTATTAAATTATATTAGAGGGAGCACAATTATATTCCTTACACCGTTAGTGCCTTATCTATTGCAGATGCAAGTATTGAGGAAAAGGCACGGACCGTAAGATCGCAATCCTTTGGCGCCACAAAAAATCGGCGTTGAGCTTCGAGCGAGCGCTCCAGATCCTTGCTTAGTTTTTCTATTCCCGCGTCTTCGAGAGCCTTACACACGAGCGTTGCACTGTCGATAACGGTAGGTACACCGAGCGCTATAACAGGGACTCCCATTGTTTGCTCGGATATCTCCCGGCGAGCGTTATATATTCCCGAGCCGGGAGAGATACCATTATCTGTTATCTGCACGGTCGAAGATAGACGTTCGGAATCTCGCGCGGCAAGTGAATCTATCACGATAATAGCATCGGGATCACATTCGGACACTATACCCTTAACGATTGACGCGCTTTCCATTCCCGTATCCCCGGCAACCCCCGATGAAAAGGCAAAAACCTTGCATTTTCTCAAGGCTTTCAAGTAATCTCCGCCATCGCACGATATATGTCCGGTAACGGTTATTTTTTTGAGTGTACGAGGCCCTATGGAGTCGGCTGTCATATCTATATTTCCGAGTCCGACGACAAGAATTCTGGTATTATAATTTAACTCCTCTTTAAGCTTGTCCGAAAGACATTCTCGTATCTGCTCAGCTACACAATTTGAAATTTGTTCGGGATCCGTAAGACGTCTGTCAAATGACAAGGTTACATACTTTCCCCTACGGCAATTATATCGCTTTGACTCAGCTTCGCTATCTACTTTCAGACTGCACACCTTTACGGCGCCGCTTTTATATTCCTTATAACCGCTTTTTATATTTTTACGCTCAAGAGAAAATTCGCTCATCGCATCAAATTCAATATTTTCGATAGCAAGATCGGAATATTTATATTTTTTCATTTTAAAATTCCTTTTTTATATTTATTTATTATATATATAAGTACTTTTGTAGTTGAAAATGCACAATGCAAAAAGCATTAAATTGTGCAAACAAACAAAAGTTGAACTCTTATGATTATTTGCATTGATTTTAATTCAAAAAAATGCTATAATACTATGAGTAAAAACCACAATTGTGTGGATAACAGTTTTCAATCCTTAGGAGGTTTTAAACCATGATGAAAAAATTGGTAGCATTGACGCTCTGTATCATTATGACCGTGGCTGTTTTTGCGGGCTGTGGAAACAGTGATAAAGAGTATTTTGACGGTGCATACGTTACGATGTATATCGCTGACGAAATGTACGATTTCGACCCGGCTAACGCTTACGGAAACGAATCGGCGCTCAAGATCGTAAGTCTCTTGTACGACAATCTGTTCGTGCTGGGCGAAAACGGCAAGGTCCAGAAATCCTTAGTCAAAAAATATGAAATAATTGAGGACAAGGATCTTGGCGAATATAAAATGGTCTTGACCCTTAAGGACACCAAGTGGACTGACGGTACGCCCATTTCGGCAAACGATGTTGTTTTCGCTTGGACCAGACTTCTCAAGCCCGAGGCTTCTTACGAGGCTGCTTCTCTGCTCTTCGATATCAAGAACGCAAGAGCTGCTAAGAACGGCGATGTATCAATAGACGACGTTCAGGTCCTCGCGGTTGAAAGCGACGTTGTAGAGATTCAGTTTGAAGGTCCTATCGATTACGATCAGTTCCTTATCAACCTTACGAGCTATGCTCTCGTTCCTCTCCGTGAGGATATAGTAAGAAAGACTGCCGATTGGTCAAAGCAGCCCTCTACCACCTGCACAAGCGGTCCCTTCCGTATCAGAAAGGTATCCTACGCAAGCGGCGAAGAAACCCTTATTCTTGAAAGAAACTCTTACTATTTCAGAGACACTCTCAAAGACGCTGCTGACAAGTCGGTTACTCCTTACCGTCTTATCATTGACTATTCGATGTCCGACGATGAGATACTCGAAGCTTACAATGCAGGACAGCTCTTCTACATCGGCGATATCCCGCTCTCTCTCAGAGGTGCTTCCATCGAGGCAGAGGTTGCAGATATAATGTCCTCTATGAGCACACATACATATTTCATCAATGAAAATGCTATCGTAAGATATTACAACAAATCTTCTTTCGGCAATCTTAAGAAGGAAGATTACACAAAGATATCCAAATCTCTCAAGGATTCAAGCGGCGAAAAGATATTTGCTATTCCCGAGGTTCGCGAGGCACTTTCGCTTGCTATTGATAGAGAAGCCATCGCAAATAAGATAGTTCTTGCAGAAGCAGCAAGCGGACTGATTCCCTACGGTGTATTCAATGCAGACTCCAAGAAGGATTCCTTCCGTGTTGAAGGCGGAAGCCTTATCGCAAGCTCCGCAAATCTTGACGAGGCAAAAGCAAAGCTTGATGCTGCGGATATTGATCCCGATGATTTCATGTTCACTATTGCAGTTCCCTCTTACGATGACGTGCACGTAGCTATCGCAGAAGAGGTTCAGGCTGCTTGGGAGGAGCTTGGATTCCACGTTGCCATCAACGCGATCAAGACTATCACCAACAACGACAAAAACGAGGCGACCGGAGAAACCTCTAAGCTCATCAGAGACGATGTGTTTGCTGAAAACTACCGTGCAGGTATTTATGAGGTAGCAGCTATCGACTACGTTGCTTACTCTGCTGACGCATTCTCTTCTCTCGCTCCCTTTGCAAAGGGCTTTACCGGAAATGCATCCGCTCAGGCTGATTCGCCCGACTTCAGTATTCCCACCCACAACACAGGTTATGACAGCGAAGCTTATAACGAGCTCATCGAAAACGCTTTTGCTGAAAAGGATATCAAGGCAAGAGCAAACATTCTTCACGAGGCTGAAGAACAGCTTCTTGGAGATTTCGTGGTAATTCCGATCATCTTTAACCAGAACGCCAAGGTCGTAAGCACTGAGCTTTCCAAGATCAAGACGTCTTACTACGGAAACGACATCTTCACTAAGATGAAGCTTAAGGACTTTGAGTACTATCTCCCCGCAGACGTAGTAGCTGAGATCGAAGCTGCTATGGCAAGAGATGCAGAGCTTGAAGCCGCTAAGAAGGAAGCAGAAAAGAATAAAAAGAAATAATCTTTTAAGAGGATCGCGCAAGCGATCCTCTTTTATGAAATAAATGTTATAATAATATTGAAAAAAAGCAAAAAAGCTCTTGAAAAAAGTTTTTAATTGTGTTATAATATCTTTTGTTATAAAAACCAAAAGCTATGATGAAGCTTGCGGCTTTTGTCTTAAGCTACAGAGAATACCGCCTTGGCTGCGAGCGGTTGCTTATAATAAAGCTTGCCCTTCCCTTCGGAGCTGACCTTGTGAACGCTTTGGCTTTTAGCGAGGTCCGGTCGATACCGTTATTTATCGTCAAAGTGTTGGCTTTGTGCCGAAATTTAGGTGGTACCGCGGAGTTTTACCCCGTCCTATTTATTTAGGACGGGTATTTTTATTTACTTATAAAAGATAATAGAAAGGAAATAAATCGAACAATGAAAGAAAAATTGCAATTGATCAAATCCGAAGCGCTTTCCGCAATCGCAGCGGATAACGCTGACCTGGAACAGATCAGAATCAAGTATCTCGGAAAAAAGGGTGAGCTGACCGCAGTGCTTCGCGGAATGGGCGCACTCTCTCCTGAGGAAAGACCTATCGTAGGACAGATAGCCAACGAGGTTCGTGCACAGATCGAGGAAGCTATTGCAGAAAGATCTGCTCTTCTCAAGCAGCTTGAGCTCGAAAAGAAGCTCGCCGAGGAAAAGATCGACGTAACTATGCCTGCGGCAGAAATGAAGGTAGGCATGCTTCATCCTCTTACAAAGGTTCAAAGAACCATTGAGGAGATATTCATCGGAATGGGATTCTCCATCGCAGAGGGACCTGAGGTAGAGCTTGATTACTACAACTTCCAAGCACTCAACATTCCCGAGAATCACCCCGCAAGAGACACGCAGGATACGTTTTATATCACAGATAACATTCTGCTTCGTTCTCAGACCTCTCCCGTTCAGGTAAGAACAATGGAAAAGCAAAAGCCCCCGATAAGAGTTATCTCTCCCGGACGCGTTTACCGTTCCGATGCGGTTGACGCTACGCACTCTCCCCTTTTCCATCAGGTTGAGGGACTTGTAGTTGACAAGGGCGTAACTATGGGAGATCTCAAGGGTATGCTCGAGACCTTTGCAAAAACACTTTTCGGAGAGAACACGAGACTTCGTTTCCGTCCTCACCACTTCCCGTTTACAGAGCCATCTGCCGAGGTTGACGTTTCCTGCTTCGTATGCGGCGGTGAAGGTTGTAGAGTATGTAAAAATGAAGGTTGGATAGAGATCCTCGGTGCAGGTATGGTCCACCCGTTCGTGCTTTCAAACTGCGGTATCGATCCCGAGGAATACAGCGGCTTTGCGTTTGGTATGGGCGTTGAAAGAATCGCTATGAAGTATTACGGCATAGACGATATGCGCCATCTTTACGAGAACGACGTTCGCTTCCTCGAACAGTTCTGATCTATTGCATTGGAATTTTAAATTGATACGAAACAGAAAGGATCTTAAAATATGAATTTATCAAGAAACTGGCTCGCGGATTTCGTTGACGTAGCTGATATCGGCAACAAGGAATACTGCGACAGAATGACAGATACAGGCTCAAAGGTAGAATGCTTTGAGCAGCTTGCAGAGGACATTGAAAACGTCGTCGTAGCAAGGATCACAGAAATAAAGCCCCACGAAAACAGCGATCATCTTCAGATCTGCCAGGTGGATATCGGCAGCAAGACCGTACAGATAGTTACGGGCGCGCAGAATGTTTTTGAAGGTGCTATCGTACCCGCCGCTATCCCTACCGCACATCTCCCCGGCGGAATAGTTATTAAATCGGGCAAGCTCCGCGGAGTTCAGTCCGACGGTATGCTCTGCTCTATGGGTGAGCTGAACCTCACAGAGCACGATATGCCCGGCAAGATCGCAGACGGAATACTCATTCTCGACGAGGAATTCGGAGACAAGCTTGGAATGGATATCAGAGATGCTTTGATGCTCAGAGATTCCGTAGTAGAATTTGAGATCACATCCAACCGTCCCGATTGCTTGTCGGTTATCGGACTTGCAAGAGAAAGTGCCGTTTCCTTTAACCGTGAGTTCAAGCTTAACTCTCCCAAGGTAAAGGGCTGTAACGACGGAGATAAGATCGGCAATTATCTTTCGGTAGCAATAGATGCTCCCGATCTCTGCCACAGATATATGGCAAGAGTGGTAAAGAACGTAAAGATCGAGCCCTCGCCTCTCTGGCTCAGAATGAGACTTCGCGCGAGCGGTGTTCGTCCTATCAACAACATCGTTGATATAACCAACTACGTTATGCTCGAATACGGTCAGCCTATGCACGCATTCGATTATACCTGCCTTGACAACTCCTCTATCATCGTACGCCGTGCAGGCGACGGTGAGATATTCAAATCTCTTGACGATCAGGATCACACGCTTGACAGCTCTATGCTCGTTATCGCTGACCAGAATAAAGCAGTCGCCCTTGCAGGCGTTATGGGTGGCGCAAACAGTGAGATAAAGGACAATACGACCACAGTCGTATTCGAGTCCGCGTGCTTCCTTGGATCATCGGTTCGCGTTACCGCAAAGAAGAACGGTATGAGAACCGAAAGCTCTGCACGTTTCGAAAAGGGACTTGATCCCGAGAACTGCTACGCAGGTCTCGAGCGCGCTTGTGAGCTCGTAGAGCTTCTCGGCGCGGGTGAGGTCGTAAATGAGATCATCGACGTTTATCCCGGCAAGACTGAGCCCACAAAGCTTCCCTTCCAGCCCGACGTTATGAACGCATTCCTCGGAACTGACGTTGACGCGGCAGAAATGAAGAAGATCCTCGAAACGCTCGAGTTCACATTTGAGGGCGATATGATGGTAGCGCCTTCCTTCCGCGCCGATATCGGATGCATGAACGACGTTGCTGAGGAGATCGCGAGAATATACGGATACAACAAGATCATCTCGGGCAAGCTCAGAGGCGAAACCACTCAGGGCGGATACACTCCCAAGCAGAAATTTGAGATAGATCTTGAAAATATGCTTTGCGGCATCGGTCTTGACCAGATACAGACCTTCTCGTTTATCAGCCCGAAGTACTATGACAAGATAAGACTCCCCGAGGATTCCACGCTTCGCAATTCAGTAGTTATCAGCAATCCTCTTGGAGAGGACACAAGCGTTATGAGAACCACCGCCCTTCCTTCTATGATGGAAGTTATCGCAAGAAACTATAATTTCAACAATGCAAACGTTCGTCTCTTTGAGATAGCAACCGTTTATATTCCTACCGCTCCCGATGCACTTCCCGATGAAAAGAAGGTTATCTCGGTCGGTATGTACGGAGACTGCGATTTCTATACTCTTAAGGGCGTTTGTGAGAACGTGTTGAAGCTTGCGGCCGTTGAAGGCTACGAGATATCCTCTTACTCTGAGAACGCTTCCTATCACCCCGGAAGATGCGCTGTGATCAGCGTTGACGGTAAACAGTTGGGAATCTTCGGTCAGCTTCACCCCGCAACTCAGAACAACTACGGCATTGATACTGCGGTTTATGCGGCTGAGCTTGATTTCGAGGCAATATTCGAGATCATGAATCCCATAAAGCAGTACACTCCTCTGCCCAAGTACCCCGCATCCACTCGTGATTTCTCCTTCCTTTGCGACGAATCGCTTGAGGTAGGCAAGATAATGGCAGTAATGAAAAAGGCGGGCGGAAAGACGGTTGAATCTGTAAATCTGTTCGACATTTACAGAGGTCAGCAGATCGGCGAGAATAAGAAGTCGGTATCCATAAGAGTTATTCTTCGTGCCGCAGACCGAACCCTCACCGTTGAGGAGACCGAAAAGGTCAGCGCCAAGATACTCGCGGCTCTTGACAAGGAGCTTGGAATCGCTCTCAGAATGTAATTTCTTTTGAGGGTCAGATATGGAAAAAGAAAAGCTTGCAAGAATCAATTATCTTGCCAATAAATCCAAAACCGAACCTCTCACCGACGCGGAAAAGGCCGAGCAAGCAGAGCTTCGCCGTGAGTACATCGCGGAGATACGCGCATCCTTTGGTGCAATGCTTGATAACACCGTGATACAATATCCCGACGGTAGCAGAGAAAACGTCAAGGACAGAAACAAAAAATAAAATTATCGCCCCGATACTCTCGGGGCGATTTATTTATAAACGCTTGACTTTCTCGCGATTTTTAATTATAATATAATCAAAGATGTGCAAAGGAGATACCGATTATGAAGCATTTAAGATCAATACGTGCGGCAATATTATTGCTCGCGTTATGTATGATATTTAGCTCTTGCTCTTTTCTTCCCGAGATTCCATCGCTTCCAAGCGATGCCCCCAAAACGAGCGAGTCAATTGTAGAGCCAAGCGGCACGGAAACTACTGACGCCACGCGCGATACGGTTCTCACTACCGATGAAACGACCGCTATATTTATCACCACGGGTACCGAAACTACGGATACCGAGGAGACTACCGCGCCGGAGACAGAAGTCGAAACAAATGCACCGGAAATAGAGGATATACCTTTTGTCAAGGGAGAGTATGCGTCTTCTGACGGATATAACGCTCTCCTGAGCTTTGAAAACGGCGAAGATATGCAATTGGTCTACGGAAGATTAAAAGCGCTTGCAGACAAAATTCACGCCTCTGAGGAGATAGATGCATATCCGCTTGAGATAAACGCCACGGATACGGTAGAAAACATCATCGGCAGCGTTCCCTACCCCTCGACCATATCTCAAGAGGAGCTTTTCTTGGTATTCAATATGTTCAGGGCGGACAATCCTATATATTATTGGATAAACAATCAGATCATATTTTCGTCAAAGGATCTTTACATAATGACGGTTGACGATTACGCGAACGGAGAGATTCGCAAGGGATACAGCACTATCATAGAAACAAAGATCAACGAATATCTGAACGCGGTCAAGAATGAGACGAGTGCTTACAAAAAAGCTCTCTATTTCCACGACACCATTATAAAAAATATGGATTATGCCGCAAACGATCAGGGCATTATGTTTGAAGGACTCAAATATCACAATATTTTAGGTGCTTTCGTTGAAGGCAGCGGCGTATGCGAATCCTATGCCAAGGCATTTCAGCTTCTTCTCAATGCTTCAAATATAGAAAACTGCTACGTTATCGGAGTTTCGGGAACTGTTATGGCATCAGGCATCGGACACGTATGGAATATGATAAAGCTTGACGACGGAAAATGGTATTACTGCGATCTGACCTGGGACGATCTCGGCGAAGATGGAGACGGTATCCACTATAATAATTTCTGCGCAGGCTCGGAGACCGACATAAATGAAGGATTTGTCGGAGATCCCGCAACCTTTGAGGCTGAACACATTGAAAATCTTCCGAGTGGCACAGGCGAGGATTTCCTCTATGCCCTGCCCGTCGCGTCGGAAACGAAATATATTCCTGAAACATAAACTAAAGGACAGAGATTTTTCTCTGTCCTTTAATTTTTAGAGTACCGCGAGTCTTTCCTTGATGCTCACAAAGCGTGGGTCATCTTTTATTGATGCAAAAATATTTTCATTGTTATTTAGATACCGCAAATAAGATTGGGCCAACGTGGCTTCACTGCTCCTTGAAGTATCTTTTTTATTGATCTTTACTTTGTTAACGAGCAATGACGTGTGAGAAATTTCCGTAAATTCATTGAAGCGTTCAATATGGATGAGCATTCTTTCAAGGTCTTCAATCGCGGTATCAAATTGCCCTGCTCTGCCACTATCATTTGCCATAAAAAAGCTGATCCTTGCCAGACGATCATGATAAAATCCGAAATCCTGATTGGGAAAAATCATATTGAAAATATCATATAGAGTTTTCCACATCGAATGCTTTTCTTCGTGTGTATATCCGGATCTATCACATTGTCGCAAGAGATATGACATATACAGATACATGAAATCACAAACCTTATAAAAATAATTTTGACAATGCTCTACAAGCGCATCACCCTCGAGAACGTGTAAATAAAGGTCTTGATTTATAGGAAGCATATCAGCATACTTTTGAGCGTTTTTTCTATCTCCCTTATGAAGATAGGAAAAACACAAGCCTCGAATAGCTCCTACTTTGTACTCCATATTTGAAGAATGTATAAATCGCTCACCGAGCGTAACTATTTCGTCAAAACTCTCGTCGATATATCCGTTTTGTAATACCTTCATCAAATTGTATAGAACGGTCTCATCATTCGGATATTTTTTTTGCATGGCTCTGCACAGCTCTAAACGTTCGGCTGTTTTTCCTTGACTGTATAATTCCTGATGTTTTTTAACAAATTCATCGATATCTTCCTGCTTACGAATAGAGTCGCATCCAAGCAGAAAATCTACGGTAGTATCATAAAATGAAGCTATATGCGGCAAAAGCATAATATCGGGCAATCCATCGCCGCGTTCCCATTTGGAAACGGCTTGCACGGATATGCCGAGATTATCCGCGAGCTCCTCCTGCGTGTTGCCGCGCTCTTTGCGAAGATTTTTAATAGTTTGTGCAAAATTGATTTCCATAAGAAACCTCCTATTTTTTAAGTAACACGCGCATGTTCTGATTATATTATATCATTTTTGGAGAGAAAGTAAATAACCGCTTCGTTTAATTTTGGTTTAAAATATCAACGGGTAGTATAATAAACAATTGCGCATAACAAAAGGACGAGAAGATCTCGTCCCTTTGTATTTATAATTTTATCTGATTCCGTAATTTTCGATAACGTAATCCATATCCTTATCACCTCTGCCCGAGAGATTGATAAGCACGGAGCCGTGATCCATAGTCTTTGCGAGCTTCATTCCGAACGCTACTGCGTGCGAGCTCTCTATTGCGGGGATTATGCCCTCAAGGCGAGCAAGCTTATAGAAAGCGTCGATAGTCTCCTCGTCATCGATAACGTCATATTTAACTCTGCCGATCTCCTGAAGAAATGCGTGCTCAGGGCCCGAGGACGGATAATCAAGTCCGCTTGCTACCGAATAAACGGGCGCGGGATCGCCGTTTTCGTCCTTGAGCATTATGCTGTTGAAGCCGTGCATAATTCCCTCTGTGCCGTATTTAAGGCTTGCCGCGTGATCGCCAAGCTTAGGGCCTCTGCCGAGAGGCTCAACGCCGTAAATATCAACGGGATCGTTAAGGAAGCCCGAGAAAAGTCCGGCCGCGTTCGATCCGCCGCCAACGCACGCAACTATGGCACTCGGCAAATGTCCTGTCATTTCGATGAACTGTTCCCTTGCCTCGATTCCCACAACGCTCTGGAAATCGCGAACCATCATCGGAAAAGGATGCGGGCCGAGAACCGAGCCGATGCAGTAGATAGCGTCGTTATATTCCTTGCTGTATGCGTCAAATGCCGCATCAACCGCTTCCTTGAGCGTCTGCAGTCCGTGTGTTACCTCAACGACGTTTGCTCCAAGGATCTTC
The DNA here is from genome assembly GCA_017536635.1 of Clostridia bacterium. Lineage (GTDB taxonomy): Bacteria > Bacillota > Clostridia > Oscillospirales > CAG-272 > HGM12713. The sequence goes on from JAFXHA010000025.1 coordinate 35,197, forward strand.
ATACGCGCTACGTTGGGTGCCTGCTTCTTTATATCTACCGAGCCCATATAAATATC
>JAFXHA010000026.1 GCA_017536635.1 Clostridia bacterium
CTTCCGTGAAGCACCATCTGCCCAACCGTCATATCAGGTGTACTTCTTCCCTGCGCGAGATATGATATTCTTTTGGCTATATCACCTCGACGCATATCGGAAATTGCCACGCCGTCGGCAAAGACCTCGCCCGACCAAAGAGGAAGAATGCCCTCAATAGCCTTCAGCATCGTGGATTTTCCGCAGGCGTTAGGGCCTATCACCGATACGAGCTGTCCTCTCTCTATATCGGCGCAAATATCAAAAAGCACCTGATGCGAGCCGTAGCCTGCGCACATATTTTCAAGTCTTATCACGCGAGTGTCCCCCCTTTCCCTTTATCAGAATAAATACGAAGAAGGGTGCGCCGAGCAGCGCCATAATTATTCCCACAGGCAGCTCGTACGGAGAGAACACCGTTCGTGCCACAGTATCGCAAAGCGTAACGAATCCCGCGCCTATCAGCGCACAAAGCGGCATCAGATGTCTGCCCGCGCCGCGTGCAAGTCTTCTAACCGCGTGCGGAACTATAAGTCCCACAAAGGATATGAGACCCGCAAGGCTTACCGCACTTGACGCAAGCAACGCCGCAAATATCAGGAACAGCACGCGCATTCTGCCCGCATCAAGTCCGAGCCCCTTTGCATTCTCGTCACCAAGAGTGAGCACCTCAAGCTCGTTTGAAAGTGTAAAGAGCAGTATCAGCGTTATCAGAATGATCAGCGCGGCGGGCGCAAGCCTTGAATATGTAACGAAGGAAAAGTCTCCTATCTTAAAATCGTTGCTCATCACTCCGGCATCGGTATCAAAGGTTATAACCGTATCCGAGATCGCGCCGAGCAGGCTGTTCAACGCCACACCCATAAGTATCACCGTCGAGCGCGAAGCGCCCCATTTCCGAGCGCCGACGCTAACGAGCAGAACGGCGCAAAGCGCTCCTGCAAAGGAAAAGAGAGAAAGCTGCCATCCACCGTATATTCCGAACGCCGCGCACAGCGTTACCGCAAGCCCCGCGCCCGAATTGACACCGATAATGCTCGGCGACGCAAGCTTATTGGCAAGAACGCCCTGAATCACCGCTCCCGAGACCGCAAGCGCGGCACCGCATAAAAGTGAAGCTGCCACACGCGGCAATCTCACGTACAGAAATATTCTCGCCGCCGTACCGTCTCTGTCGGCTCCCGTGATAGCGCCGATGAGCTCGCGCAGCTCTATTCTCGCGCTCCCCAGCATCAAGCCAAGGATAGCCGAGAACAGAACGAGGATCACTCCCACCGCATACAGAAGAGCTATTCTCCGATTATTGCACGAGCGTCTCGTAAAGCTTTTCATACGCCTCTGCCCACCGCGCGTTCGGCTTGAGATTGAACAGCTCCTTGTCCATTATGTGCAGCCTGTTCTCCTTGACCGCCTCAAGCGTTCCCCACGCGGGGTTTTCCTCCATCATTTTTTCAAGTGACTCTCTCGCCGCCTCAGTATCGTTTCCCATAGTTACAACGAAGATATGTCTCGGCTCGTTTGCGATCACGCTCTCAACGCTGAGCGTCTCCGGCAGACTCGTGTCGCTGTCCGCAATATTGATACAGCCGATATCGCGGAGCATCTCGCCAAGCACCGTGCCCTCGCTTCCCTTTGACTTGACCTTACCCGACGAAGCGCGAAGCAAAAGCACTCTGCGCTCGGATTCATCGATCTCGGCGTCGGCAAAGTCTTTCTTTACCGCCTCGATCTTTCGCGCGATCTCCTCTCCGTTTTGCCTGTAAAGATCCTTTCTGCCCGTAATATCGGTGCAGATATCGAGCATATAAAGATAATCCTCAAAATTATCCACGTCAAAATAGACGACGGTGATCCCCATTTGCTCAAGTGCATCCTTCATCTCCACGTTAGACGCGGTCGACGCGCTCGCGAGCACGAGCTCGGGATCGGATGCGACAAGCAGCTCAAGGCTCGGCGAATGAGCTCCGCCGATATCTATCGCCGCCGTAAGCTCAAGCCCGAAATCCTCCCACGCGTCCTCCGCGGCGGCGCAGAGCTCTCCGCCCGCGAGCGTCCAGATATCCGCAAAGCTTCCGAGCAGCGCGGCAACACGGCGCGGCGACGTAGCAACCTCTACCTCTCTGCCGAGAGCATCGGTAAAGCACACCGTCTTTGCCTCACCCTTGTCCGCCGTGCCGCCGCACGAGCATACGCTCGACAGGGTCAATACAGGTATAAGGCAAAGCAAAATTATTCTTTTAAGTCGTTTTATGTAAAAATTCATTGCTGTTTCCCTTCAAAATCTTTAAGGTGGTTGACTTTTTCGATCTAACATGTTAAAATGATTATACCACGTTTTTATAATTATGTCAATCGGAGGGTATGATATGAGCTTAACAAGAGAACAAATAAACAGTGTAAAGAGCAGAGGCTTTCTACTCAATCGCGGAACAGATTGCTTTTCGGGCAGACTTGTATCCGTCGGCGGCCTTTTTTCGCCCGAGGCGCTTCGTGCGGCTGCGGACTGCGCTGAAAGATTTGGCAACGGCAAGGTAATATTCACCTCCCGTCTGTCCGCTGAAATATCGGGAATTCCCTTTGAAAATATACCCGATGCCGAGCGTTTTATGGCAGAGCGGGATCTCAGCTTTGGCGGCACGGGGGCAAAGGTTCGTCCCATCACCGCCTGCAAGGGCACTACCTGCGTTTACGGAAACATCGACACGCAAGCGCTTGCAAAAGTGATTCACGATAAATTTTACGTAGGAATGAGAGACGTCGCGCTCCCTCATAAATTCAAAATAGGTGTGGGCGGCTGTCCCAACAGCCGCATGAAGCCCAGCCTCAACGACGTTGGCGTCGAGGGATGCAAGACCTTCACCTTTGATTCCGACAAATGCCGTGCCTGCAAGGTGTGCGCGGTTGCCGAGGGCTGTCCCTCAAAGGCGGTCTCCAAGACCGACGGCAAGGCAGTAATTGATGCCGACAAGTGCCGCAGCTGCGGTGTTTGCGTAGGAAAATGCCCCTTCGGTGCAGTTCCGAAGACCGCGGAGTCCGCTTGCCGCATCTACGTTGGCGGCACGTGGGGCAAATCGCAGAGAATGGGTACGCTTCTGAGCCCAATATACTCTCAGGATGAGATCCCCGAGGTGATCGAAAAGGTAATGCTCTGGTACAAGGAAAACGGCTACGCCAAGGAGCGTCTCGGAGCCGCTATCGACCGTCTCGGAGTCGATAAGCTTGAAGCTGCGCTCGCATCGAGAGACCTGCTCGATCGCAAGGACGAGATCCTCGCCGCTCCTCTGCTTCAAAGATAAAAAATAAAAAACACCTGTAATGCGATCGTACGCTAAAGGACGGTTTTGAAATCCGCCGGAATATAATACGTACCGACAGCAAAAAGGACAGAGAATCTTCACGTTCTCTGTCCTCTTTTTTTGGCAAGTCGTGCCGAAGGCACATCATAACTTGGTACAGGCGATCACAGTTGCTCAGTGCTTTACGGATACTACGTATTATTAGTGATGGTGATGATGTCCGTGATGGTGATGGTGATGTCCGTGCTCATTCGAATGATGCTCGACATGGCAATCGACCTCGCCGCAATCCTCGCCGTCGCGCTCGACCTCGAGAGTTGCGTGACAGATGCCATGCTCACGGAGCTCCTCACGGACCGCGGCCTTGATACTATGAGCATCTCCGTCGACGACCACATGCATCGTGGCATAATTGCTGTATCCGTCCATAGTCCAGATATGAACGTGATGAATATCAAGCACTCCGTCTATCTCGCAAACATGCTCCTTGATCTCGGCAACGCTTATTCCATTCGGGGTCTTTTCCAAAAACACGTCGAGAACCGTTTTAAGATTCCTTATCGCGTTTATCAGAATAAACGCGGCAACTCCGATAGACATTATCGGATCAAGCAGATAAAAATCCGTAAAGCGCATAACTATCGCGCCCACAAGAACAACTATCCAGCCAAGCATATCCTCAAGCATATGAAGATTTACCGCCTTCTGATTTATCGAATCTCCTTCACGGGTAAAAAGTGCGGCAAACAGATTGACCAGCGTTCCGACAACGGCAAAAATTATCATACCGTTATAATTTATCTCCACGGGGGAAAATATTCTCGACACGGCGTTCACTATCACCATGATCGAGCCGACAAGCAGGATCAGCGTAGTAATAACTCCGCCGAGCACCGACCATCTTGCATAGCCGTAGGTATGGCTCTCGTCGGGCTCCTTTCTCGAGCGTCTTTCCAAAAAATACGACACTCCTATGCTCGCCGCATCGCCTATGTCGTGAACGGCGTCGGACATTATCGCAACGCTACCCGTGATTATTCCTCCGACAAATTCAAAGACGGAAAAGAAAAGATTCAGCAAAAAAGCTATCAAAATATTTTTTTCTGTTTTCATTGTATACCTCTCCAAGATAAGTCGCTCCTTAATTTTTCGTCCGATCCATACTCTATCAATCACCTTTTTTCGAGACCCTTCACTGAGTTCGAGAATGACAAACGAAGAAAGGGTCGCCGCGAATGCCACCGGCGTAATTTATACGTCAATCATAGTACGAATTAGGCTTTGGCTCGTTTTCCTTCAGCTCTCCCTCGACCTCGGTAATAATTCTCACGTACGCTTTATCACCTGCCGTAACAACGAGTCTTTTTTTGCCGTCCGAGATCTCAATCGAAATACTCTCAGGCAGCTCGCGCCTCGGCAACGGAGCAATCGCATCGATAAGTCCAAAAGGTCTGATACACTGCACACCAATCTCGGTTGCGGCATAAATTCTGTCGTGCTCTCCGATACACATATCGGTAACGCCGGCATAAGCAAAATCGGTATATCTGTGAATAGACGCGTGGATATATCTGCCGCAAAGACTTCCGTCGGGCATAATATTCATAGCGTAAACACAGGGCATATCTCTGCCGCCAACGTGCAATCTCCAACCGTCAGACGAGATACGAATGACCGATATTTCTCTCTCAAGAGTCGCCGCCAGAGCTTTCTCACCATTATTATTAAAATAAATCTTGTTACCCTCGGCTATATACGCTGCGCCGAGCTTGGCGCAATTTGCGCAAAGCTTATCCGTCGTCTTGGCATTGTCCACAGACATCCACTCCGATCCGCTTGCAAATATTGCTTCAAAGCGCTTGGAATTTCGCGGTGCCTTTATCGGCTCGCTATCCCAATTTTCCCACAAGAATTCAAAAGCCTCCGTGAACGCCTCAGTGCTGTGATATCGGCTGCAATGTCCCTCTCCCGCAAAATAACGAGTATCCATTTCATATCCCGCAAAGGCGAGCGCGCGGATAGAATCTATCGCCGCCGCATAGGACGAGCCGAAATAATCGTCGGGCTCGTTCTCGGAATATTCGACCCACACTCGAAGGGGAAGCGTCTCGCACTTGCGTATCAGCGCAGGCATTTCCCTGCCGTTGCTCATCGAAAGAAAGCTCGGTGAGCTCATATAAACGCGGTGAAAATAATCGGGGCAGGTCCACGCTACGTTAAAGGACGATATGCCGCCCGACGAACCGCCAAGCACAAGATGCATATCGGGCGACGGTGAAATGTTAAATCCGTGCTCCTTTTTAACAAACGGAATCAGCTCGTCAACGATAAAACGCGGATACGCGGAATCAAAAATGTCGTAATTATCCATTCGCATCCAGCGATCAAAGCCGCCCTCAAGCGTTGCTTCAAGCGTGGCGGGCCATACGCCGATAAAGACACAGGGCGGTATCCTTCCCTCGTCGCACAGAGCCTGCATAGCCTCTGCCGCTTGAACGTTAAATCCGTCGTGCGAGAAAACAAGCCCAAGCTCTCCTTCACATTCGGGGACGAAGATCTTATACCTCGCGCTCATATTGGGCTTTATAACCCGAGAGGTAAACGTTCCTTCAAAATATGTTCCCTTCATAATGCTTCTACCTCTTACGTCAAAACAAATTTATCGCTCTCCTCAAGCTCAAGCAGATCTATCGCCCGCTCAAAAATGGCTCTCGCTCTTTCAAGCGCCGCGGGGTGATGCGCGTCACTGCCAAGATAAAATTTACAGCCGCAAGCCTTGGCGGCTCTGAACGGTCTGAGAACTATATCTGCCTCTTCGTCCGAAAAGCTCATATCGACCGAGTTAAGCTCAATGCCAGCGCCAAGAGCTGCCGCCTTGGTGAATACGCGCTCCATATCTTCATCTTTTAGCGCCTGCATAAGAGCAATATACCCCTGTGTGTCGCCTTCCGACATATGTCTTGTCGCGAGATGCGCGATACCCACCTTATGAAAAGGCATATCCATAGACAAGAGCGCATCAAGCCGCTCCGCCCAGAGTTTCGCCTTGATCTCGGTCGAGGCATAGTCGCTCTCGGCTATCGTGTATCCCCTGAATTGCAGATGAGTCGTGGAAACTATCATAAAATCAAATTCCCCGTACCTTTCGTGCGGAATACCGATAACCTTGTCGGCGCGCATATCGGTCTCACAGCCGAACAAAAAGCGGATCCCGTCCGACTGCGGCAAGGGCTTTGCCTCCGAAATATGCTCAAAGTTCTGCGGAACATACCACGGATGAGCACCCCGAACCAGACTGTCCCAATAATGATTCGTAAGACAAACTGTCGACAGACCGTTATCCTTAGCATACTTCAATATACGCTCCGCTGTCTGCGCGGGATCCCTTGAGCAGCTCGAAAGATAGGAATGTATATGAAGATCGTGGTCAAAAACAAATTTCTTGCTCATATTTTAAACTTATCGCTCTCCTCAAGCTCAAGCAGATCTATCGCTCTCTCAAAGATCTCGCGCGTCTTCTCAAACGATGCGGGGTGGTGCGCGTCGCTTCCAAGATAAAATTTGCAGCCGCACGCCTTGGCGATACGGAAGGGTCTGAGAACTATATCTGCCTCTTCGTCCGAAAAGATCATATCGCTCTGGTTAAGCTCAATTCCTACACCAAGCTCTGCCGCCCTCGTAAAGATACGGACGAGCTCCGCTTCGTCAATAAGCTCAAGAGAAGCAATATAATTCTCTCTTCCCCTGCGACAAATAAGAGGACAAACGGGATGCGCTATTCCGATCTTGTGAAAGGGCAGATCCATAGACAATAGCGCGTCAAGCCGCTCTACCCAGCGTCGAGCTATCATCTCGTTGCTCTCGGCATCCTCCTCGGTAATGGTAAAGCCTCTCATATGAAGGTGCGTCGTCGGGATAATTACAAAATCAAAATCGTCAAACCTTTCGCGCGGAATTCCAAGCGTGAGATCCTTGCGCATTTCGGTCTCACAGCCGAACAAAAAGCGGATCCCATCTGCCTGTGGCAGCGGCAAAGCCTCGGCAATGTGCTCAAAATTCTGCGGCGCGTACCAGCCGCTCGCACCCTCGACAGCGCTGTCCCAATAGTGATCGGTAAGGCAAACTGTCCTCAGTCCGTTATCCTTTGCGTACTGCAAAATACGCGCGCAAGTCTGCTCGGGATCTCTCGAGCAGCTCGACAGGCAGGAATGTATATGAAGATCGTGATCAACTTTGAATTTCATTGTTATCTCCTTATTTTTTCATCGCTTCCGCGACGTCGGGATCAGTATAGTCTATCCTTTTATCCTTGAAATAATATTCTCTGTCGCGTTCGCCGATCTCGCGGTAAACCCTGCAAGGATTACCAAAGGCAACCACGTTCGAGGGGATATCCTTTGTTACCACGCTTCCCGCACCTATAACGACGTTGTCTCCTACCGTAACCCCCGGCATAATAAGCGCGCCCGCGCCTATCCAACAGTTTTTGCCGATGCGTACCGGCGCGTTATACTGAAAGCCCTTTTCGCGAAGCTCGGGTAATATAGGATGTCCCGCGGTCGCCACCGTTACGTTCGGGCCGAACATCGTGCAGTCTCCGACGTATATGTCGATATCGTCAACCAGCGTCAGATTAAAATTGCAGTATACGTTTTTGCCGAAGTGGCAATTTCTTCCGCCCCAATTCGAGTGAAGCGGCGGCTCGATATAACAGCCCTCTCCTATCTCGGCAAACATTTCTCTGAGCAGCTCCTCTCGTCTTGCACTGTCGTGCGGACGCGTGAGATTGTAATCATAGAGCTTTTCAAGGCAGTCGAGCTGCTCCTTCATTATATTTTCGTCGGTGGGCAAATAAAGCTCTCCCGACAGCATTTTTTCCTTCGGTGTCATTTTCCTCTGTTCTCCACAAAATCTATTATCGGTGTAACGTCCTCAAGCGAATGAGGATGATGCTTGCAATCGGGCTTTACTATCGATATGATCTTTATTCCCTTCTTCTTGCAATATTCTATCATCCTACCTGAATTACTCTCAAAGGGTACGACCTCGTCAGCACCGCCCGCAACGAGCAGAAGCGGAATATCAAGTGCGAAAAACTCGTCAAGATTTTCTATCGGATGTCCCCCAAATGTCTCAAGCGTCTTCTCGGTAAGACTGTATTCCTCATAGACCTGACTACGCTCTCGGCTATTCTTTGGCGGCCAGGTCCTCATATCGAGCACGGGTGCGTCGAGATATATCCTTTCAACGTATTCGGGATAGAACAACGCGAAATTGAAGGCATACAAGCCGCCTCTGCTGAATCCGAACAGAACACATCTCTCGTCAAGTTCAAGCTCTCTCACAACGAACTTATAAAAGTCGTGCATAAGACGAACCGCGCGATAGCTGCCGTATTTATCACTGATCTTATAGTACACGCGCGTATATCCGAGATCGAGCAAGGCTCTCTCCGCCGCATCGAACGCGGTAAGGAATTCGGTCTTCCATATCCATTTTCCGTTAGGATTTTCAGGACGGATGACCGTCGCCTCGTATCCGTTAAAAACAAATTTGTTTACGGTATATTTTTCGTTGTTATCCATCATTTCTCCACACTTTTAACGTCCGATGTTATCAGCCGTGTACTTTTCAAGCTCAAATCCCTCAACCTTGACTTCGTTTGCGGAAATATCGAGCATATTGCAAATAACGGACAAAACCTTGCCACCCATATAAGCCGCGCCCGCGGGAGTATTGTAGTGTGTCATATCCGAGCAATACTCGGGTTTGATATCCTTTGTGTGCTCGTAAAGATCGTTGATAACGGTGCCTGTTCCCTCAAGAGCCGCGATCGCCGCCGCGTTGTATCTTTCAATGGTTGCGTTATATCTGTGGAAATTTCCGCTGTATCCTTCCTCGCGAACGGCTGTCGAGGTAGCGAATACGACCTTTGCGTTCGGGAAAAGCAGGCGGATGCGCTTGTCAATGCGCGTGATCATCTCGGTATAGTGCTCTATCGAGGAGATCGGTCCCTCGCCGAACATCTCGCAAACGTCCCAAAGCCCTACGTTCCAATGAACGAGATCCGCGTCAGTGGGCCACTCGCCCTTGTGCTTCCAATCGGAAATGAAGCGCAACGTATACTGCGCGAAGCGACAGTTTTCACCGGGATAATATACCTCTGCCACGCCGTCAAGCGCCTCTTTGACGTATTTGTCATATCCCATTCTGATGGAATCTCCTATAAGTACGATCTTTTTCATTTTGTTTTTCTCCTTTGTCTTTTATCGTTTTACGTATCAATATCCGATGTTGCTCTTCGAATAACGCTCGGATTCAAAATCCTCTATGTTTATCTGCTTGGGCGTAATATCAAGAAGCTCGCAGATCTCAGACAAAACCTTACCGCCGATCAATTCGGTACCCTCGGGTGTGTAAAAATGGACCCAATCGGAGCGGTAGGAATCGGGAACCGACTCGGTAAGCGAATAAAGATCGTTTATGACCGTATCGGTATCCGACAAGGCGCGAAGCGCCTCGGCGTTATATTTTTGTATTGTTGCGTTGTGTCTTGTGAATTCCGGTCTGCTCATCTTCTCGCTTACGTTGGTTGAGGTTGCAAACACAAGCTTGGCATTGGGGAAAAGCATACGAAGTCTTTTATCTATTCGCTTTATGAGCTCTCCGTAGCAAGAGATCGGCGTAAGAGGCTCGTCTCCAAAAAGCTCCAGCGCATCCCAAAGACCTGCATTCCAGTGAACGAGGTCAACGTCGTCGCCCCACTCGCCCACAGCCTTCCAATCGTGAGCATATCTCAGAACATACTCAGCAAATCTACAATTTTCCGAGGGATAAAACACTTCCGCGGTTCCGCTTAACGCTTCCTTGATATATTTATCATAACCCATTCTTATAGAATCTCCTATGAGTACGACCTTTTTCATTTTGTTTTTTCTCCTTGTAAAATATATATTTTTAATTACGTTTGATTCTGATTATTTTTTTGATCCATTGCACCGCGATCCAAATGATCGCAAATATTACTGCACAAGCAATTATGCCGATCAGAATGATCAGCTCATCATCTAAGCCCGACGAGTCAAGCTCCACGCCGAACAGACCCATGATCAATATGCCTATACCGAAAAATATCAGCATTAACACAAGCTCTCCCAAGGCCTCAAGCAGCGCCTCACCGATCTTCTTTTTATCTTTTTTCAATTGTGTTCTCCTGTGGGTATATAAAATTGGCGACTTACTCAAAAATCAACGGTACGCGCAATTCATTGTTGAATCAATCGTTTGAGACAAACGACAGATTCAACATGCCCTGTCCTCGGAAACATATCAACGGGTTGAACTGCACCTATCTCATATCCCATTTCTCTAAAGTGCGCACAATCTCTTGCAAGCGTGTCGGGCGCGCAGGAAACGTAGACCACCTTCGGAACACCGAGCTCGGCGATGCACTCGATAAGCTCTCTCGTGCTTCCCTTTCTCGGCGGATCTATAATTATCGCGTCGGGACGTCTGCCGCCCGCACTTTCAAGTATCACTTCCTTGCTCGATGCGTCGGCGCACACGAATCTCGCGTTGGCAATGCCGTTGCGCTCCGCATTCTCCGTCGCGCACTTCACCGCCGCCTCAACGATCTCGATGCCGACGACCTCTTTTACCCTGTTCGCCACCGAAAGTCCTATCGTTCCCGTTCCGCAATACAGATCCAGCAACAGCTCGTCGCCGCGAAAATCGCCAAGAGATGCCGCAAGTCCGTAAAGCACCTCAGCTCCGTCGCGGTTGACCTGATAAAATGAATCTGCCGAGATCCGAAAGTGCAGACCGCACAGCTCGTCCTCGATATGATCCTTGCCTGAAAGCTTTATAAACCTTTTGCCGAGAACAACGTTCGTCCTTTCGGTATTGATATTGAGCATCAAGCTCTTAACGCTCGGAAATTCACTCTCTATAATACGTACAAGCGCATCGGATGCAGGCAAATTATTGCCATTTATCACGATGCAAAGCATTATCTCGCCCGTCCTCTCGGCGATGCGAAGATAAATATGTCTTATCAGCCCCGTATGGCTCTTTTCATCGTATGCGCTTATTCCGTACTCGTCCGCGAATCTGCACACGCGGGCGGCGATCCTTGAGAATTCGGGGTTCTGGATGCTACACTCCGAAAAGGGTATTACGGTATGTGTGCCCGCGGAAAAAAGCCCCGCGCGCATTCCGTTCTTGGTCGCCTTTACGGGAAACTGACCCTTGTTGCGATATCCGCACACACGCCCGGTTGAGACGGTGGGCAGGATCTCAACGTCGCTCATTCCCGCCTTTATAAATTCCCCTCTCACCTGCTCTCTCTTGATCTCAAGCTCGTAGGAATAGTCGATATTTCGGTAAACGCAGCCACCGCACGCGGCAGGCGCATCGCAAAATATCTCTTTTGCGCGGTGAGGAGACGGCAATATCAGCTCGACAAGCCTTGCCACCGCATAGCTTTTATTTATCTTGATGACCTCGACCTTGGCGCGATCTCCGCCGACACAGCCGCGGACGAACACCACTCTGCCGTCCTCCGCTCTGCCAACGCCCGCACCCATATTGTTAAGATCAAATATATCAAGCTCTAAAATATCGCCCTTGTTCATTACGCGTAAAATTCCTTGCCGTCCTCAAGTCGAATACAACCAAGCGTCTCGCCGAACGCCGCACCGCAGTCCACAAGGATCACGCCGTCGCCGTGATATATCCTGCCCTTCTGCGCACCCTCGACAAGATAGGTCGGAGTGTGCCCCGCGACGATAGTTACACCGTCGAAATACTTTCTGTCAAGATCAAGCGGCTCGCTGATAAAATCCTCGGGCTGATAGTCGTCAAGCGGAGTATCCTCATCAAAATCCGCGATTCCCGCGTGAAGCAAAAGATACTGCTTTGAGCCCGCCTCTACTTCCTCATAAAGCGTCATATCGGCAAGATAATCGAGCACGCCCTCGCGCATATCCTCATCGAGCTCCTTGAAGCCCGTAATGGTCGTCGCTCCGCCGTCGGCGCTCCACTGCGCCATCTCGGAAAGCACGTCGGGATCGGGCATAGAGCCCTCGGCGAGCATTCTGTCAAGAGCCGTGAGCAGCTTGTAAGCCTTAAATTCCCTCTCGCCAAGCACGGGGATAACGTTCACTCTCATGCTGAGATCGCAAAGCAACTCGATCGGCTGCTCGCCGTAGTCGACTATATCTCCGAGAACGTACATAATATCGTTATCGGTAAAGTTTATTTTCCTCAAAAGCTCCTTGAATTTATCAAAGCAGCCGTGTATATCCGAAACAACGTAGGTCATAATAATTCTCCTTGTAAAATTTATATAGTTTTAACTGCATTCGAGCAGAAGATCTCACACTCGATCGATGCGTCGATCTCCTTTATCATCTTGCAGAGCGTCTCACAGACGGGTACTTCGGTAAAGAAATGTCCCGCCGCAATAATATTCATCTGATTTTCGGGCGCGTCGACCATATAATTATGCTTGATCTCGCCGCTGATATAGGTATCGGCTCCCGCGCACGCCGCCGCGATAACGTCGTCCGAGCCCGAGCCGCCAAGCACCGCCACTCTGTGCGGAGTGATGCCTGCGTCAGCTAAAAAGATCGCGCCGCATCCAAGTCTCTCCTTGACGAGAGCCGCAAGCTTCTCTGCCGAATCATATCCGTGCAGCGTACCTATACGGCCTATCTCCTCGTCGCCGAAAGGAATAGCATCCTCTATGCCAAGCACCTCGCAGAGCTTGTCGTTAACACCGCCCTCGAGTGCATCAAGGCGCGTATGGAAGGAAAAAACAGATATTCCCGCGCCGATAAGTCTTATCGCCTTGCGCGAAATATTGTTCTGCTCGGTAATTCCCTTGAGCCCCTTGAAGATCAGCGGATGATGCGAAACGATAAGCTCGCATCCGCGCTCTATCGCGCGCTCCACCGCCGCCTCGGTAACGTCAAGTGCCACAAGCACCCTTTTCACCTCGCGCTCGCCGTCGGGCGCGCACATAAGTCCGTCATTATCCCAGGAGCAGGAAAGCTCTCTCGGTATTTTCTTGTCAAGCTCGGCGTAAAGTTTATTTACAGTCATTTCGTTTCTCCCTTATTCTTTATTTCAGAGATCTGCCTTTGCAGCTCTCGCTCCTCGTCGGCGCGCTCGCCCGCACCCTCTTTGCCGGCAATACGTACCGAAAGTATACGCTCCCAGCTGCAAAGAAGATCGTTAAGCTCGACTCCGCCGCGATCTATGTTGATCCTGCCGAAATAAAGCTCGGCAAGAGTGTATTCCTCTGTCCTGCCCGAATATTCGGCAACGATTATCTGATATATCTTATCCTCTCTGACCAGCGCCTCGTCAACGATAGAATAACCGTTATCGGCAAGATATTTGCGCAATATCTCGGCGTGCGTCATCGGCTGGAGACAAAGGCGTATCCGTCGATCCTTCGTCCACTCGGCGCGAGATATGATACCCGCGATAAGCTCTCCGCCCATTCCGAGAACAGTTATATCTGTGGGCAAATATTTTTCCGCACCGCAAAGTCCGTCGGTAAGCATCGCGCATAGCCTATGCTCAAGTCCGTGCGCCTTAATATTTTCCGATGCGCGATCGATAGGTCCTTTATTTATGTCTGTAACTACGCCGCCGACCGCTCTGCCCGAAAGACAAAGTGCAATAGGCAGATAGGCGTGATCGGTGCCGACGTCAGCCACGGTCGCGCCCTCTCGGACGAAATTCGCCGCGCACGCAAGCCGCTTGTCAAGCCTCGGCGCACAAGGTTCATTATTTTTGTTCATATGTCCTCTTCAAACGTAAAAAATAGCAAATAACATTTTCGGGAGATTCCGAAATCCGTCTTATCGGATAAGAAATCTCCCGTTCTGTTTTAATTATTCACCAAGAAAATCGTTGATCTTCTTGATAAGCTCATCAGCGTTCGTACCGTGAACCGCACAAGCGTCTGCGATAGATTCGCCGCGCGCCGAGGGGCATCCAAGGCAGTGCATACCGATCTCAAAGAAGAACTTTGCCGTTCCGGGATTGTGATCGAGAACGTCGCCGATGATAGAATCCTTTGTTACTTTCATTTTTTCCTCCTTCGGCAAGTCAATACTTGCCTTATATAATTAAATATTATTTATATTACTATTATAAAGCTATTTTTCGGGATTGTCAATTATTATTTTCAAATATTTACGATAAAATACGCATTATATCAGTTGATAGAGCGCAAAAACTCCTCAAGACGCGCGGCAAGGATCTTGTGCCCCTCGTCGTTGAAGTGAAGTCCGTCGACCGTATATTTTTCCTTTTGCTCGGGAATATTGGCATCAATGCCCAGCTCGTCGTAAAGATTGAGCGTATAGATCCCGAAATCCTTTGCCGTTTTCTCAATGACCTCAACATACGCCGCCAACGGCTTTTCTCTGTCGGCAAGATCGGGATAACGGGATTTTGTCTCGGTATCGCGCACACCCTTGTAATAACAGTGCGCAGGCGTCATAAACACGATAGGCTTATTGCCAAAGCGCTGACGAAGCACGTTCATAAGAAATCTCGTAGCACCGCAGAACGTAGTAAATCCGCTATCTCCCTCCGCTCCGAACGGCGCGTCGCCGTGAAGATAATCGTTGATTCCGCCGTAAACCACAACTATATCCGCCTCGGTCGGAAGCAAAAAAGCTCGTCCGCAAAAGAAAAGCTGTCTGCGAGCATCCTCGTTCGGATTTAGCTGGTACGCAAACCGTGAGCCCGATATTGCATTCACAAAGATCTCGGAAAGCTCACAGCTTTTGCAAAGTATATTTTCGTATCGGCACTCAGCACCCGACACACCCACGCCCTCAGTAATGCTATCACCGAGAAATGCTATTTTTTTACCCTTAAGCTCCATATTTCCTCCTTAAATCGAGCCAAGCTCGTCTATTATCGCCGCGATAGCGCCGTCGCCAACGCTCACCGTTATTCTGTCAGCCAATCTTTTTAATCCCTCGGTCGCGTTTTCTACCGCGTATCCGATATCCGCCGCCGCTATCATAGTCTCGTCATTCTCAAAATCTCCCGCACACACCAGCAGATCCGCTCCGCTGAGCTCCTTGATCTTCCTTGCGGCGTCGCCCTTGGTAGAATCAGAGGACTGTATCTCAATGCCCTCTGCCCAGCTTCGCGAAACGTAATAATCCTCGCCGAGAAAATCAGCTATCGCTTTCTTTTCTTCGTCGCTTATCTGCTTACTTGAATGAAACATCACCTTGTGAACAGGCTTGGACATAAGCAACCTCACGTTGTCAAAAAAGCTATTCTCCTCAGATATATCTATTGTGCTTATCTCATCACGGTTAAAGAGGGCAATGTTTGTAAAATCAGCGTGATCTCGGCAGATCTGCATTATTTTATTAAGAGATCCGTCCTTGATAAATTTCTCCGCCACGACCCTGCGTCTCATATAGTCGTATATCACCGTGCCGTTTACCACGGAAATATAGGTGTTCGGACGCACCGTCGAATCGTATTCTTCAAGAAAAAAGGTATAATTGCGACCGGACGAAAAGCCGAAAAGTCCACCCTCGGCGCAAAAGCGCTTGATTGCGTCAATATTTTTTTGAGGTATCTCCTTGCCCGTAAACAAGGTTCCGTCAAAATCGCTTAGCAAAAGTATTCCTGAGTATTTCCCCATGTCATTCTCCCAATAAGTAAAGCGCATAAAATTATTTTATAATTTTAATTTTTTCGCTTACCGACATTTTACACGCTGAAATGACCGTACGTATTAAATAAGTGTATATTTTTTGTAAAGTTTTAAATCGCAGGACTTTGCTCCGATCTGTTTTGGCGCTTCGCCCCACCAAAGAAACTTTTTATAAAACCAAAGCGCCACCCGTCAGGGTGGCGCTTTATTTTTACTTATTCTTCTTTTTTCTCTTGAATATCTTGCTTCTGAAAAGGATGACGTTGAGCACAGCAAAGTAAGCGACGAGAATGATCATCGTCATCACAGGCTGCTCGGGCGCCATTTTTGCAAGGATGAGCATCGGGAAGCCAAGTGCTATCGCAGGGAAATTCTGATATACGAGGTTATCGGACGCAGGCGTCTTGAAGTCGTCGTCGACCTCGCGGAGCAGGATGATTCCCGTGCTCGCCGTACCCGTCAGCATTCCGTACATCGCGAGGAACTGCTCCTCAACGTAATCACCAAACAACGTCTTTGCAACGATGCGGTTGTATATATAGGTGATTATCAAGCCCGCCACGCCGATTATCAGCATGATTCCCCAATAATCCTCGAGCACGTCAAGGCGAATCGCCGCGATTCCCGCAACGACCATAATATCGAAGAAGAAATTGCTTGCGCGTGTCATAAGGAAATTGTTAGTGTACTTTTTCTTGATTATCTTCTTTTTGTTAAGGAAGTTCAACATCACCTTGATAAGCGTTGCCGAAAGCACGCCGAGCAGGAAGTTGAAGCCGTATATTACCGATTTCATTCCGGGAAGAAGCGCGCCGAGTCCAAGCATCATAAAATACGAAACAAGATAAGCGACTACGATCAGCGCGATCTGAACCGTCATCTTATCAATGCTCTCCTGCATTGGAATTTCTCCCGCGGAATCGATCTCCTCGGTGTGCAGGCTACCGTCTTTCCTGTCGGAAAGGATGAGCTTCCCGCGCTTTTTCATAATATTAAGATGAATAACTCCGCCGATGCTTGCCGAAAGGAATCCGAGTGCCGCAATGGTAAGTCCGAAGCTCTTGCCGCCCACAAATCCGTAATCAGTCTCGTAGATATTACCGTAGTTAAGTGCCTGACCTGTTCCCTGTCCGTATCCGAAAGGAAGCAAAAGTCCCGATGCAGCAAAGAAATCCTTGACGATAAGCGCGGCGATCATCGTGATTCCCATTCCGACGATTCCCTGTATCAGATAAGTAGCAACGGTCGTAACACCCGTGTTAAGTATCTCGGACGTGCGCTTGCCCGTAAGCTTGCCGCCGTTGGTCTTGAATGCCGAAGCAATAAATCCGAGCGCCAATGCGTGATATGTAATGACCTCAAGAGTTGCCATTCCCTTGCCGCCAAACGCCGCCGTATCGAACATAACGTCTCCCGTGATGCCTTTATATATCGCCGCGATCACAAGCAATATAATTCCGCCGAGAACCGAGGTGGGTATGAGTGAATTTTTTAAAAACGGAATAGCTTTTTTCAGAACATTTCCTAAAAGAAGGCTTCCGAGGAGCGCTCCGATAAGGAAAACAAAGCTCCATACACTAAAGTCCCAAAAATTTAACATTCTCTTCTCCTTTTACAACGTTTTTATATCTGTTATACATATGCACGTATTTCAACGCATTAAAGCGTTTCTCGCCCTTTATCTGATATATTTTATCACCGTGATAGATATTGAGCTTATTTTTGCCAAGCACGGTTACGGCAGACGTCTCGTTAAAGTCAAAGCAAAGTCGATCGTCTCCCGAAGCTATAACGATACGCGTACCGTAAAGAGAGATCTCGGCATTATCGTAAATAGGTTCCTTCTTCTGACAAGGTATGACCTCGGATATATTGACCTTTTCCCTGTAAAGCGGCTCACTGTCGTGTGCGGTGGGGTCAAAAGAGTTCATAAAATCGCTCTGATAGTCGTACCAGTCGGCAACGAAGCGGAACGGAAGCTCAAATCCGATACCTTCAAGCTCCTTGGTCGACTTATATCTTATCTGCTTTTCGCACTTCGTACACGTAATAACGTCGCCACAGCTCTCAAACGTGGAAAGCTTACATTCTGGGCAAACGTACAATGCCCGCTCAAGATATTCAGCGCATCTCTTGTGCTTGTATTCTCCGTCAACGCACGCCTCGTCAACGTACAAGCCATTTTTCACGATAGCAAACAGCTCGTCGTCGGAAAGCGACGCATACTCCTCGGGATAAATGACCTGAGACACATAGGCGCGCATCTTTCCCTTGCGCACAACGTCGCTCCAACGCGGATGAACGCCGTATCCGCCCTCTATGCGAAAGAGCACTATCGGAACGCCCAGCTTTTTCGCCAGCGGAACGATAGAGGGACTCATATATTCGGTGCGTCCGCTATACGTACGGTTGCCCTCGGGCGCGATGGCGATAGTTCCGCCCTCCTTTGCGACCTTCAGGCAGTTAAGTATCGCACGCACGTCGGTAGTCTGCTTTTTTATCGGTATGGGCGCGACGAGATATCTTATCAGCGAGGACACCCAGCCGTTAGAGAATATATCCTCAGAGGCAAGATAATAAACCGGTCCCTTAAAGGCCATTCCTATGAAGAACTGATCGAATGCCGTCTGATGATTCATAAGTATCAGATAAGGTCTTTTCTCCTGCTCGCGAAAGCGCTCGACCTTGATCCCGTATTTTATTTTTGTATAAAAGCCCAAAAACAAGCGCAACACACACGTTACGATGCTGTGCCGCAGTTTTGTCCATTTTTTCTTTTTAGCTTTTCTTTTTTCCATAAAGATCACCGTCCAAAACCTTTCTGTTTATTAAATTATATCACAAAACCTTAAATTTCGCTATATTTTTTTGAATTATTCTGATTTTTTCGTGTTTTTTGTCAAAAAAAGTTGTCAAATACGCTAAAATTGCAAAAGCACTCTCCTTATTTTTTATTTTTCTGCCGTAAAAATTATTCCGATAAAAGCATAAAAGAAAAACGCCGCCCGTTCTCACGGGCGGCGTTCTATCCTTTGATCTAATTGTTACATCGGCTCAAACTCTTCCCAGCCGTCAACGCTGTCTGTTCCGGGGCGGACTCCGCCCTTTTCGGTCTCAGCGTCAGTAGTATCGGCAGAGGAATCCTCGGAGCTCGTACCGGCATCCGTCGTTTCGCTCTCGGTATCGGATGTTGCAGCGCTCGTCTGCGCCGACGTGCTCTCGGCGGTAGTATCAGAGGTTTCCGCATCAGCACCGTTATCCGTACAGCTCGCCATTAAAGCCAGACAAAGAAGAAGTGAGGCAACGATCATTATAAACTTTAATGCTTTTTTCATCTTCTCCACCTCAATTCATACAATTAGCTCTTATAAACTCTGTGAGTATCTCAGCAGATCTCGCCTGCGCCGAAACGTTCGGATGGCTATTATTCGGTCCGCTTGCGTTCTGCGGCACCTTGACCGCATAAAGCCCCGCCGACGCGCCGCCAAGATCACCTATTATCGTGTTGACCTTCTGCTCAAACGCCGTAAGATTCGATCCGCTCATCATAGATCCGTACACCCAAACTATCTTTGCATCGGGGTGAATAGCTTTAACGTCGGAAATAAAGTCCTTTGAAGCGGATACAAAATCGTCAGCATAAGTATCCTTGCGGCCATACAGATCGTTCGTTCCGAGATGTATCACGACAATATCCGCCGTTCTTTCGGGGGTATATGCCATATTTCCCCGACGGTAGCTCGTCTGTCCGTATACTGCAGGCACGCATCCGTTAACAGCGCCGGGAGCGCTCGGCAGCACTGCCCATCCAGAGAAGGACACGAGAGAATGATCGGCGCCAAGCGCCTCTGCAGTCTTATATGCGTACGCAAGCGTTGCATCCATATATTTTGCTCCGCCGTAATTAGTAACGCCCTCGGTGGGATATCTCACGAGTCCGTAGCCGCAGGTAATGCTGTCTCCTATAAATTCTATAAAAAGCTCCTTATCGGCAGGTCTATCCAGCAGCCTGCCGTCTATGGTCAACGTCATTATCGTCGAAAGGCTATGCGGCGCCTGAGTCTGCTTTATGAGCTTGAAATTATACTCTCCCTCGGCAAGATCCTCGGCGATCGTATACTCATCCGTACCGTCGGCAAATTCCAATCGCGTTGTCTGTCTCTCTCCGTTGATATACAGAGTATAATAGGATGCTCCGTCGCTGCTAACCTTAAGCACCACGTCACCGCTGACCGCGGCGTTAAATTCTATTCCCGAGGCAGAAAAATCACAAGCTATACCGCTTATCAGCTCCACGCTTCTGCCATATATCTTTATCTTGTCCTTAACATTGGCAAGAGAGTACTCCGTGCGTGTCGTAATACCATCTCCTTCTACGGTCAGTATTTTTCCCGAGCCCTCTACGTTCTCGTCGCCTACTACGCAGTACGGTACGACCTCGACAGTACAATCCGCATCCTCGGGGATACCCTCGATCACCGCCGTGTAGAGTACGGCAGCGCCGAGCTCAGCTGCGGTTACAGTACGCAATTCGCCATCGACAGTCTCCTTGATCTCGGAAAGCTTTTCTCCGCCCTTTATCCTGAAGCGGTGTGCAACACCGCTCGTGTCGCGGTATTTTATGATCATACCGAAATCGGTATACTCCTCGGAGTCAAGTCCCGCGATAAATCTTATCGCCCAGGTCCCGTCGGAGTCAGCCCTGCGCTGAAATCCCTTTACGTCGACCCTTACGCCATCATTTGTCGGCTCTGCCGCCGACGTCGGAAGCACAAGCGCCGTTGCCACAAGCACGATCGTCAATGCGGCACAAATAAATCTTTTAATAAATTTTCTCATATTACCTCACGTACGGCTCATTATCGGTTATTTTACGAACGTGCGGACAGGTGATCCTCTGGCGGTAGGTCGGCGCTACAAAGCGCACGGCGTTGCGAATGACAGTCTGCACCTCGGGAACGTAATAGGTCGGGAAGGTCTCGTGTCCGGGCTGGAAATAGAACACCTTTCCGTTTCCTCTCTCCCACAGACAGCCCGATCTGAACACCTCGCCGCCCGAAAAATTACTGATAAACAAAAGCTTATCCGGCGTAGGAATGACAAACGGCTCACCGTAGGTCTCCTCGTTTTCAAGCTTGAAATATCTGTCAATGCCGCGCGTGATGGGATGCGAGGGCTCCACGACCCACACTATCTCCTCGTCGCAGGACTCGCGCCAGGTAAGATTTGCCGAGGTTCCGAGCAAGGTCTTAAAGGGCTTTGAGTGATGCGCAGAGTGCAAAAAGATCACGCCCATTCCGTCAAGCACCGCATCGCGAACCATATTCGCGACCTCGTCGGGAACGAGCCCATGCCTTACGTGTCCCCACCAGAGAAGAACGTCGGTCTCGGCAAGTATTTCGGGTGTGATGCCGCAGCTCTCATCTTCAAGCGTTGCGGTCTTTACCTCTATATCTTCCTCTGCACCAAGGAAGGCTGCTATCGCGTTATGTATTCCGTCAGGATATACCGCCGCAACCTTTTCACTCGTTTTTTCGTGGTAATTTTCATTCCATACAAGAACTCTTATCATAATATTCTCCTTTGTTTAAAGAGCCGTGGCTCTGTATTCGCTTGGTGAGACCTTCATCTGCTTTGCGAAGGCTCTATTGAAGGTGCGGATCGAATTAAATCCTACCGCATCGCTTATCTCGGTTATCGACATATCGGTCTTAAGCAGGTATATACACGCGTTTGAAACGCGCAGAGAGTTTACGTACTCGTTAAAGCCGACGTTCAGCTTTTCGTGCATAACGTGTGAGACATAGTATTTGCTTATATGAAGCTCCTTTTCGAGAAGCTCAAGCGACAGGGGCTTGTGCGAATTGTTGATGCAATAATTCATTATCGTATCAAGCGAATTAAGCTCGGGCGTCTTGAGAGAATCGAGCTTGAGCATCGGCAGGATCTTTCCGAAAAGCGCCGTTACGTAGCCGCGCAATATAAGCTCCTTATATGGCTCGTTGGAATAAAAGGTGTTGGATATGCCATCAATAATATCCCGTATATCCTCTCGCATAGCAGCCCCTCGTATAATATTTTCCTTCGGGCGCGAGGTGGTAAGTATCTTTTGAAGCTCAGGTGTCATATCAGGGCTGATGATCGCGAGACTGTACGTCTCTTTGGAAAGGGTTTTATACGAATGCGATTGGTTCGGGAAGGTCAGAAATATATCTCCGCCGCGAGCGATAAAGGTTTCGTCGTCGACCGTTACCTCGCACTCGCCGTCATATATCGCAATAAGCTCAAGATGATAATGAAGATGCCGCGAGCATCCAAGCGCGCACTGAATATGCCCTGTATCACGAAAGGCAAAATGCTGCGTGCGCTTCTCGTATTTTATGTTGTTTTTCACCGTCGCTCCCCCCCTTACCGTAATATTTCTATTGATTTTATAATAGCATAATAACAGTTAAAAATCAATAGAAAATAAAATTTTTAAGGAGGATATATGAAAAAGAATTTTGTTGCCCTGCTTCTTGTAATTACCTTCTCTGTCTTTATTTTTTCGGGATGTAATGAAAGCGGAAGCATCTGGGCAAAATACGCTTACGAGAGCTTTTGCGCGACCGTCAGATACGAGCTGTGCGGAGAGATCGTTTGCGCAAGGGTAAGTGTCTTACGCTCGGAGCAGGACACCGTGAGGGTAGAATTTTCCTCGCCCGATGCGCTTCGCGACGCTACGGGCAGCTTTGACGGAGAGGAGTTTCGGCTCTGCTGCAATAATATAAATATTTCGGGTGAGGCGGCAAAAAAGCTTCTGATCATTCCCACTCTGCTCGCCGCGCGCGACGCGCTTTCCTTTGAAAAGGCAGAGGACGGCGAGCGACGTCTGCTCGTTGCCGAGATCGAGGGCGGAAAAATATTTTTCGACTCAGAAGCCGAAAAGCCGATACGCGCCGAGCTTTATGAAACAGATTGCGAGATAATAACCTTTGAATGGAGATCAGAAGCTACATAAAAAAGCAAAGGAAAAAACAAAAATGAAAATAATGATATTGACGGGAGCGATGGGCTCGGGCGGTGTGCAAACGCATATATTCGAGCTTGCCAAGGGGCTTATGGCTCGCGGACACAAAATAATACTCATATCAAGTGGCGGAGAGCGAGCAAAGGAGCTATCACGGCTCGGCGCAAAATGCTACTGCATTCACGTTGATATCTCAAAGCCCGTCTCGGTGCTCGGCGGCGCTCTTGCGCTTTATGCGCTGATGTTGCGAGAGCGCCCGCAGATCATTCACGCCCACACCCGCCCTCACGGACTGCTGTGCAGGCTTATGGAGCATCTGATAAAGGATCCGCCTGTTTACGTCAGCACGGTACACGCGCGATTTTCGACTGATTCTCCGATCCGCCGTCTGCCATGGTACAGCTCGGATTCAATTACCGTAGGCGAGGATCTGAAACACTATCTGCTCACGCTGTCTCACGGCACGCTGCTACCCGAACGTATAAAGGTCATTCCCAACGGCATAGACGTCAGGCGCTTTCGTCCGCGCAAGCGAGGCGGACAGGACGGCACGCTTCGGCTGTGCTTTATGAGCAGACTTGATCCCGACTGCTCCGAGACCGCGCGTCTGCTCTGCCGCATAGCTCCTCGGATATGCGAAGCTGAGAAAGGCTTGGAAATATATATCATCGGCGGCGGCAGCGAGCTTCCCGAAATATGCGAGCTTGCCGACGAGGCAAACCGACGGATAGGACGTCTCGCCGTAAGAGCTATCGGAAGCGTCTCGGCGCCCGAGCTCATTCTCTCGCGTTGCGACGGATTTATCGGCGTTTCGCGCGCGGCGCTTGAGGCGATGTCCTGCGCACTACCCGTTATCCTGTCGGGAAACGAAGGCTTTTTTGGACTACTGAAAAGCGATCGGGAGCTTTGTCTTGCCCAAGGCTCGAATTTTTGTGCGCGCGGGCAAAGAGGTGTAAGCGAGGAGCTGCTGGCAAAAAGCATTCTTGAGCTTTGCTCCATGCCCCTCTCAGAGAGAACGGCACTCGGTCAAAGGATGCGGCGATTTGTTATCAATCATAATTCCTCGGACAAAATGGTCGCTGACACCGAGCGGTATTACGAAAAAGCGCTCTCGCGAAAGGACGCGCACGGCGCGGCGTATCTTCTCTGCGGTTATTACGGCTTTGGCAATATGGGAGATGACGCACTTCTTTTGCAGGCTATCGAGCGGGCGGGCGGGAGCAACACCGTTGCGCTGACACGCAGTCCGAGAAAGGATAGCTTCAGGTTCGGCGTAAAATGCGCCGACCGTTCAAGCCCCCTCTCCGTCATACGCGAGATAAAGCGTTGCCAAGTCCTTGCTTTCGGAGGCGGAAGCCTGCTGCAGAGCCGCACCTCATTCCGCTCTCTCTGCTGGTACTCGGCTCTGCTGATGTATGCAAGATCACAGGGCAAGCGAGTCGAGCTCTGGGCAAACGGCATCGGAGATTTCTCAAATCGGCTTTCCCGTCGCCTTGCGGCGCGCGCTCTGCGCGCGGTCGACCGCATCGGCGTGCGCGACGAAGCATCTGCTGCTCTTGTGCGCGAGCTCGCGCCCGAGTGCGCGGCACGGATAGTCAAAGAGAACGACCTTGCCCTTTCCTGCCCCGCGGCAAGCGATGAACGTGCGGCGTTTGTTCTCTCCACGCTGAAAATAAGTCCCGAGGAGCGCTTTGCTATCGTCGCGCCAAAGGGTTTTTCCAAGATCGCCCTACTGTCTCCAACGACACGAAAAAAGGCTGCCGAAGAATACGCCGCTCTGCGCGCCGCCCTGCGCGAGCTTCGCCGTCGCGATATAACACCTGTCTTTGTTGCTATGTATCCCGCGCAGGATGCTTACGTTTCGCGAAAGCTCTGCGCCGCTTATGGCGGAAGAATGGCGAGAAGCATCGGCTTTTCCGATCTTTCAGCGCTCATCGCGCGCGCAGCCGGCGTGATTTCTATGCGCTATCATCCGCTGCTGCTCGCTAAGCATCTCGGCACCCGAAGCATAAAAATAGGCGACGATCCGAAGATCCTCGCGCTGACATCCCAAGCTTAAAATTTTGACTTTTTCTCAACTCCCCTTTACAAAGAGATATTTTTGTGATAAAATTACAAAAGTAGCCTTTATATATTTGCAATCTATCGGGAGGCAAAATGAAATTTTTCAAGCTTTTAAATTTAATGCTCGCGGCGGCAATTATTCTGCTTTCGCTCGCGGCTTGTTCAAATAACGCTCCAAGTCTTGACCTTTCACAAAACGATCCGTTCGGCAACTTCCCCGAGACCACCTCGGCAGAGCCTTCGAGCGCCGACAGCTCGGACGACACGGACACTGAGAGCTCCGAAAGCGAGACAACTACCGATTCCGACGCAACGTCCGCGGATATCACCGTCGGTGAGACCGAGGACACCTACGAGACGACGGTCGACACAATCGAGACGACCGAGGATACCTCAAGTGAGGAGACCACCGAGCCTGAGGAGACCTTCCCTGCCGAGATCGACGGACTTACCTTCATCTATACGCTCATTCCCGACACGCAGAGCTGCTCGATAAGCACTGTGATCGGTGCGGGAGCCGAGCTTGAAATACCCTCGACCATCGACGGCTACACCGTAGCGGCACTTGCAAGCGGCTCGCTCAGCTTCGCAAAGGATATAACCGCGCTGACACTTCCGTCAACCATCAACGCCATCGGCGCTGACGTTTTCTCACCCTGCACGTCGCTGCAAGAGGTACGCATCTCGGATATGAATGCCTGGCTGAATATTCGGTTCGCCTCGCAATCCTCTTCCCCTATGTACCGCGCAAAGCAGATCCTTTTGAACGGTCAGCCGATAACCGAGATAACTATACCAGAGGGACTCACGGCTATAAGCGATTACGCGCTTTACAATTTCCGCTCGCTGAGCGACGTTCGTCTCCCCTCAAGCATTGAGCAGATCGGCATCAACGCGTTTTCAAACTCGGGCACAAGAAACGTATATATTCCCACGCTTGCCGATTGGTTTGAGATAGAGTTCGGTAACACCGCGGCAAATCCGCTTTCAAGCGCGCGTAATCTGTACGTCGGTGATAAAAAGGTAAACGTCGTAGTCGTTCCCGACGAAATCACCGAAATAAAGCCCTTCGCGTTCTGCGGATTTGGCAGCATACACTCCATAGAGATACACGGCGGAGTAAAGAGCATCGGATCATCCGCATTTCTCGATTGCCCCTCGCTCTCGTTGGTGATCATACGCGACGTTGCATCCTGGTGCGAGATGAGCTTCGAGAACGAAAACGCCAATCCCCTCACAGTAGCAAAAACACTTTGCTTTGATGACGGCACGAACACCTATCCGCTCACGGCGGTAGAGGTTCCTGCAACGGTAACCAAGATCTCGCCCTACGCATTCTGCGGTGCGACGAACATAACCGCAGTTGCGTTTGCAACGGGAAGTCAGCTTACAACGATAGGAACCGGCGCCTTCAAAGGCTGCACAAACCTTGCCACAATATATATTCCCGAAACCGTAACGGTTATCGAGAGCCTTGCGTTCTCAAATTGCCCCAACATCAGTTATTTCACTATCAACGGAATAAATTACCTCGGCAGCTTTACAAATCCTCAGCACGCGCTGATCTCGGTTGCCGAGAGCAACACAGGCCTCACCACTCTCGTAATTCCCAGCACCACAAAGGTAATATATCAGGCGGCGCTCAGCTATTGCGTTACCTTGGAGAACGTCGTGATCCCCGACAGCGTGGAATACATCGGCAACTCGGCGTTCTATAATTGCTCGGCGCTTAAAACCGTAACGCTCGGCAGCGGCATCACCGAGATAGGAAGCTCGGCGTTCAGCAACTGCTCCTCGCTCCTGTCTCTGACGATCCCCGAGGGCGTAACTACCGTCGGACGCTCTGCCCTCTCAGGCTGCTCGGCGCTGACCTCGCTCACACTTCCGAGCACGCTGACCTATATAGATCAGTACGCGTTCCGCGATTGCAAAAAGCTTGCGTCGGTAACCATACCCGCCGCAGTCGATTATATCGGCAGCTGCGCATTCTCGGGCTGCAAGGTGCTTGAGAGCGTAACCTTTGAAAATCCCGGCAATTGGTACGCGGGCGACACCAAAATCTCCTCAAACGACCTTGGCTCCGCAGCCGTCGCGGCGTATTATCTGACCGAAGATCACCTGCTCAAAATATGGACTAAAAAGTAATAAAAAAGCAAAAAGGCTCTGTCAATAGCGTGATGCTCTAAAGGACAGTTTTTACCTACCGACAGAAAAAAACAGAAACCGCAGATTGATTTTCTGCGGTTTTTGTGATATAATAGAATATAGAAATTGTTTTATGTTCATTTGTAGCTTGTGAGAAAGGATATTGTTATGAGAGCACCATTTCAAATACTTGCAATCCCATATAAATATGAAAACGGAATGCCTATATATTGTGTTTTACATCGTTCAGATTATGACCAGTGGCAATTTATCGCCGGAGGTGGCGAAGATAAAGAATCTCCAAATGACGCAGCAAAAAGAGAAATAATGGAAGAAGGCGGTATAAATGCAAACAATATTATTTCATTAAAGTCAATGTGCTACATTCCCGTTGAAATATTCCCTCGCAGACACCTTTACGGTTGGTCTGATGATATGTATGTCATTCCCGAATATTCATTCGGCTTTGAATGTAACGCCGAGCTTGTTTTATCACATGAACATACAGAACTTGTTTGGCTCCCATACAAAGAAGCAAG
>JAFXHA010000027.1 GCA_017536635.1 Clostridia bacterium
TCTAACGAGGGACGCGGATACGTTCTCCGCAGAATCATCCGCCGCGCTTGCCGCCACGGTAAGCTTCTCGGCATCAATCACCCCTTCCTTACCGAAACCGTAACCACGTCTATTGAGGAGAGCAAGTGCGCTTATCCCGAGCTTGACGAAAAGAGAGATTATATTCTCAAGGTCATTTCTATGGAAGAGGACAGATTCGACGCCACCATCGACGCAGGTCTTTCCATTCTCTCCGACCTCATTCGCGGCGCGCTTGCAGAGCACGCTGACGTTATCTCGGGCGAGGAAGTATTCAAGCTTTACGACACCTTCGGATTCCCGATAGACCTCACTCGTGAGATCGCGGCTGAAAGCAACCTCAACATCGACGAGGATACCTTCGCTTCCCTTATGCTCGCGCAGAAGAAGCGCGCAAGAGAGGCAAGAGCAAATATCGGCGGTTGGGACGAGTCCTCAAAGTCTCTCCTTTCCGATCTTCCTAAGACCGAGTTCACGGGATACACCGATTACAGAAGCTCAGCAAAGGTATTGGCTATCCTTACCGACGCGGGCAGCGTTGACTCGGTAAACGAGGGCGACTGCTCCATCGTGCTCGACCGCACGCCCTTCTACGGAGAAGGCGGTGGTCAGGTAGGCGATACCGGTACCATCTACTCGGATTCCTTTATGGCAAAGGTTTACGACACCAAGAAGACCGACGGCGTTTATATTCACATCTGTACAGTTGCAAGCGGTACTCTCAGCGTAGGCGACAAGATAACTGCGGATATAGAAGATGCACGCCGCGACGCTATACGCCGCAATCACTCGGCAGCGCACTTGCTTCAGGCAGCGCTCCGCAGCGTTCTTGGAAGCCACGTCGAGCAGGCAGGCTCTTACGTCAACGAAGAAATCTGCAGATTCGACTTTACGCACTTTGCAGCACTCACTTCGGGCGAGATCGCTGCAGTTGAAGCACTTGTAAACGCTAACATCCTCGTGGCTAACGAGATAATAACTATGGAGACCGACATCGAGACCGCAAAGAAGCACGGCGCTATGGCGCTCTTCGGCGAAAAGTACGGAAAGACTGTACGTATGGTCAAGATGGGCGACTTCTCTACCGAGCTCTGCGGCGGTACGCACTGCGACAACACGGGTAAGATCGGACTCTTTAAGATCATATCCGAGAGCAGCGTAGCAGCAGGAGTGCGCCGTATAGAAGCCGTTACCGGACTTGGCGTGCTCAAGCTCATCGCGCAGAAGGATGCTCTCATCTCCGAGACCGCGGCAGAGCTTAAGGTTCCCAATCCCACGGATCTTACCAAGCGCGCAGGCCAGCTTGTGCTTGATCTTCACAACGCTCGCAAGGAGATCGAAGCTCTCAATGCAAAGCTCGCTTCCTCGAAGCTCGGCGATATTCTCGCCTCTGCAAAGCAGGTCGGCGCTGTAAAGCTGATCGCAACCAAGCTCAGCGATATGCAGCTCGATGCGGCTCGCGCTCTTGCTGATGACGTCAAGGCAAATCACGCCGACACGGTAGCAGTTTTCGCTCTCGCTCAGGCAGATAAGCTCAACTTTATTACCGTTGCGGGTAAGGACGCAGTTGCGGCAGGCGCTCACGCAGGTAAGCTCGCAGGCGCCGTTGCGGCAGTCGCCGGCGGTAAGGGTGGCGGACGCCCCGATAGCGCTATGGCAGGCGGTAAGGACCTCGATAAGATCGACGACGCCCTCGCAAGTGCAGAAGCAACCCTTTCGGGCATGTTGAAGTAAGAAGGTTTTTAAATTTCTTTTGAGTTACTTTCTTTTTCGTTACTTTCTTTGAAAAGAAAGTAACCAAAGAAACTTCCTACTGGATATGACTTGTGGACATACCACCCGAAATAACGAATGCCGTTATCGGTAATTTATTAAATTTATAAGGTAAAAACCCGTCGGACACTACGTACCGACGGGTTTTTTTAATATGTTTTATAGTCGGAAGTTCTTTTGCTTACTTTTCTTTCAAGAAAAGTAAGTCGGACACTACGTACCGACGGGTTTTATTTTTAATATATTTTATAGTTGGAAGTTCTTTTGCTTACTTTTCTTTCAAGAAAAGTAAGGCGGATCCTTCACATTTTATCACTGTCCTGCGAAGCAATTACCGCAGGTGGAGTAGCCTTGAGCCTTCAGGTCATTAAGCGTACCCGTATATTCTTCTCTGTTCTTTTCTGACATTTGGGTTACCGAATTACAGTAGGGGTAATGGATCTTTTTTGTATTTTTGTTAAGTACGTAATTTCCGACCTCGTCAGGATCGGGCTTGCTTGCTTCAAAGGCATCCTCGTCGAAGGAGCTGCTACCCGTAGCGTAATCAATAATGATAAAGGGCTGAACGTTATAGCAATACACGTTAAAGCAGATCCCCTCTCCGCCATCCTCGACCGAATAAGCTTCTATCTGAACGCCGCTCGCCAGAAGATTTGAGCCCTCAAATATCGGCGTTACACGGTACATAACGTGGTTGCCCGTTTCCTTGATGTAGTCGGCGACCATATTTTCAAAGGGGATCATTCCGTCGGCGTTAAGATATCTGGTTCCCGATATAAGATTCTTTACGTTCGCGTTCTCTGCGGAAAGCTGCCATGCGATAAGATGGCAACGGTTATAAAGCGACTGACCGCTCACGCAAATATATTTTGCCTGAACCCAACCCGTAGGAGTTATCGAGCTAATGCTTCCTCTATCCTCGCCGGGCGCGGGCATAGTCTCCTTACCGCAGCAAGCGATCGCCGCGCCGCATCTGCCGAGCTGATCGAGCGCCGAATAGCTTTCGTAGGCAACGTCGGTAATTTCAGCCTCGGTAAAGAATGGCAGGTTTCCGTTGACCTCGACGTAGGGCTTGTCGGTGTGCGCGGGCAAGGACGAAAGATCGATAGGCGAGGTGCTCAGATTTTCGGGATTGTATACCGCAGCACTGCTCTTTTCGGTGTCCGCGCTCGACTCCTCGTTTCTTTCGGTATCGGTCGTCAATACGCTCTCGGTATCGGTAGTAGCGGCACTCGTTTCGGCGGTTTGCGCCGTGGTAGACGCGGAAGTTTCAACTGTTGTAGTCAGCGCGCTGCTTTCTTCGGTCTCGGCAGGATTCGCATCACATCCCGCAAACACTAAAAGAAGCGCCAGAAGACAGGCAATAATTGCATTACATCTTAAAAATTTCTTCATCTTTTTGTCCTCTTATATATCTTTTCGGTTATTTTTTCGTGTGAATAGCCTTTGAAATCGTGGCTCTCTACCTGCTCAAACCCAAGCGCCGCAAGATCAATATCAAAATATCTGTCAGCGGGATAATCTCTGTTCCAAAGATAGAGCACTACCTCGTCCACGTCATCAAGAGTAAAGTTTGAATCCTCGACAAAGCAATAGTCGCCTTCGCCCGCAAGATCCATAAAATCCGAGTCGGCAATTATCGAGTCGTCGCCCTCAAACTGCTTTGCGGAATACGGACTCATCCAAAGTCTCGCCCCCCCGATAAGCTCGAGCATTCGGCGGCGAAGCTCTCTGTCCTGACTCTGACGGCGGGAATTGAACATCATTCCGCGCCTGTTGTCTATACAAAATATCATCTTCATGTCGCACCTTAAGCGTCGCGCTTTTTTGCGCCTATCACATTCATCAGCACGTAAGCGCCGACAAGCAGAACGACCGTCGCCACAAGCACGGTATACATCGCGCCGGGCTCGACCTTCGTATCAAAGAAATAAAGATTGCAGTCGATGGCGTCCTTGAGCGCATCAATGGCATCGTCGGGAAATCCGACGTCCTGCATCTCGGCAAATGCTCCGCGCATCGCGTGATTTCGCAAGAGGGACGTGCCGTAGGTTCCGGGCAGAAAGGATATAACTCTTTGAAGCCCCTCGGAAA
>JAFXHA010000028.1 GCA_017536635.1 Clostridia bacterium
GATCACAGCATTATACTCCCGAAGGGCAGAGCAAGGATGAATTCCGAACCGAGATCCTTGAAGGCTATGATCTAAAAATAATTCGTTTTACGAACAAGCAGATCGATGAAAATTTTCGCGGCGTGTGCGAATATATTGATATAGTATTGAAAACTCTCTGCGAGAGTTAACAACCCAACCCTTTACAGTTTTACGGAGGAAAAAATGAAACTGAAGATTATGAGCCACAACGTTTGGGGAATGTATGCACCAAACGTAGTAAAAAAAGTCGCTAACAGAAACGACGTTATGCAGAGAATTTATCATAAGGAGCTTCCCGACGTCATAGGAACGCAGGAATTTTCCGCGGATATCAGAAATCACAAGCTCCCCGAGATGATCGCCGACGAGTATGCTGAGGTCGACGTTTGGGATGAGGTAAAGGCACTTGAAATGGAGTATCTTTACACCCCTATGTTCTATCGCCCCGCAACGTGTGAGCTGATGAAGAAGGGTTACGTGCTCTACGACAGAGCATTCAACAATCACGATTCCAAGGGAATCTGCTGGGCTGTGTTCAAGCATATTGAAAGCGGCAAGATATTTACCGTGTGCAACACGCACTATTGGTGGATGGGCGGCCCCGAGCACGATGCAGCCAGAGTCGGCAACTCCAAAGAGGTACTCAAGCTTAAGGCTGAGCTTCCCGCGCCCTTCTTTATAATGGGCGATCTTAACTGTACAATCTCCAGCGAGGCATACGCAACGCTTATCGAGGGCGGACTCGCTGACGTTCAGAAGGTCGCAAAGGATACCTGCGATCTTTGCTCTCATCACGCATATCCCGGATACGACGAGGAAAAGGGAGAATTTTTCCCCGCAGAGTATCCCGGACGCGATTACTCTTTTGCAATTGACCATATTCTCGTTGACAGCGAGAATGCAGATAACGTGCTCACGTTCAAGGTAATGATCGACGACGATGCTCTGACAACGTCGGATCACTGCCCCGTATACGCTGAGTTCGAGATCTGACGGAGGAAAACATTATGTCTAAAATTAAGGTTGGAATATTCACAGATCCGCACACGTCCCTTAACGTTGTTTCGGGTAAAACGCGCCGTCCGTCGCTTTCTATCGGTAAGATAAAGCGCATTATGGATATTTTCAAGGCAGAGGGCGTAGAATACGTGCTTTGTCTCGGAGACACCGCCGACGGCTGCGGTGGCGTTGAATACGCGGCGGAGATGGTTAAAATAGTTATGGATCTCATTCGCTCGTACGGGATCCCCACTCACGCGATTATCGGAAATCACGATTGCGATAATTTTCCCAAGGATAAGTTCTGCGAGATCGCGCAGGTCGCGCCCTCGCCGAGCACGATAAGAGCAGGTGATTCGCTGCTCGTGTTCCTTGACGCGAACTTTTACGACGACGGAAGCGCTTACGAGCCCGGACACGCTTTCTGGACCAACAGCTACATAACGCCCGATCAGTTTGATTTCTTCGCTGACGCGTGGCAAAACACCGACGCCGAGGACGTTTACGTGTTTATGCATCAGAACGTCGACCCCGAGGTCGAGCAGAGACACATCGTGCGCAATCACGAGCAGGTCCGCGCCGAGCTTGCTAAGTGTCCCAAGCTCAGAGGTGTTTATCAGGGACATTATCACTGGGGACACGAGACCGTTATCGACGGTATACCCTATCACACGCTTCCCGCGCTTTGCGAGGGAGAGAATATGCCGTATGTTATAATAGAGGTGTAATTATGTCAAAGGTTAAGGTTGGAATTTTCACAGACCCGCACAGCTCGCTTTTCATTGTTTCGACGCGTACGCGCCGTCCGTCGCTTTCTATTGGAAAGATAAAGCGCGTTATGGATATTTTCAAGGCTGAGGGAGTCGAGTACGTGCTTTGTCTCGGCGATCTTATCGACGACTGCGGCGGTGAGGAGCAGACGGGCGAAATGATAAGAATAATTATGGATCTCGTGCGCTCGTACGGAATCCCGGTTTACACACTGTATGGCAACCACGACTGCCATAATTTTCCCAAGGAAAAATTCTGTGAGATAGCACAGGTCGAGCCGGAGCCTCATTCCATAAGAGTGGGAGATTCGCTCCTTGTATTCCTGGACGCGAATTTCTACGATGACGGAAGCACATACGAGCCCGGACATACTCTCTGGACGAACACGTATATTCCGCAGGAACAGCTTGATTTTTATGCTGATGCATGGAAAAACACCGATGCTGACGAGGTCTACGTCTTTACGCATCAGAATCTTGATCCCGAGTGTGAAGCAAGACATATCGTTCATAACTCGGCAGAGGTTCGCGCGGCTCTTGCCGAATGTCCCAAGCTCAAGGGCGTTTATCAGGGCCATTACCACCGCGGAAATCAAAACGTGATCGACGGAGTTATCTACCACACGCTTCCCGCACTCTGCGAGGGAGAGAATATGCCTTACGTGATAATTGAAGTATAATAAAATAGGAGTTTACTATGAAAAGATTTCTTGCTGTAATACTTACGGCGGTGCTTCTTTTGTCCTTTGCGTCCTGCTCTAAGGGCGCGCCGACGATAGATACCGAGGGGGAGATGTCCGAGGAGATCGTTGAGACGACATCGGCTGATACTACGTCGGCTGATACCACCGCGAGCACCGCTGCCGGAACCACCGCAGGCACTACGGCGGGTACGACTGCGTTAACAAGTGATGAGTCGGCTCAGTCCTCGGGCAAATCAACCGAGGAAACGTCGGGTGATACCGAGGAGGCAGAGCCCTCTAAGGTCAAGGTGGCAATATTCACAGATCCGCACAGCGCGCTGATAGATACTAAGGTAAACACGCGCCGTCCGTCGCTTTCTCCAGTGAAGATCAAGAAAATGATGGATAAATTCGTGAAGATGGGTGTGGAGTACGTCATTTGTCTGGGCGATTTTATCGAAAACGCTTACGATGACGAGGAAAACACCGAAATGCTCGAGATGATGATGGGAATCATCAACACCTACGATATTCCGTTCTATACGCTTATGGGTAATCACGATTGCGACGCCTTCACCAAGGAAGAGTTTTACAATATAACAAACCTTGAGCCTGCTCCCACAACGGCAAGGGTAGGCGATGCGCTGTTCGTATATCTTGACGCGAATTTCCTGGCTGACGGTACGTCCTATGCGCCCGGAAACATAGATTGGAAGAGTACGCTCATTCCGCAGAGTCAGCTTGATTTTTACAAGACGGCTTGGCAGAATACCGATGCGAGCGAGGTGTACGTTTTCGTGCATCAGAATATTGATACAAATATTCCCAACGAAAGCTATTGGCTGAGCAACGCCGCGCAGGTGCAGGCAGCTCTTGCCGAGTGCCCGAAGCTCAAGGGAGTTTTTCAGGGACATTATCACAAGGGCTATAATTCCTTGATCGGCGGAGTGATGTATCGCACGATCCCTGCGGTTTGCGAGGAAGAGAATATGCCTTATCTTATAATAGAGGTTTAAAAAAAACAACGGCTTGGAAAGAGTCGTACTCTTAAGGACAGTTTTATCCAATTAGTTTCAAACATAAAACACGAGAACAACTTTGAGTTCTCGTGTTTTTTTTCTTTGTTGAGTTGAGATATAAATATATTTATCTGTTTGTGATAAAATAATTAGGTAGAAGGAGGATGATAGAACATGAGAAAAATAACAACTGAAATTATAAAATCATTCAATAACTATTTGATTAACGAGGAAAAGGCGGCGGCAACCGTCAACAAGTATCTGCACGATGTAGGTGA
>JAFXHA010000003.1 GCA_017536635.1 Clostridia bacterium
ACGGGCGAACACAGTTCGCCCCTACGTTAGATAATATAATCTCGACAATATCTCGGCAGGGGACGGCACCCAAATGTTTGCAAATAAAACTTTGCGTTGCTTGCAACTGCCGACTATCCCGCAAAGCTTGAGCGGATCAAAAAAAGCCCAACACCACTTATGTGGTATTGAGCTTTTTTGGTGACCCACCGGAGACTCGAACTCCGGACCCCTTGATTAAAAGTCAAGTGCTCTACCGTCTGAGCTAGTGGGTCATTTTTTGCGGTACCGATATATGATACCACAAAGGAGTGCTTTTGTCAAGCATTTTTTGAAAAAATTTCAAATAAAAGTTAAAAGATTAAACGTCTTACAACAGCCCTCTAATCCTATCCGCAAGCCTTGAAATATTCTCGGGAATTATCTCGGGCAGGGGATCGTCATTTGGATCGGGATCCTCGAAATCCACTTCCTTTATGGACGATCGCATAGCCTTCAGAATAAGCTTGTCAAGCCCCTTGGCATTGTCCGGCTTGACCTCGCCCCCGAAATAGTGTATCTCAAGTGAGGGAATAATATTCTTCGGGATCTGCAAGGTTATATAGTCGTCAACGCTCTCGGAAAGCCCGCAGCATAAAAACAGAGCGGTTTGCATGGCATTGAGCGCCTCTGCATGCTCCTTTAGATATTTTTTAAGCTTTTTATTCAGCGCACCCATTCGTATTGAGCCGCCGATCACACAAACGTCATATTCCTCGGGAGATGGCGGAGCATCTTCAATGTCGAACAGCTCGACGTTCATCGCATCCGAATCAAGCCCCTCAGAGAGCATTTGAGCGCATTTTTTGCTGACACCCGTGCGCGTTGCGTATATTATAAGTATCTTCATTTTGTTTCCGACCTCGCGTATAAATATAAAAATAATATATCATAATTTTGAAAAAATGTCAATAGATACTTGACAAGCACGCGATTTGTGATATAATAATTTAGTCGAAAGACGAATTATAATCGTGTAGAAGAGTATGAATATAAGCGTGAAGTGTCTGTCGGACGGGGAGTTGCCGATGGGACGAAAAGTGAAAGCTTGCGGTTTATATTCTGCATCCCGCTTCATACGGCAAAAGGCAGAATAATTCCTTCTTTACCCTTTGCTATATGCAGTTGAGGAAAGGAGGATTTTTTTATGGAAAAGCAAAACAACCCCAAAAATCAAAGAAAGGGAAGAATAGCCCTTTTCGGTACACTCAAGGTAATGGTCGCGGTATCCTTGCTCGTGGCAATGAGCATCGTGCTCGGCAAATATCTTGCGATAAACGTCGGAGAGGTGCTGCGATTCAGCTTTGAAAACCTGACTGTGATCCTCGCTGGTATCATGTTCGGTCCCATAATCGGTCTTGTGGCGGGAGTAGCCGCGGATCTTATCGGCTGCCTGCTCGTCGGATACGCCGTAAATCCGCTGATAACGCTTGGCGCGGCGGCGATCGGATTCGTGTCGGGTATGTGCTATTTACTCCTCAGAAGAACAAAGCTGCCTTATTGGCTGAAGATGCTGCTTCCCGTGCTGACCTCTCATATCGTCGGCTCGGTAGTAATAAAGTCCTTTGGACTTGCGGCGTTTTACGATATGCCACTCGGCATACTTATGCTTTGGCGCGCACTCAATTATCTTATGGTGGGTGCTATCGAGTACGTTCTGATTTATTTCGTGATGAAAAATAAATCTATAATATCTCAATTTGATTATCTGAAAAGGTGATAGATATGAATTACACCCAGGCACTTGAATATATACACGGCATCAGCTGGCAGTTCTGCCGTCCGGGACTTGAAAGAATAGGAGAGCTTTGCGAAAAGCTCGGACATCCCGAGCGCTCCCTGCGCTTCGTTCACGTTGCGGGAACCAACGGCAAGGGCTCGTTCTGCTCAATGCTCGATAGCGTTTTGCGCGCGGCAGGATATAAGACCGGACTCTATACCTCTCCGTATATCGTAAGATTCAACGAGAGAATGTGCGTTGACGGCACCCCGATAGATGACGACACGCTTGCCGAAATAACCGCGTACGTAAAGCCTTTTGCCGATGCGATGACCGATAAGCCCACCGAATTTGAGCTGATAACCGCCATAGCCTTTGAGTTTTTTAAAAGATCGGGCTGTGAGATAGTCATTCTTGAAGCGGGTATGGGTGGCAGGCTCGATTCAACTAACATAATAGAGGAAAGCGTGCTTTCCGTTATAACGGGAATTGCGCTTGACCATACTGCCTTCCTCGGTGATACCGTTGAGAAGATCGCCGCGGAAAAGGCGGGTATCATCAAGGGCGGGTGCCCCGTGCTCCTCGGCGGAGAAGGGGAGTCGATAAGAGATGTCGTTGCATCAAGAGCTAAAGAAATGGGCTCGGAGCTCAGTACAGTCAATTATTCTAAGCTGAACATAGCTCATAGCGATCTTGACGGAAGCCGATTTGATTTCGGTGAATATAAAAATATAGAGATATCTCTGCTTGGAACCTATCAGCCGCGTAACGCCGCGTCGGTGATTTGCGCTGTTGATATTCTGAGAAGAAGAGGCTTTGATATAAGCGATATCGCGTTGCGCGAGGGCTTGAAAAACGCCGTATGGCACGCGAGATTCGAGATAATCGGGCGCGATCCGCTTATCATCTTTGACGGCGCGCATAATCCCGAGGGCGTAGACGCCGCAGTCAAAAGCATAGATAATTATTTTACCTCAAAGGGCGAGAGGGTATTCGTGCTGACGGGCGTGCTTGCCGATAAGGATTATAATTATATCGCCTCGCGTATCGCGAGCGTTGCCGATAGGGCATTCGTTATCTCGCCGGATAATCCCCGCGCTCTGCCTGCTGCGGAATATGCAGACGTTCTGCGATCGCATGGGCTTGAGTCGACACCCTTCGACAGCCTTGCCAATGCCTTCGAACGCGCCGTTGACGCGGCAAAAAAAGAGGGACGGGCTCTCGTGTGCCTCGGCTCGCTTTACCTTTACTGCGATATTATAAAATATTTATGATATAAATACGTGAGTTCGTAACCATCCTCACGAAAAACAAAACTAAGGAGAAAAGAAAATGAAACAAAAGGCAAAGACTCTCTGGATCTGCTATGCGGCAATTATTGCCGCGATGTACGTGGTGCTGACCTACCTTGCAAAGCTCTTAGGACTCGATTCTGGAATGATACAGGTGCGATTTTCCGAAATGCTATGTATATTGCCGATGTTTACAAGCGCGGCTATTCCCGGGCTTACCGTCGGATGCCTGCTTGCAAACCTGCTCGGAGGTGCGGTCGCACTTGATATCATCTTTGGACCTGTGGCAACGCTTATAGGTGCGATAGGTACTTATCTGCTTCGAAAGAGAAAATGGCTCGCGCCTCTGCCGCCCGTGCTTGCGAATACGGTGATAGTTCCGTTCGTGCTCGCTTACGGATACGGCTTGGAGATGGCTATACCG
This sequence comes from Clostridia bacterium, assembly GCA_017536635.1. Lineage (GTDB taxonomy): Bacteria > Bacillota > Clostridia > Oscillospirales > CAG-272 > HGM12713. The sequence continues at coordinate 3,455 of JAFXHA010000003.1, forward strand.
TTTATGATGCTGACGGTAGGCATAGGAGAGATAATCTCAATTTACGTTCTCGGAATGCTTCTTTATTTTGCTTTGCAAAAAAGAGCAAAGGGTATTTTTGGTCAAATTGAATAAAAAATGACGGCAAGATTCTCTTGCCGTTTTTTTCGTCAATTATTGACTTTATTTTTACAGTGTGATAAAATATAAAAAGAGTGAATTTTATCACCCAAAAAAGAAAAGAATAGAGGAGAAATCAAAATGGCAAAAAATCTCGTTTATGACATCCACGACAGACCCAAGTTTGGCCAGATGCTTATCTTCGCTTTCCAGCAGGTATTGGCAATTCTGGCAGCAACTATCCTGGTTCCCGCAATCATCGGAAACGGCATGAGCCAGTCCGCAGCACTTTTCGGCGCCGGCGTAGGAACGCTGGTATATCAGCTCTTCACAAAGTTTAAGAGCCCCGTATTCCTCGGCTCCTCGTTCGCGTTCATCGGATCGATGTTCGCAGCATTTGCAGGCGGAGTTTCTATGGCTCTCGGCTATGCAGGCCTTATCATCGGTACTGTATTTGCAGGACTTGTTTACGTTATCATCGCATTGATCGTTAAGCTTGCAGGCGTTGCTTGGATCAACAAGCTGATGCCCACCGTCGTTATCGGCCCCACAGTTGCGCTGATCGGTCTTTCCTTGTCGGTAAATGCCGTTGGCGATATTACCACCGGTAAGGTTGAGGGTTGCAGCCCCTACGTAGCACTCATTTGCGGTATCATTACGCTGTTCGCTATCTTTATGTTCTCCGTATACGGCAAAAAGATGGCTAAGCTTATCCCGTTCGTTCTCGGTATTATGGTCGGCTACGTAGTTGCTTCCATATTCACCGTTATAGGTATCGCTACCGAAAACGTAGCACTTCAGGTTATCAATTTCGCAGCATTCAAGGATATGCAGATATTTGCTGTTCCTGATTTCAC
>JAFXHA010000029.1 GCA_017536635.1 Clostridia bacterium
AACGAGAGAAATATTATCAAGGAATATTTTGATACGCAAACCGAGCAGGGATACGACTATGCCTATACCTTCCCGGGAATGAATAACGTTCTGCAGGCTGTTGGAAGAGTAATAAGAACAGCAGATGATACAGGTGTTGCTGTGCTCGTCGATGACAGATACGGAACGCCAAAATATCGCCAGCTCTTCCCAAAGCATTGGAATACGGTTCAATATGCCGGAAATGCAAAATCTCTCGCTGAAATCTTGCGTAGATTTTGGGAAAAAGACGAAAAAAGAGAATAAAATGTGAACAATTTGCAAAATTCGCAAATAAATCTTGCATTTTAAAAAGATGTATGTTATAATTGTGCTTGTTTGTGGAAAAACAATTCAAAAGTGCGATAAAAGCACGCATTTTACCACGCCGAGTGCGTAAACAGGAGGATCTTTTTAATGGCATATTCAAACATGACACTTGAGGAGCTTAAAGCAGAAAAGCAGGCTCTTGACAAAAAATATAACGATATAAAGCTGCAAGGTCTTTCTCTTGATCTTTCAAGAGGAAAGCCCGGACGCGAGCAGCTCGATACTATGACGGGAATGCTTGATTGCATTTCAAGCGCAGAGGATTGCAAAAGTGAATCGGGACTTGATTGCCGCAACTACGGTGTGCTCGACGGAATTCCCGAGGCAAAGAGAATGTTCTCCGAGCTTCTTGAAATTCCGCAGGAATATATTATTATCGGCGGAAACTCCTCGCTTTGCCTTATGTACGACGCAGTAGCAAGAGCTATGATGTACGGAGTGCTCGGCAGCGAGAGACCTTGGTGCAAGGAGGATAAGGTAAAATTCCTTTGTCCAGCACCCGGATACGACAGACATTTTGCAATATGCGAGTCTTTTGGAATCGAAATGATTCCCGTTAAGATGACTCCCAACGGTCCCGATATGGACACCGTTGAAAAGCTCGTAGCAGAGGATAACTCTATAAAGGGTATTTGGTGCTGCCCTAAATATTCTAATCCCGACGGATATACCTATTCGGACGAAACGGTTACAAGATTTGCAAAGATGAAGACCGCAGCGTCGGATTTCAGGATCTTCTGGGATAACGCATATGCGGTACACGAGCTTTACGCTGAGGGTGGAGATATTCTTTTGAATATATTTGACGAGTGTAAGAAATACGGAAACGAGGACAGAGTATTCTTCTTTGCTTCTACCTCGAAGATATCTTTCCCCGGTTCGGGTGTAGCTCTTCTTGCCGCGTCTGTTGCAAACCTTGAGCAGATCAAGCCTATTCTTTCGGTACAGACCATTGGATACGATAAGCTTAATCAGATCAGACACGTAAAGTATTTTAAGAGTGCTGAGAATATCAAGGATCATATGCTCAAGCTTGCAGAGATCATAAGACCTAAGTTCGAGATAGTTCAGAAGGCGTTTTCTGAGGATCTCGGTGATACGGGTGCAGCTTATTGGACCGAGCCTCGCGGCGGCTATTTTATAAGCCTTTACGTTATGAACGGATGTGCTAAGAGGACCTACGAGCTTTGTAAGGAAGCGGGAGTTACGCTTACGACCGTTGGCGCTACCTATCCCTATGGAAAGGATCCTGACGACAGTAATATAAGAATCGCTCCGACCTTCCCGTCCAATGAGGATCTTGAAAAGGCTATGAACGTTCTTACTCTTTGCGTAAGGATAGCGGTTCTTGAAAAGCTTATATCACAAAAATAATTGCGGTCAGCCGTAATAAAAGCAGAAGGCAACTGCCTTCTGCTTTTTGACACTTTTGGGAAAGAGGGATTTTATGAAAAAAATAACTCAAAAAGATGAAAACCCTTTTGAATACACAGATAATAATAAAAGGTATTATACTTACGACTATTATCTGAAAAAAACTTTTGGCGGAAAATGTGCAAAAATACCGATAGACGCAGGATTTACCTGTCCGAATATCGATGGTAAATGCGGCGTTGGCGGATGCATTTACTGCTCACCTCGCGGAAGCGGCGACTTTGCGCTGACGTCTGACGTGTCTGTTCGTGAGCAATACGAGCGCACGAGAGAAAAAATGGCTAAAAAATGGTCGGTAGAGAGATGTATTCCGTATTTTCAAGCGCATACAAATACGTACGCGCCCGTTAATGTGTTGCGAGAAAAATTTGAGGAAGCCCTTTTGTGTGATGGTGTCGTGGGGCTTAATATAGCAACACGCGCAGATTGCCTTGAGGCTAGTATTCCTGAGCTTTTGTCAGAGCTTGCGGAGCGTACTGTGCTCACTGTGGAGCTCGGACTTCAGAGCGCTGATGATAAAACGGCAGAAATAATAAATCGAGGACATAGCTTTTCGGAGTTCGTGGACGGATATCAAAGACTTCGTGCCGCGTCGGATAAAATAAAGATCTGCATTCACGTCATTTTGGGATTGCCTGGCGAGGATAGGGAAATGATGATGGATACTGTCAGAAAGGTCGCAAGGCTACATCCTGATCAGATAAAGATACATCTATTACACGTTATAAAAGGTACGAAGCTTGCGCAAATGTACGATAGGGGAGAGTATGAGCCCTTGACCAAGGAAGAATACGTGTCTCTTGTTGTGTCTGCACTTGAGCTTCTGCCGCCCGATACGGTTATCGCAAGACTTACCGGCGACGGAATGGCAGACGAGCTTATCGCTCCCGATTGGAGTCGTAAAAAGGTGTCTGTAATAAACGATATTGATAAGCAGCTGTATGAAAAGCAAACTTATCAAGGCAGATATTATAGTTGAATTTCTACTTTTTGTAGCAATCACATCATAGTTATTAAAAATAATTTTATATTTTTAGACTAAAATACTTGCAAAAAATTGGATAATGTTGTATAATAACTTTATATTTATTTATTATAACTTTTGGAGGATATTATGAAAAAGTTTCTTACTTTGGCACTCGTAGCAATTATGCTTGTTACCGTGCTTGCTTCCTGTAATGGAGGCACGACAAAGCTTACTATGGGTACGGGCGGAACCGGCGGTACATACTATGCGTTCGGCGCAGTTCTCGGACAGTACGTTGAGAACAATGCGGGTGTTGGCTGCGTAGCTGTTTCTACTGATGGCTCCAAGGCAAATATTCAGGGAATAGCTTCGGGCGACTATCAGCTTGGTACCGTTCAGTCTGACGTTATGGCTTACGCTTGGAACGGAACAAACACCTTCGCGGAAAACGGCAAGGTAGACTCGTTCCGTGTTATAGGTGGACTTTATGCTGAGGCAGTTCAGCTTATTACTATGGACCCCAACATCAAGAGCGTTGCAGACCTGGCAGGAAAATCCGTTTCTATCGGTGCTCCCGCATCGGGCGTTTACTTTAACGCTATCGACGTTCTTGGCGCGGTAGGTCTTACCGAGAATGATATAAAGGCTCAGTATCAGAGCTTCAACGAGAGCGTTGAGAGCCTCAAGGATGGCAAGATCGACGCGGCATTCGTTGTTGCAGGCGCTCCCACTCCCGCAGTAGTTGACCTTATGACTACTAAGGATGCATATCTTGTTCCTATCGACGGAGACGTTGCGGATACCGTTATGAAGAACTGTCCTTATTACACTGCATATACCGTTCCTGCAGGTACTTACAAGGGACAGACCGAGGATGTAACCACCATTACTGTTAAGGCAACTCTTATCGTATCCGCTGATATCGATGAGGACACCGTTTACGAGATTACCAAGGCAATATTTGATAATGCCGAGGCTATCACCGCAGAGCACGCAAAGGGCGCAGAGCTTAGCATTGAGAATGCCACCAGCGGTATGACAGCGCCTTTCCACACAGGTGCAGCTCGTTACTTTGCTGAAAAGGGCGTAAATGTTGAGACGGAATAATTTTTGAAAAGCTTTGCAACGCCCGCGGCGGCATTGCCGCGCGGGCGTTTATTTTGTTTGAGAAGGGATAAATTATGTTTAAAAAGAAGCCTGTTGACAAAGAGGTCAAGGTTGAAGCTGAGATTCCCTCAACCGATAAGACCGTTGTTGATGAAGAACAGGAAATGGCCGCTAATATTGATGCGGTCATGAAAAAATATGACCGTGAATCCAACGTGCGAATCTGGGAAGGTGCTCCTAAATGGATCGTTACCTGCATTTTAGCGGCATTTTCACTTTTTTGTATTTTCGTAACCCTGTTTGCGACTTGGCTGGAGGAGATACGACTCACGTCATTTGTAGCTTTGATAGTTTTGATGGGATATCTTATATTTCCCGCAAAAAAGGGAGTTCAGAAGGTAAACCGTATTCCGTGGTACGATATCGTGCTTATGGTTGCGGGAACCGCATCATTCCTTTATTTTACCTTTTTTGCTCTGGACATCATCAAGCAGGGCGCTTCGCTTGAAATATATCAGATAGTTATAGGTATAATAGGCATCATCGCGCTTGCTGAGGTGTGTCGTCGTACAGTTGGTTTGCCAATATTGATAGTGGCGGCGGCGTTTGTTGTATACGCGCTTTTCTTTGGCCTTTCCAATCCCAATTTTATGGGACGAGTAAACGCGCTCGTGCGTACGCTCTTTTATTCCAAAGAGGGAATACTTTCCACGCCTATTAACGCCTGCTCGAAATTCATAGTGGTATTTATTATCTTCGGAGCTTTCCTTGAACGTACGGGAATTGCTGATTTCTTTATAAAAGCGGCAAACGTCGTGGTCGGAAGATTTTCCGGCGGACCGGCTAAGGTTGCCGTTGTTGCCAGCGCGCTTGAAGGAATGGTATCGGGCTCGTCGGTTGCAAATACTGTTGGAAGCGGTTCTATTACAATTCCGCTTATGAAGAAGACCGGATATAAGCCTGAGTTTGCAGCTGCAGCGGAAGCTTCCGCCTCAACAGGCGGGCAGATAATGCCACCTATTATGGGTGCTGCGGCATTTCTTATGGCAGAGAGCCTTTCGGTTGGATACAGCACTATTATCGTCAAGGCAATATTGCCCGCAATACTTTACTTTGCAGGCGTATTTATAGCGGTTCACCTTGAGGCAAAAAAGCACGGTCTCCGCGGCCTCACAAAAGAAGAGATCCCCGCTTGGAAGCCGCTTCTCAAAAAGCTCTACCTTTTGTTCCCACTCGTGTTGCTGATAGTTCTTGTCAGCACCAGTGCAAGAACTATACAGACCTCTGCAACGATAGCAATTATCGTGGCGATCATCGTAAGCTTTTTCAATAAAGATTACAGAATGACTCCCAAGAGGCTTCTCGAAGCACTGGCGGCGGGCGCACAGGGAACTATTGCCGTTGCGGCGGCTTGTGGAATCGCAGGTATAATTGCAGGTACTATAACGATGACGGGACTTGCAAACGTTCTTATCAACGGAATCGTAGCTCTTGCAGGAAATCACGTTATTATCGCGCTATTCTTGACTATGCTTTGCTGTATCGTTCTCGGAATGGGTGTTCCTACTACGGCGAACTACTGTATAATGGCAGCTACCTGTGCTCCTATACTCGTTCGTATGGGCGTTCCTGCAATTGCGGCTCATTTCTTCGTATTCTACTTTGGAATAGTTGCAGACCTTACTCCCCCTGTCGCTCTCGCATCCTATGCGGGCGCGGCTATTGCACAGTCCAACCCTATGAAGACGGCATTCGTTTCGACGAAGCTCGCTATTGCGGCGTTTATCGTGCCTTATGCCTTTGCGCTTAATCCCGTAATGCTATTTATCGGTGTCAGCGGTCCTATGCAGGTCATTCTCATAGTTATTACTTCGCTTGTCGGTATATTTGGCGTGTCAGCGGCACTTGAAGGATATATGATAACGCATATGAATCCTATACAACGCATAATAGCGGCTGCAGGCGGCTTGCTTCTGATCGACCCTAACGGAATCACCGATATTATTGGTATATCCTTGATAGCCGTAGTTATTCTTTGGCAGATAATTCAGAAAAAGCAAATTAAAAATAAATCGATAGCCATATAATAAAGTTGCCCCCGCTTATGCGGGGACAACTCATATATTCTAAATTCAGAGGACATCATAATGATAGAATTTGTAAAAACAGGGAACTACGATAAAATTATAAACAGAGTCAAGCGTTTAAGAGCAACGATCATCAGCTTGGCTACATTTTTGTTGATAATTTTGCTCATTTTATCTATTCCGTTGTATATAGAAAACGACGAGGGTATTAAGGTGGATTATGACGGAATACCGATCGCCGTATCGTCAATGCTGGCGGCCGCTGTGGTTGTTGGCGCGATATTGCTTCATTCTTTGGTTTCAATACCGCTCGCAACGGCGCTGAGCATAGAATGTGATCCTCAAAAGCATCTTGAATTGCATCTTGCCTTGGACGGTGCAAAAAAGATTGACGTAAGCTGTATGGACGGATATTTTTATCTCGGTGATTTTAAAAAGGCTTTGACATGCGCTGATAAGGTTTTGGGATCAAATAAAGAGATCAGATTGCTTTACGGCTTGTTCAACAAGGCGCGTGCAGAATTTTTCCTTGGAGATATGGAAGCCTTTTCGTCTACCGCAAATCGTTATAGGGCAGTTTTTCATAATACGGCAAGTATAGTCGATAAATCTAATTTTGCGTATGCCAGAATGGAAGATCTGCTCGAAATGATGATTGCTATATCGGCTGATGACAAAGAATATATAGTGAAAAATTATAAATCGGTAAAGGATTGGAATAATTCTAAGGCCGATGAGGGATTCGTTAATTATATCAAAGGTCGTGCCGCACGTATTGCCGGTGATAACGATGAAGCTATATACAGATTGATGTCGGTCAAGGATAAATGCGAAAAGACGGTTCTTTATTCACTTGCTCAAGCTCAGCTTGATATATTAAAAAATAATAAGTAATACAAAAAATTCCGCGGATATAGGGGCTCACCCTAAAGGACAGTTTTCAAAAAATACGGCATATTTCGAAAGAGGTATGCCGTATTTTGCTTTTGTGGACACAAATGCAGTGCTTGTCAGTAAAATTGACAAGTCATAGGTGAACAAAAAAAGGCTCCCTTGTGTAAAGGGAGCTGTCAGCGAAGCTGACTGAGGGATTGTTCTACGAGCTGATCAATATATTCGCAAATACCCCGAAAGTTTTTATGTATTTCAGTATTCGGTATTCTTATTACTGTCAATCCGTATTCTTTAAGAAAGGCGGTTCTTTCTTCATCGTATTGCTTTCCTTCCTCGGTATAATGCCCCGAACCGTCAAGTTCTATAACAAGCTTTGCTTCTGCACAGTAAAAGTCCGCAATATACCTTCCGAGAACCTTTTGACGTAAAAAGCGGATGGGATAGGTACGCAGAAAATCATACCAAAGGTGTTTTTCTTCTTTGGTCATATTCTTTCTTAACATTTTTGCGGTTGGAACAATGTCTTTATTATGTTTTCTCTGCATTACAATCCCTCCGTCACGCTTCGCGTGCCACCTCCCTTTACACAAGGGAGGCTTAGCCTAAACCGATTATTTATCGTGTTGTTTTGATAATATGCAATTCAATTCATATAAAGCAGTCTTGTTAGAATCCCATTGCAATCTTTCTCTTGCTTCTTTGTATGGGAGCCAAACAAGTTCTGTATGTTCATGTGATAAAACAAGCTCGGCGTTACATTCAAAGCCGAATGAATATTCGGGAATGACATACATATCATCAGACCAACCATAAAGGTGTCTGCGAGGGAATATTTCAACAGGAATATAGCACATCGACTTTAACGAAATAATATTGTTTGCAGTTATACCGCCTTCTTCCATTATTTCTCTTTTTGCTGCGTCATTTGGAGATTCTTTATCTTCGCCACCTCCGGCGATAAATTGCCACTGGTCATAATCTGAACGATATAAAACACAATATATAGGCATTCCGTTTTCATATTTATATGGGATTGCAAGTATTTGAAATGGTGCTCTCATAACAATCTCCTTTATCTGAAACTACAAATTAACATCAAACAATTTCCATGCTCCTATTATAGCACAAAAACCGCAGAAAATCAATCTGCGGTTTCTATGTTTTCAATTTTTGTTGGGAACGATAGAAAATTTGAGTTTCTTTCCTGTCGGTAGGTAATGTACTCCAAAAACTGTCCTTAAGAGTACAATCCCTTCGGCGGATTCTTTTTGTCTCTCTCAGTCTTCCGTAACGGTGACGGATTTAATCTTCTGCTCGGCGATGGGTCTGTCCTCGTAATTGGTGGCCGT
>JAFXHA010000030.1 GCA_017536635.1 Clostridia bacterium
AAGGACAGCTCGCGGCGATCGAGGATATTAAGGGCGATATGGTAAAGGCGGTGCCAATGGACAGACTTCTGTGCGGCGACGTCGGCTTCGGTAAGACCGAGGTGGCGATGAGAGCCGCGTATAAGGCGGTGCTTGGCGGCAAGCAGGTCGCTGTGCTCGTGCCGACGACCATTCTCGCGCTTCAGCATTATCAGACCTTTTCAGCGCGTATGCGTTCTTTCCCCGTAACAGTGGATATGATCTCGCGATTCAGAACCACCAAGCAACAGTCTCAGTCGCTCAGAAATCTTAAAAACGGAAATACCGATATTATAATCGGAACGCACAGACTTGTGTCAAAGGATATCGAGTTCAAGGACCTCGGATTGCTCATTATTGACGAGGAGCAGAGATTCGGCGTTACGCAGAAGGAAAAGCTCAAGCAGATGGCGTCCAACGTTGATGTGCTCACGCTTACCGCTACTCCTATTCCGCGTACGCTCAATATGGCTATGGGCGGTATCCGGGATATCTCGGTGCTCGATGAAGCACCGGGCGACAGGCTTCCCGTGCAGACCTACGTGCTTGAGCATGACGAGCTGATAGTTCTTGAGGCTATCCGCAGAGAGCTGCGACGCGGCGGACAGGTGTTCTATCTGCATAATTTTGTTGAGAGTATAGATTATTGCGCCGCAAAGCTCGCACGAGCGATACCCGAGGCGAGAATAACCGTGGCGCACGGAAAAATGGATAAGGAAACGCTTGAGGATATCTGGAGCGACATGCTTTCGGGTGAGGTAGATATACTCGTTTGTACTACCATCATCGAGACGGGTGTCGATATCCCCAATGCAAACACGCTGATCGTCGAGGGCGCTCACAGAATGGGACTTTCTCAGCTCCATCAGCTGCGAGGACGTGTCGGACGCTCGGCGCGCCGCGCTTATGCTTACTTCACTTATCCGCCAAACAAGACCGTCAACGAGATAGCCACCAAGCGCCTTGAAACTATCAGGGATTACGCCGAGTTCGGCGCAGGCTTTAAGATCGCGTTGCGCGACCTTGAGCTTCGAGGCGCGGGAAATCTTCTCGGCTCGGAGCAGCACGGACATCTTGACGCTGTCGGATATGATCTCTATATCAAGCTGCTGAACGAGGCAGTTCTTGAGGAAAAGGGCGAGAAGATACCCGAGAAGATAGAGTGTACCGTAAACTTCAGAAGCGATGCGTATATACCCGAGCACTACGTCGGATATTCGGCTCAGAGAATGGCGATATATAAGAGAATAGCCGCAATAGAATGTGAGGAAGACAGAGAGGACGTACTTGACGAGCTCATCGACAGATACGGCGACGTACCGCCGCAGGTAATGAACCTGCTCTCGATCTCACTCGCTCGCGCTGCGGCACGTCGATGCAGGATAATATCTATCGTCGAGGAGCCAAACGTTATCAAGATAAAGCCCTCGAAATTCGATTTCGACGTCTGGCAGGAGCTTTCAAACGAGAATCGCGGCAGGATCCGCGTTATCGCTTCGGAGACGCCTACGCTAAACTTTATGAAAAAATCGGGCGATAATGCGCCTGAGCTTATGCAAAAGCTCTTTGAGAGATATTACGAATTGGAACAGCAGTTTAGTTCCTTGACCTGAAATACTGAAATTAAGGAAGGATAAATTTATGAAAAAGATCGCAAAGAGAGTGCTTCTTATCACAATGTGTTGCATTCTCCTTATTCCGTGCCTTGCAGGCTGCGCGCAGAAGGGAAAGACCTTTATGGAGCTCGATGGAGAAAAGATGTCGGTAAACACCTATATGCTTTTTCTCTCACGTGTCAAGGGAACACTTGCTTCTTCGGCAAATTTTGGAGCATCCGCACTCAGAGATTCTTTCTGGGATACGGTAATGAGCTCGGATGGAGTTACTACCTATAACGATCACTACACGCAGATGGTGCTTGATAGCGCAAAGACCTATCTTGCCGCGTCTTATCTCTTTGAAAAGGAAGGTCTCAAGCTCGATGATGCTACCAAAAAGGAGATAGAAAGTGCTATGGATACGCTCGTATCAAGCGACGGAGAGGGCTCTAAGACCGCTCTCAACTCAAAGCTTGCCGAGTTCGGTGCAAATTACGCGGTCCTTAAGGATGCATACGAGATAGAGGCAAAGATAGCTGCACTCAACGAGCATCTTTACGGCGAGAACGGCTCAAAGATATCGGCGAACGTAATAGAGGAGTATTATCAGAATACTTACGTTAAGTTCAAGCACGTATTTCTCTATACTTATGCTATAATTTATGAGACCGACGATAACGGCGACGAGATATACTATACCTCTGACGGAAGAATAGCCTACGATACAGATCGCAATCAGAAGACGGACGCAAACGGCGATCCCGTTAAGGATAAAAACGGGGATATCATTTACGTCAAGCGCGACGGCAGTATAGCTTACGATACCGAATCAGGCGAGCGCAAGGCGGCGCTCGACGACAAGGGCTATGCGATGACCAGAGAATATACCACCGATGAGCTTAGAGAGCTCTCGGATATGGCGCAGATCATAATGGAAAGCGCGGTCGAGGGCGACGAAAAGATATTCGATTCGCTTGTGGAGAAGTATAATGAGGATGCCGGTATGGACGAATATTCGGGTGGATATTATCTGACCAAGGATACCGCGTACGACTCCCCCGAGGTGCTCGAGGCGCTCTTTGAGATGAGTGAGGGCGAGATACGCCAGGTGCGCTCTGATTACGGTATCCATATCGTGATGAAGTATAAGCTCGATGAGGGCGGATACGCCAAGAGCGGCAACGCCGCGTTCTTCGTTGATTCGGACGGCAATTATCTGTTTATGAACGATCTTCAGACACAGCTTCTTGGCGCAAGACTTTCTTCATACGTGGCTCAGATCGAGATAAAGGAAGAGCTTATCGAGGGCGTTGATATGAAGAGTGTCGGTGCAAATTATAATTATTGATCACTACATTTTTGGAAAAACTATTGACACAGCTAAAAATGTGTGCTATAATCCACTTGTAAAAAGTACGAAAACCGCATAGAAATCGGGGGTGCCCCAAAGGCTGAGATGGCGAGAGCCGAACCCTTTAACCTGATACGGATAATGCCGGCGTAGGGAGATTGTTCCAAGCTTGTTTCGGGATTCTTCTTGAAATAAAGTAAAAAGGATTGATATACCGCACGGAGATTTCCGTGCGGTTTTTGTCCTTTAATTTTATTTTAAGGAGGACAGTCTATGAACACGACAGTCAACAAAACAAACAGGCTGACAGTATCAGCCGTAATGCTCGCGCTTGCTACGGTCCTTGCTATGGTATGCGCAATTATCCCGTTCCTCAATCTGCCGTTTGGCGGCGGATTCACCGTCGCAAGTATGCTGCCGATAGTGATTATCGCGTATATGTACGGCGTGAAATGGGGATTTTTCGTATCCTTTACCTATTCGGTGATACAGATAATTCTTGATCTGTATCTCGGCAAGGGCGGTTCGACGATAATGGCGCTCTTTATGCCTTCAAGCGAGGATTATATGGGCATCGTTGCAGCAATTTCTATTCTCGTTATCGATTATATCGTCGCATACACCGTGCTTTGCCTTGGCGGAGTTTTCCGTAATAAGATAAAGAATAAAACGCTTGCGATAGTTCTCGGCGTCATTCTGGCGCTTGGCGCAAGATATATCTGTCATATCGTGTCGGGATATATCTTTTACGGCGCGTGGGCGGAATGGTTCTTTACGCAGGAGGGTTTCTACAAGATCGGATCAACGATCCTTGGCGCCTTTGAAGGCAAGGGACTTGCACTGATATATTCGATATTCTATAACGGACTTTATATGATACCCGAAATAGTTATCACCGCGCTTGCCGCAGTTCCCGTATCGAGAATATCAAATATAAGTAAGGTTGATTTAAAATAATAAAAACAAGAAACTTGACAAAATCACTCAAATGTGATAAAATCATTTAGTAACTCTGCCAGACGGTCGCGCGGTATGTTGCCGAAAGGTATTATCGTGAGGAAAGTCCGAGCTTCACAGAGCAGGGTAGCTGATAACGTCAGCCGGAGGCGACTCCCGGGAAAGTGCAACAGAAATAAACCGCTCTGCAACGCAGAGTAAGGATGGAAAGGCGAGGTAAGAGCTCACCCACTCCTATGGTAACATAGGTTTGCTGTAAACCCTATCCGAAGCAACACCGTATGCGGATCGCTTGCTCGGCATATATCCGCAGGTGGCACGGGGAGACCCGAAGCCCGTCGGCGACGGCGGGCGAAGATAGATGACCGTCCAACGACAGAACTCGGCTTATCGACAGAGTTACGATAATAAAAAATGAGATGCATATGCATCTCATTTTTTATCTTTATTTTCTGTGCTTACGTAATCAAAAAGCAAGGCGCCTGCGATAAGTATAACTACGGTCATTATCGGATATTCAAGCATCGGCGCAAATTTGTGTGCGAGTATGTACGGCGGCGCACCGTCAACTGCCGCAAGAAAAAGTATCGACGTCAGGTTGCAGATGACCGCAAAAAGACCGTACGTAATACATTTATTAGCTAAAGGAGAGCAGGGGATCGATCGTTTTTTCATAATATCTCCTTTCTTTTTCCTCAATAATAATTATACTTTATTTTAAGAGATCTTTCAAGACACAATATATGGTATAAAATTTGTTATTTAACACATTATTTTGATAAAAACTCTTTACTTTTGGAAAAAATTATGGTAAAATATATTATTATTAAAAATATTTTTCAGTGAGGTGCCAATATGAGATGTCCCGCTTGCGGAAATCCCGATAGCAAGGTTATAGATTCCCGTCCGATCGAGGTCGGAAACAGTATAAAGAGACGCCGCGAGTGTCTGGTTTGTCAGAAGCGCTTTACGACCTTTGAGGTCATAGAGTCGGTGCAGCTCGTTGTCGTTAAAAAGGACGGTACAAAGGAGCTTTTCGATAGAAATAAGCTGCTCTCAGGACTTCTCAAGGCTTGTCAGAAGCGTCCTGTCAACGCAGAGGAGATAGCTACAGAGATAGAGGCAGAGCTTCATAATACACTTCGTAACGAGATAAGCACTGTTGAGATCGGTGAGATAGTTATGCGTAAGCTCAAGGAAAAGGACGAGGTAGCATACGTGCGCTTTGCTTCGGTCTACCGTGAGTTCAAGGATATTGAGACATTCCTCAACGAGCTCAAGCAGCTTAAAAAAGAAGACTAATGCTTTTGCAGGGCTTTGCCCCGCACCCCACCAAAGAAACTTTTTGGAAAAAGTTTCTCTGGACTCTTCAAAAACTTTAAAGATAAATAATGTGAATAAATCAAAACTCGTCGGAGAGTAGCGTCCGACGAGTTTTTTCATTATGATGCTGATAAATTATAGATAACGATGAACGTTATTTCGAGTGATATGTCCGCTGTTTTAAACCAGTGGGAAGTTTTCTTTTGGTTACTTTTCTTTTCCAAAAGAAAAGTAACTTACTTTGCTATAACCTTTCTGAAGTTCTTTTTACCTCTACGGAAGACTTTTCCGTCAGCGAGATCAGCCTTTGTAAAGGTTGCGCGGACGTCGGAGATCTTTTCGTTGTCTACCGAAACGCCGCCCTGCTCGATAGCTCTGCGCGCCTCGGACTTAGAGGGAACGAGACCTGCCTTTACGAGAATGCCGCCGATATCTATGACGCCGTCGATGAAATCAGCGTCGGAGAGCTCGGTAGTAGGTATCTGAGCTTCAGCGCCCGAAGCGAAGAGCGCCTTTGCGCTTGCTTCTGCCTTCTGAGCCTCTTCTTCGCCGTGAACGAGCTTTGTGAGCTCGAACGCGAGAATTTCTTTAGCACGGTTGAGCTGTGCACCTTCCCAAGAATCCATAGCGTCGATCTCCTCTAAGGGCAGGAAGGTGAGCATACGGATGCACTTGAGAACGTCAGCATCGGCAACGTTTCTCCAATACTGATAGAAATCGTAAGGCGAGGTCTTGTCGGGATCGAGCCATACTGCGCCCGACTGCGTCTTACCCATCTTTTTGCCCTCGGAGTTGAGGAGCAGGGTAATGGTCATCGCGTACGCATCCTTGCCGAGCTTTCTTCTGATAAGCTCAGTTCCGCCGAGCATATTAGACCACTGGTCATCGCCGCCGAACTGCATATTACAGCCGAGAGTTTTGTAGAGGTGATAGAAGTCGTAGGACTGCATTATCATATAGTTGAACTCAAGGAAGGAAAGTCCCTTTTCCATTCTCTGCTTGTAGCATTCTGCGGTAAGCATACGGTTTACCGAGAAGCAAGCGCCGACGTCGCGGAGAACGTCGATGTAGTTGAGTCCGAGAAGCCAATCGGCATTGTTTATCATAATAGCCTTGCCGTCAGAGAAGTCGATAAAACGGCTCATCTGCTTCTTGAAGCACTCGCAGTTGTGATTGATGGTTTCGGGTGTCATCATCTGACGCATATCGGTTCTTCCCGAGGGGTCGCCGACCATAGCCGTGCCGCCACCGATGAGCGCTATCGGCTTGTTGCCCGCCATCTGAAGACGCTTCATAAGGCAAAGCGCCATAAAATGTCCAACGTGCAGACTGTCTGCCGTGGGGTCGAAGCCTATGTAGAAAACAGCCTTGCCGCTGTTTACAAGCTCCTTTATTTCTTCTTCGTCTGTTACCTGAGCGATAAGACCTCTGGCAACGAGTTCATCGTAAATAGTCATATTTCCTCCGTCGCAAAAGCGAATTTATTTCATCTAAATTATTATAAACCAAAAAATCCTGTTTGTCAATAGAAAAGGAAAAAGTCTTTCGGGGTTGCCGCAATTGCGGCAACCCCGAAATTTAAAAGTTATTTCGTGTTCTTAATCTGGTTCTCGTAGGACTCAACCATCTTCTTAGACGTGACACCCGTACGACTTCTACTCCGTGCATTGAGCTTTTTAAGCCATTTTTCGGTGCTTTTTCCCGTAAATATCTTAATTTCAAGCTTCGCTGTATCATCATCGGTTAATGTGACGAAGATTTTA